>DALTWQ010000036.1 GCA_029987025.1 Methanocorpusculum sp. | reverse complement strand
ATCCGTGAAGTCGCAGGCATTGCCTGCGACGCGGCCGAAGGCCGCATCCGTGTGTCATCAGCGACATCCGTGTCTGGGGATAACTTACGCGCTGAAAGAATATCACCCCCTCTTTTGGGATGAACGACACACTGAAAAACTTTAGTTCACACTAAAATACCGAAGAGTCTCAATTTTTCAGCTGCCGGCATTTGCTCTTCGAAGTGTTGAACGAAATCTGATAAAAAAGTGAGTATAAAAAATTATGAATTTTCTTCTTCGTAGCGTTTAAGTTCTCTTTCGCGAAGTTCTCCGCGTTTAATTTTGCCGGAGAACGACTTCGGAAGTTCCTTGACGAACTCAATCGCACGCGGATATTTGTACGGAGCAGTAGTCCGCTTTACAAAGTCCTGGATGTCTTTGATAAGACGGTCTGACGGTTCGTATCCGTCGTGAAGAACAATAAACGCCTTCACAATAACGCCGCGGATATCATCAGGACTTCCCACAACAGCAGACTCTTTGACCGCCGGATGCTCAAGAAGTGTTGATTCGACCTCAAAGGGAGAGATACGGTAGCCGGATGATTTAATCACATCATCATTTCTTCCGACGAACCAGAAGTAGCCGTCCTCATCGATTCTGGCCTTATCGCCTGTGTAGTACCAGCCGTTTTTAAACTGCTCGGCATTTTCTTCAGGATTGTCCAGATACTCGCGGATAAGTCCTGCCGGACGCTGCTCAAGAGAGATAGCAATTCTTCCCGTCTCTCCCTGCGGCACTTCATGACCGTCATCGTCATGGAGCTGAATATGCCAGCCCGGAACTGGTTTACCCATGGAACCCTGTTTAATCTCCATGCCCGGAAGCGTTGCAATACAGCAGCAGGTTTCAGTCTGACCGTATCCTTCGCGGATGGTAATGCCGGTACCCTCACGCCAGATTCTGATAACTTCAGGATTCAGCGGCTCGCCGGCACTCGTACAGGTACGAAGCTCAGTAAAGGAGAACTTCTTTAAGTCTGCGATAATAAGCATACGGTAAATTGTGGGCGGACAGCAGAACGAGGTAATGCCGTACTTTTCAATCAGCGGCAGAAGTTCGGTTGCAAGGAACTTGCTGCGGTAGTCATAGACAAAAATACATGCACCGCAAATCCACTGACCAAATATTTTACCCCAGCCGCATTTTGCCCAACCGGTATCTGAAACCGTAAAGTGAACATCCTTTTCCGTTAAGTCATGCCAGAATTTGGCAGTAACCGTCTGACCGAGCGGGTGTGCATAATCATGCAGAACCATTTTCGGATTCTTAGTGGTGCCTGATGTGAAATAAATCAGCATCGGGTCAGTTGCAAGAATTTTGCGTCCTGCAGTCGGCACAAGCTTGGTTGCAACCGGTGCCGGATACTTAAGTTCATGCTGATATCCAATCCACGGTGTCGGAAGACGCTCGTTCGGGTCGTCATCTACAATCATGCGGAGCTGCAGCGCAGGGCACTCTTCTGCGACCTTATCGACCTTTTCAATATTCTCGCGGTCGGTAATAACCATCTTGAAGTTGCCGACCTTCATACGGTAGGCAATATCCTTCACGGTAAGCATGTGCGGACTCGGACAGTAGACTGCACCGAGTTTTAAGATACCGAGAACAAGAATCCACCATTCGGGGACTCTTGGAAGCATCAGCATGACGCGGTCTCCTTTCTGGATGCCGAACTTCATTAAGATGTTTGCCGCTTCGTTGCTGTGAATCATCAGGTCCCAGAAAGTGAACTTCTTCTCTTCCCCTGCCTGATTCACCCAGATCATCGCCAGATGGTTTCTGTCGCGTTTTGCCCACGCATCAATCACATCAAAGGCGAAGTTATAGTGTTTCGGAACATCTATGTGAAACGATGCATACGTTTCATCATAGTTTCCGATATTTCCAGTATATTCATCCATAGATAGTTATGTATATATTTGAATCTTTTAGGATATAATCTATGGGGAAATAGAGACAGAGATTCATTTAATACTCATCCACGTAAATATGAATAAGAGAAATACATGACTCTTGCCCAGTTTTGTAAAAACCATTTAAGTCTTGTAATTGCAACGGTAATTCTCATCATCGTTGCAGTGATTGGATGGAAGTATATTGCAAGTGTTATCATCGCAGGATCTCTTGCAATAGTTGCAATGCCTCTGTACAGGAGAATGCGCAGAAAACTTCCGGCACCGTTTTCCGCCGCTGCTGTATCAATATTGGTTTCAGTTTTAATTGTCGGAATAGCTACATTTATTGTAACAGTCATTATCGTAGGAAAAGACACCCTTGGAATGATGCTCCAGGAGATTATGATTTTCACAGGGGAAATCTTCAACATCCAGGTATCTGCCAATGCTGGTGTCGGAATTGTTGAAAGTATCATTTCATTATTCACAGGATCGCCGGACCTTGCACTCGGCCTGATATCCGGAGGCATTTATCTAGTACTCGCCTGTATCTTCTTCTTCGCGGCACTGTATCTCTTCTTTATCTTCGGAGACAGACTTGTTGCGGATGTAAGAAGTATAATTCCTGAACAGTCAAAGCCGAATATGTCATTAATGCGCCACAAAACAAAGGATATCCTCTTTGCCTTATACATCGTACAGGTTATTATTGCAGTCCTGACATTTCTGCTGGCTATTCCGTATCTCCTTCTTCTGGGATATGGACATATTGTGCTCTTTGCAACCCTCTGCGGATTCTTTGCCCTGATTCCGGTCTTAGGAGCACCGCTGGTTCTTATCTTCTTAGGACTCTATGCATTAGCAACAGGAGATATCTATGGTGTTATCATTACTGCCACCCTGGGAGTAATTCTCTTATGGATTCTGCCTGACTTCTTCATCCGTCCGAAACTTACCGGAGACAAGGTCAAAATACGGCCCATGCTGATTTTCGTTGGATTCTTCGGAGGCGCAGCAATTATGGGTCTTATCGGATTCGTTCTCGGACCGGTACTTCTCGTGCTCGGTATGGCAGCGTATGAAATCTTCTTTAAAGAACTGCGCACGATTAAACATGAGATTGAAGACGAACCGGAACCGGCACTCCCTTGCGGAAATGAAACCGGAAAATAAAATCTATTTTTTTCAAAACTATTTTTTTATAACAGTCACAAAAATTATTTTTTCTGTTCCCCGACTTCTTTGAGGAACTGCTCAATTACATCGCGGGTTACATGCGGCATCATAACAAAGCGGAGGTCTCCGCTTCTGATGTGAGATACCTTCCAACCTTCCGGAACCGGAAAATCACGGAACACTGCAAGATTTAAAACCGGGTCCAGAACTTTTTCATACCCGTATGCAGAAAGACCGTCAACAAGTCTGCGGGTGTTTTCCATACAGCCTGCCACAATGTCGCGGAATCCTTCTTTTCCAAGATATTTGAGAACAGCATATGCGGCAGCAACATCTGCCCCGGGGCGTGTTCCGGTAAGTGTGGTCTGGGATTTTGAGGAGAGATACGGCGT
This sequence comes from Methanocorpusculum sp., assembly GCA_029987025.1. GTDB lineage: Archaea > Halobacteriota > Methanomicrobia > Methanomicrobiales > Methanocorpusculaceae > Methanocorpusculum. The sequence continues at coordinate 8,164 of DALTWQ010000036.1, read as the reverse complement.
ATCTACGCTGAGCGGAAGCAGAGATTCTTCATCTCTGAAGAGAAGGCATCCGCCGGGAATTGTTCCAAGCCCCATCTTGTGCGGGTCAAGAGACACTGAATCCACACCCTCGACGGCAAAATCGAACGGAATCGGATGTTTAAGGAAGGGGATTACAAATCCGCCGAACGCTGCATCAACGTGGCAGAAGATATCATTTTCAAGAGCGATTTTTCCAACAGCAGCGATGTCATCAACAACACCGTACTCGGTGGTCCCCGCAAAAGCCGACACTGCAATCGTATTTTTATCAACAAGCTCTGCCATCTTTTCCGTATCAACGGTGAACTTACCCGTCTCATACGGAGCAGTACGCAGTTCAAGACCTAACATGTCGCATATTTTAAGGAAGGAAAAATGAGCTGACACAGGGACAACAATATTCGGATGCTCAACCGGATGCAGTTTTTTAGCTGCACGTATTGCCTGGATATTTGATTCGGTCCCCCCCGAGGTCATCCAGCCGGCTGCAGTTTTGCAGTGCAGCAGTTCACCGACGCTTTCGAGAAACAAACGCTCCAGTTTTGCAGTTCCGGCAAAAACTCCGGGGTCTCCCAGATTTGCTGCGGCAAACATCTCGCGGGCGGCATTTGTTATCGGATGCGGGATGGTGCACATCGAACTTAAGATATGGTCATGCGGCGTATCAACTGCGCGTAAACCGGCAAGGGCCGCCATGACCTCTTCACGTCTGCATCCTTTTTCTTCCATAGTTGCCCTGTTCTATTTGTGCTTAGTTCTCTTTTACTTTCGGATTGGATTTTCCGGAAGACGGTTTCCTCTGCGTATTTGCGGCACGTACATTTTTCTCTGTTTTTCCTTTCGGGGAGTCTGCTCTGCCGTTTGCGCGGTACGGCTGATTCTTCTTTCCCTTCTGTTTTGCGGCCATCTCGCGCAGAATCTTTGCCTTGTCCGGACACGGTTCTGCAGACGCAGTTCCCGCAATCAGTCTGCACCAGCTGTTTTTACCCATCAGCAGGTTGAAGGCATTCTGCTTTTCATTCCATCTGACAAGGACAGAGTCAACAGCTACAACACTGCCGTACACTGCAGTAAGAAGCGCTTCATGTTCCGGCGTCCGGTGAAATGCCGGAAGCGCAAGGTAACAGGGAACCGTTCCTGAACCGTCGCAGACGAGATAGAGATAGTTTTTCAAATCTCCGATGTCAGCCGACATCACTGACACTGTTACATGAATCCGTTTTCCTTCATGACGCTTAATCTGCGACAGGCGCGCACGTTTCGCATCAGCAGGAACCTTGTAGCCGCAGCGGCGGTGTCCGTCAGTCCTGAAGACAACATACGAGAACTTGACATCAGTGTTAATGTAGCGGTATTTTTCCTCGTCAGAACCGAGCGCTTTCATAAGCCGTGTCGGCTGTATGTCCTTGTATGAACAAAACGACCAGCAGGGAGAAACACGGCAGGGAACGCCGCGCAGGTCATTGCAGGGCGCATATATGGTAAGACCGCGTTCTTTTGCAACGCGGGAAATGGTTCGAAGATGTGTCGCGTTTTCCAGATCTGCAGGTTCAAAGACCAGGAGGTTCCCGTCTGATGTGAGATGCTTTGAAAGCCGCAGCAGAAACTCTGTTTTCCCGTCATCATCAAGCGGCAGTTCATTAATCACGTTTGCGCAGATGATGAGGTCGAACTCACCATCCGGAAGAGTTTCTGTGATATCCATCGAAACAGGTTTTTCTGCGGCACAGTTTCTGCCGCACGTTTCAATGAGCGCGGGGATAAGGTATGAGTAGGCTTCGCGGTGCGTATCAGCGCGTTCAACCGCGCAGATTTCTGCAGAAATTTCCGGGAAGGATGACAGTGTTTTGATTACTGCAGCAGAAGCAGTTCCGGGGCCTGCTCCGACATCTAAGACACGGATATGTTTTCTAAGAAGCCCTGATGCGATTAAAGACGTCAGATACTCGGCAATCTCAAACACATATCCGGGCATCTGGTATGCGATGTAGGATAAGACACTGTATGCCCCTTTGTAGGAGACAGTCCGCTTTTTTCCTTCCTTCCAGTAGGTATCTTTCTGGGCAACAACAGCAGCACGGATTTTTTCCAGAGTTGCTTCGTCCTTCCAGGACTTGCCGGTTATTTTTTCGATGTAGGATTCCGACAGACGTTCAAGTTCCGGAAAAGTACGTTTCTTTAAATTATTCTCTGCGGCAGTGAGTTCTTCAGCCGCAGGGACATAGCGGGGGTTTTCCATAAAAATCAGGAGTACGGGGTAAAACTCATCCCGTCTTTTTGTTCAATATCGAGTTTGGTCTTCTTTGCTTTCGGAGACACGATACCGGAGTTTCCGGAAGGGTCGGTAATTTTCAGTGTAAACGGAAAACTGCCTTCGCGTGCATCATGGATGTGAGAAAGCACTTCTTCTGCGGCACGGATTTCATCGCCTTCTGCTGAGATAAGCGCACGTCTTACAGCCTCCTCGGCACGCTCCAGCACACCTTCCACGTTGGATACAAAACCGCTGCAGGCAGGGCCAGGTTTGATGTTAAGTCCGAGTTCAGGAATATCCACTTCACCCATCGTGCTGCGTACAACGCGCGCATTCAGGTCTTCTGCAGAATCAGCAGCAAATTCCCAGACACAGGGCTCATGCTCGCTTAAAATCATCGTATCTACAATCCTGAATCCGCAGGACTCACAGACACCGCTGATTAAGAGAATCTCTGAAAAATAGGGTATATTTTCCGTGTCGTAAATGAAGGTAATTTCCTTACCGCAGTCAGGACACGGGGATTTTACCAGCTGACGCATTTAGAAACCGCAGATCTTCTCGCGGGAGATGCGGACGCCGGTCGGCACGATGATAACATAGCGCTGATCGCCGAGTCCGATAATATCTCCGTTTACGTCGCGCGCAACAGCACGAAGATCGCCCATTACGCGGTCGAACATCATTTTGTCAAGTTTCAGTTTAGTGATGTCGACGATAACAATGTTGCCGTTGTAAATTTCGTCTTTGATTCTCGGACACTCTTTAATGTCAGTGACTGAGGCGATTTTAACATACATGGTTGCAGGACCGGTTTCGCCTAATGAACCTTCGTAGGACTGAAGGTCGAGCTTCATATAGGTTTCTTCATCAGTCTGCTTCTTTTCTTTTGTTCCGAATACTCCGTCAAGGAATCCCATATAATTGATTATTTAGTGAGAGAACTAATAAGCCTTCTGTCTCGACACCCCTCAGAGTTCGAGATTCCAGAGCTCATCACCGACATAATGGATGTTTTTCGCGGCTTTTCCCTTCTCGAGCGCGAGAATTCCTTCTGCATCGTAGAGGGGAATTACGACTGCCAGCGGTTTTCCGTGGCTTTCATCAACCACAAGCGCGGGACGGTTTGCCTTAACATCAGGGGTAACGGAAACAACACCCGGGCGCATAATATCAGCACCGTTTATCATGTACGGAACTGCCCCCATATCGACGGTTATTCTGCAGCCTGAAAACGGGCGCATAACCGCTCCGCGGAGTGTCGGGAATGCCCATTCGTCTTTTTCCATCAGAATCGGTTTTTTATCAATCAGATAGATGTTGAACTTCGAAGTTGTTTCGGCAATTTCAATCATCTGAGCCACGTATTTTTCTGCATCGTCTCCGATAGATTCCCGAAGTTTTGTCATCAGCGAGGTCAGCTGACCTTTCTTTATTGCATGACGTTTTTTTATGATGATATCTGCCATATACAGACATGTTTGGTGCGAGAACACATAAGGTTGCAGGATGAATCAGAGGAAAATAAGACACTGGACTAAACAGCGAAAGAATCTGAAAAACAACCTTTGAATTACTTAAAAACACAGGAAACAAACGAAAACAAAAGTGGTACGCTGAGGGTGAGACTTGAACTCACGAGAGACTTTCGCCTCACGGGCTTTCCAGGCCCGCGCCCTACCACTAGACTACCTCAGCCCAATCGGCATATGATATATGTTTCACACCCTTATTAATCTGCTCTTTATTCCGCGGTGAAAACACGCACAGAACGGGCGGCAAGACCATGATTCTTTGCACGGATTTTATCTGCGTCGAGGAGGGCTTCTGCAAGAGCAACGAGTTTTCCCTCTTCTGTTACAAGGGCAATACTCTGTTTTGCGCGGAAATCATCACAGGAGATGATGCCCGGAACTGCAAGAACTGCGCCGTGATAGACTGCATCTGCTGCAGAATCACGGATAACAGCTTTAGGAATATCTGAAATTGCCGCTTCCGGCGGGAGAATTAAAGAGTCCGCCTCACCGCGCTCAGCGGCATCGCGAATCTCCTGCAGCGTGTGAGAATCAGCCGCAGTAAATCCGCCCGACATTGTGCGGCGCAGTTCAATCATCTGTGCGCCGCAGCCAAGCACATTTCCGATGTGTACACAAAGCGAGCGGATGTAGGTTCCTGCTTCGCACCTGACACGGAGAAGAACAAGTCTTCCGGACACATCAAGCACCTCAATTTTGTGAATAACCCTGATACGAAGCGAACGCTTCACGGCAGAACGCCTTGGCGGACGCTGATAAATTCTGCCGGTAAATCCGCGAACCGTCTCTTCGAGCACATCACGCGAAACATCCGCATGAAGCCGCATGCAGGCGACATACTCTTTTTCATGCTGAAGAAGAAGCGGTGCAAGTTTTACCGCTTTTCCGGTCATTACCACAAGAACACCTGATACCATAGGGTCAAGAGTTCCCGAGTGACCTATTGACATATTGAGAATCTCCCCGACCCACGCTGCCGTCTGATGACTGGACGGACCGCGCGGCTTATCAACAAGAACGATTCCCGATTTTACCATCTCAGTAGAACTCCGACCACAAGGTAGCGTTCAGGGCTTTTATCGTCCCTTCGACAGAACCGTCACCGACAACAGTCGGAATTGTTCCATGATACATCATCTCGTCAGCTGTAACTTCTCCAATTGCGATAAAGGTTATTTCACGGTCCAGCTTCGGCAGTTTTGCGAGAGCAAACGCCGCAGGACTTGTAAAGAGCACCGCTCCGCAGCCGTCGAGGTTGAGTACCTCGTTAGTTGCAGCAATATCATAGCATTTGTATTCGCACGGAATTCCGCCGGCGTCCCTGATTTCATCAACTAACTTCGGATACGTGATTCCTGCACGCGGAATTGCAATCCGTTTACCGCGAATCCATTTTCCGAGATACGGGATAAGATCCCGCGAATAGAAGAACGGAAGCATCTCTGCTGCAAGACCTATGTTGTGCAGATCGCGCGCGGTCTGCGGGCCGTTTGCAATCATGCGGACTTTTGTTGCAAGCCGCGGATTTACAAGAGGACCCATCATTTCTGCAGAGAATGCGCTCGGGAAAAAGACGGCGTCAAACTCGCAGTTGTTTACCGCAGTAACGAATGCATCAATCTCCTGCTGGTTTTTCACCGGTTTTACCGGACTTACAATACGCGCTTTGTGATTGTACTTCTCACAAATGGCATTATCATCGACAGCCCCTGCATGCTGGGTTATGGCGATTAACATATGAATAGTATTTGACTCCCAAGTAGATAATGAGTACGTTTACCATTTTTGCCGGAGCCGCAGCGGCTTTCGAAAAATTAGATATGACTCCGGTGCAAATACATCGGTATGCTGAATCTTATCCTGGGAACACTTGCCGGATGCATTATAGGATGCATCACCGGTATTGTCCCCGGATTGCACTCCAACACCGCTGCAGGAGCGGCAGCAGCACTTGCCGTTCCGCTGAGTCTTGTTTTCGGTGTTGAGGGAGTCTGCTGCATGATTGTAAGCCTTATGGTTGTGCATACATTTGCTGACTGCATTCCTTCAACTTTTGTAGGAGTTCCTGACCCGGACACAGTCCTTTCGGTTCTTCCGGCGCACAGGATGTATCTCGAAGGAAACGGTGCTGCAGCAGTCCGCATATCTGCGCTCGGAAGTCTCTTCGGGTTTGTTTTCTGCCTTCCGCTCTTTGCGCTCTTTTACGTTGTTCTGCCGCAGTTTCAGGGTGAAATCGACTGGGCAGTAGGCCTGATTGTTCTTCTTGCCGCGACGCTCCTCATTGTATTTTCACGCGCGCCGCTCTGGTCTCTCCTGCTTTTCCTCGTTTCCGGGCTGCTCGGCGTTTTCGGCATGTACTTTTCCTATCTCTCTTTCGGATTCTTCGGACTCGGTGAAATACTGCTGCCGCTTCTGACCGGCCTTTTCGGCATCCCTGTTCTTCTGCAGACCTTAAAAAGACCGGGGACTGTTGTACCGCAGACCTTTTCCGGACTCGGCACAAAACGTGGCGAAATTATCAAATCATCCCTGAAAGGAACGCTTGCAGGCGCTGTTGTGGGGTGGCTTCCGGGATTTTCAAGCGGAACCGCAAACGCTGTTCTTGCGATACGGAGACGCGGGGTGCATTTTGACGAAGGAAGACCGCATGGATATCTGTTGTCCACGTCTGCGGCAAATACGGCAAACGCGGTATTAGGTATTGCAGCGCTCTATGCAGTAGGCAGAATGAGGTCCGGAGCTATGGCGGTTCTTGCAGAATTTGAACTGCCGGACCTCTCACTGATGCTTGCAGCTGCAGGATGTGCTGCGTTCGTCGGATATTTTGCAGTTGTTCTTCTTTCGAAGACGGGGACGTTTGCCGCAAAGATTCCGCAAAAACCGCTGGCTATTGCTGTGCTGATTCTTTTAATCGCACTTACTGCTGTTATCTGCGGACCGTTCGGCATGTTCCTGCTCGCTGCAGCAACAGCTGTCGGAATGATTCCGGAACTTACCGGCATATCAAGGCTTTACTGTATGGGGTCTATTATGATTCCGGTGATGCTGTTTACACTCGGCATTCTGGCGTTTTAAGGGTTAAAAAATAGAGTTAAAGTTTTTTTTAAATTATTTTCAGTTATAATTTTGATTTGACAACGCCGTGACTGTCCTGATAATGACCGTCATAGGCAGACTCGACTTTTCCTTCGACCGGATGGATCAGCATCTGGACAACGCGCATGCCTTTGGTAACCGGAATATCTTCAGGGCCGTTATTTACCATGCAGAGCGTCAGGTTTCCGCGAAATCCCGGGTCGATATATCCTGCGCCCAGGACAACACCTTTTCTTCCGAATGAGGAACGTCCCCAGAGGGTTGCGCATAAGTCATCGGGAAGAGATACGAACTCCATAGTCGGAACGAGCGTGAGTTCTCCTTTTTTTATGACGATATCTTCTGCGCTCCTGAGGTCATACGATGACGGCTGAAGAGATTCTTCTGCGAACGGCTCAATACCGAGGGTTTTGTCTGCGAGGCGCTGACGTATAATAGATGAAGATAAGACCATACTTAGATGTATGCTCTAAAACATAAAAAAACGATACGGACCTGCCGGGGATCGAACCCGGTTCTTCGGGTTCGAAGCCCGAAAGGATATCCACTACCCCACAAGTCCTGATTTGTATATTGTTTAGAGTTCTCTCTTTTTACGATTATCGATGGATTCTGCACGTCAACAGAGAGATTCAGAGGGGAAACCCGTTACGTCAGATATAAGCGCGGAAAAGAGCGCAGGAAAAAACGCCCGAATTTAAGCCCGTTTCATTTTGCCTCTGAATAAGGCTTATTTCGGCGTGTTTTCAGACCTGAGAATCAGAATATATTTATGTTGAGGAGTAAAACCATAACTATGAGGTGTAAAGAACTATGACTTACGGTATTGAATTCGTTCCTGGCAACGTAAACGTAAAGCAGGTTGTTAACTTCTGTAAACTTGCAGAGAGCAAAGACATTGACTATGCATGGATTACTAACCACTACAACAACAGACACTGCTACTCAGTTTTAACTGCAGTTGCACAGGCAACCACCACCCTTAAGATGGGTCCGGGTATCATGAACTCCTTCACTGACACTCCGGCTGCAATGGCATCCTTTGCATGCACTCTTAACGAAATTTCCGACGGACGTGCAACCCTCGGTATCGGCCCTGGTGACCTTTCCACTCTTCCGAAGCTCTGCATCCAGGCAGAAAAGCCGGTCGCAAGACTTGGAGAAGCAATCGACACTATCCGTGAACTCTGCTCTGGAGCAGAACTGAAGAAGTCCGGAAAGACCTACTTCGACTACGATGGTGCAAAACTCACTGGTG
>DALTWQ010000115.1 GCA_029987025.1 Methanocorpusculum sp. | reverse complement strand
TTCAATGACGTCAGTTGTCATGCTTGGTATATTGTCACCGGATGGATATAAAAGCAGCGGAAAAAGCAGCGGGAAAAAAGGTGTGAGGATTTTGGATTTAGAATTTCGGAAGTTTTCTCTGGCTGTAGACAACGAATGCCAGATACACGGCTATTACTGCTGCAGCGGCATTGACAACCGCAAGTGCAGCTGCCGGAACTGCAGCCCCCACAGCCCCGACGATGAAATAGACCGCAGCTGCGAACAGGAGCATGATGCCGGGGAGAATTCTTGACTCTTTTCTGAGGATGGCAAAAAGACCGATGACCAGATAGAGTATGCCAAGTCCGATGTACATGTATCCGGAGACAAAGATGCCGAGGATTGCCGTTATTCCCATGAGCAGGAACATGACCGGGGTAAACCGCATCTTGCCGACCGCAAGAAGCAGGACGGCGACGAAGATCATCAGGGCGCCGCAGAGGAGTTCTATTGTCTGTGTGGTTTCAACCGGAAGTGCAGCTGAATCTCCTGCAAAGTTGAAGATGGCCCAGACTGCAAATATAAGTGCAAAGAGCATGTAGCCTAAGACGGAACCTGACGCTTTGAAATCGGTTGCTTCGTCAGCAGTCAGAAGCTTTCTTCCCGGAAGACTGATTCTCTCGGATGCACAGCAGAAGGCATAGTAGAGAGAGATGACAGTGATTATCCCTAAGAATACAGCAAATACAGTTGTATTATATCCAAAACATCCCCTTACAAGAGAGTTTACAAACATAATTGCCGGAATAATGAATAAAAGCCATTTTACCTTCTCTTTAGATACGAGCAGTACCAGGGACGCGAGAACCAGGAATCCCATTAAAATCGTCATCCAGAATCCGGTTGAAGTAAATGCAAGAAATAGTTGAAAGAATCCCAATATGAAGAACAGGATGGAAATCATATCCCGTTTACGCAGAACTATGAGAAGCGTTGCAATAATCAGCAATCCGATTCCCATAGCGATGTTAACATAAATGTTTGCTGAAACAGGCGTATTGCTCCCAATAATCGGGAATATCATCACCAGGAAATACGCCGCAATCAGGAAGAATCCTGCAGCAGACAGATAATTCCGTGCTTCGGTCTTTGCAGTTTCGTCCATTAGAAGACCTCCGGTTCAATGACAATAATAGTCATGTTTGGTATATTATCACTGTATGGATATAAAAGCAGCGGGGAAAAAAAGCAGCGGGGATAAGAGTTAGCGGGAAAAAAAGTTAGGAAAGAGTAATCTTTCCTTCGACAGTTTCAGCCGGGTGGATGTAGTTGCTGCCGTCTGAAGTGCTGGTGAATACATCATTCTCACGGTCGTAGGTCCATTCAGTCACTTTACCTTTTGCAATGGTTCCATCATCCCATGTTCCGCCGGTGTAGGTAATTTCGAACTTACCAATCTCTTTCAGGCGCCAGGTAAATGGTGCAATTCCGCTCTTGCTTACCAGAAATCCTGTGCCGTCCGCATTGAATACTGCAGAGCGGTCATTGTCCTTGTTGTACCATGCACCGGTTACCGACATGAGGTATGTCGAGTCAGTGAAGGCTTTTGTCCTCATAGAACCGGTGTTTAAAGAAGCGGTCAGTCCGGAATCATCAACCGTGTAGGTTCTCTCGATTCCGTTGCTGTATTTTACTGCATACGTTCCGTCAGCGTTTTTCTTCCAGGTAAGAGTGAGAACTTCTGCGGTTCCTTTGTCTGCGTTTGATACTATAAGGCCGCCGGTTCCGTCCGGTTTAAACAGGGTGGTGGTCTTACCGTCGTTATCGATGACGGATGCGCCGTACCAGATGCCGGCAAGCGGGTCAAGTCTGGTGTAGACATTCTTTCCATCCTGGGTGATGGTGTCTTTTGCTGCGTCGTAGACCATCTTGTGGGTCATTCCCGTAGATGATACTTTATCAAACGCTCCGTTCTGGTCAGGTGCGGTGAACTCAGACGTGTAGATTCTCTCAATCCGGAAGCCGCGTTTGTCATCAGCTAACTGCATCCAGTAGCCGGTACCGTCTGCTTTGATGGTCTGAATCGCAGTAACGGTATTTCCATTACCATCAGTGCATTCAGGGCAGTACCATTCACCGGCAGCTGAAGACAGCGGAGTGACCGCCTGGGTCTGCTCTGTCGAGGTGCAGCCGGCAGCTAACACACAGCCGAAGACGACTAATGCAGCAGCGCCGAGTAAAGCAAGGTGTTTGAAGTTCATACAGTGAACTATTCGTTTCTGC
>DALTWQ010000035.1 GCA_029987025.1 Methanocorpusculum sp. | reverse complement strand
GCAATGCCTGAAACCTGCCCTCACTACTACGCCTGCGGACCTGAACCCATGCTTAGAGCGGTCTTTTCCGCGGCAAAATCCGCAGGAGAAATGAGCTTTGAAGAACGCATGGGCTGCGGATTCGGCGCCTGTATGGGATGTTCCTGCAAAACCGTCACCGGCTATAAACGCATCTGCAAAGAAGGGCCTGTTATGAAATCGGAGGATATATTATGGTAGATTACGACATACGGACAGAGCTCTGCGGAATTGCCCTCGACAACCCGGTAATACCTGCAAGCGGCACGTTCGGCTACGGATACGAGTTCGCAGAAATCTACGATATCAACTGCCTGGGAACCTTCTCCTTCAAAGGAACAACCCGTGAACCGCGGTTCGGAAACCCGACACCGCGTATCGCAGAGTGCAGAAGCGGTATGCTCAACGCCGTAGGCCTCCAGAATCCGGGCGTTGACCGCGTCATCGCTGAAGAGCTTCCGAAACTCAAAGCGGTCTTCAATAAGCCCGTGATGGCAAACGTGAGCGGATTCTCACTCGGCGAGTATGTCGAGGTCTGCAGAAAACTCGACAGCGAAAAGCAGATCGGCTGGTTCGAGGTAAACATCTCATGCCCGAACGTCCAGGGCGGCGGAATGCATTTCGGAACTGACCCGGAAAGCGCCGCAGCGGTTACGAAAGCAGTCAAAGCAGTTACGAAAAAACCGGTTATCATCAAGCTGTCCCCGAATGTCTCTGATATTACCGCTATCGCAAGGGCCTGCGAAAAAGCAGGAGCAGACGGTCTGTCGCTTATCAACACGCTTGTCGGCATGAGAATTGATTTGCGGAAAAGAAAACCGCTTCTTGCAAATACGACAGGCGGTTTTTCAGGGCCCGCCGTTTTCCCTGCGGCGCTTCGCATGGTCTATCAGACCGCCGAAGCGGTAAAGATTCCGATTGTGGGTATCGGCGGTATCTCTACCGCTGAAGATGTCATTGAGATGATGATGGCAGGCGCCTGTGCTGTTGAGGTCGGAACTGCAAATCTGATTCGCCCGACAGCCTGCCGCGACATCATCAATGAACTGCCGAAGACAATGAAAAAATACAACATCACCTCATTACAAGAAATTATAGGAGCTGCACACTGATGGCTAAAGATGTAATTATCGCATGTGACTTTGACAGTGCGGAAACGGTATTTTCCTTCCTGGACAAATTCACCGGAAAAAAACCGTTCGTAAAAATCGGCATGGAGTTATTCTATGCAGAAGGGCCTGCTATTGTCCGCGAGATTAAACGCCGCGGACACAAAATCTTCCTTGATTTAAAACTGCACGACATCCCGACCACCGTAAAGAAAAGCATGGCGGTCGTATCAGGCCTTGACGTTGATATGTGCAACGTCCATGCGGCAGGAACCCTTGCCATGATGAAAGCGGCTCTCGAAGGCTTACAAAGACCTGACGGCACACGCCCGCTTTTAATCGCGGTAACTCAGCTTACTTCAACCGGTCAGGAGGAACTGGAAAAGGAGATTTTAATTGAAAAACCGATGGCTGAAGTTGTTGCACGCTACGCAAAGAACGCGTTTCTTGCAGGACTTGACGGCGTTGTCTGTTCTCCGCTCGAGGCTGACGGGGTTCATTCGGTCTGCGGAAAACAGTTCATCACCGTAACGCCGGGCATCCGGTTTGCAGATTCTGCCGCCGGCGACCAGAAACGCATCATGACGCCTGAAGCGGCTCGAAAGGCAGGATCTGATTATATTGTCGTGGGCCGTCCCATAACTCAGGCTGCAGATCCTGCCGCTGCGTATGAGCGCTGCTGCAAGGAATTTCTTGGAGAGTAATATTAGGAGATTATTCTCTTCGTTCTTTTTTTTTGGATTTGCATAATCATCCCGGAATCTGTATCTTTCTGAATAATAATTAACCGGAACTAAAAAAAATCATAACAATTCAGCCTCATCTCCGAGATACAAAGAGTTATTTTTCTTAGTGCGTATTTTCTAAAAGAACGCGAATCTTCGCGAATCTCACGCGAATCGCGGCACTATTCACCTGCGCTATTCCCGCTAATCGCGGGCGCAGGCGTGCCGCTAAGATTTTTTATATGCCTACCAGTATTTTAGAGACTAACTTATTGCTAATCAGCAAGCCGCCCGTGCCCGCGATAAGCGGGATAAGCACGGGTGTATAGGCTTGCGATTCGCGTGAGATTCGCGAAGATTCGCGTTCTTTTAGAAAAAATATACACCGGACCGAATCAATCCGCACAAAACAAATATTGTCTAATACGTACAAACAATAACACATCACTTTATCGGGCACAAATAATGACACACACTGAACGCGAACTCAAAATTGCAAAGGATTTACTGTCGATAAAAGCAGTCTTTTTCAGACCGGACGAGCCGTTCATCTGGGCAAGCGGCATTAAAAGCCCGGTGTACTGCGACAACCGCTTAACACTTACCGCACCTGAGGTACGTCTTGACGTCGAAGAAGGCCTTGCAGAGATTGTAAAAACCGAATACCCGGGTGCAGAAGTCCTGATGGGCACATCAACTGCAGGTATCGCCCACGCGGCAATTACCGGACACCTTCTCAACATGCCCATAGGATATGTCCGCTCCGGTGCAAAAGACCACGGACGGCAGAACCAGATTGAAGGAAAACTCGAAGCCGGACAGAAAGTCGTCGTAATCGAAGACTTAATATCAACCGGCGGCAGTGTTCTTGAAGTCGTAGATGTACTCAGAAAAGCCGGTGCAGATGTTCTCGGTGTTGCAAGCATCTTTACCTACGGCATGGCTGACGGTAAAAAGCGTCTTGCAGAAGCGAATGTGAAAAATGTCTCTCTTACGAACTTTGATGCAATCGCTGATGCAGCAGCAGCGGAAGGATACATCAAGTCCGAAGACATCAAACGTCTGATTGCGTTCAGAAACAATCCTTCAGATGAAAGCTGGATTGAGGCATGAGATGAAAAGCATCATCGACATCCCTGACCTTTCAACAGCCGAGATTGATGAACTAATCACCGTTGCAGCAGATATAATTGACCATCCGCAGAAGTATGCAAAAGCCTGTGAAGGCAAAAAACTTGCAACGCTCTTCTATGAGCCGTCAACCAGAACGCGCCTTTCCTTCACGGCCGCTATGATGGAGCTCGGCGGAAACGTCCTGGGTTTCTCCGAGCCGGGCAGTTCATCTGCAGTTAAAGGCGAAAGTATTGCCGACACGGCACGGGTTGTCGCCTGCTACGCAGATATTATCGCGATGCGGTCTCCAAAGGAAGGAGCAGCCTTTATCGCCGCGGAAAATGCAGGAATTCCGGTCATCAACACCGGAGACGGCGGACACGCTCATCCGACTCAGACACTCGGAGACCTTTTCACCATCTACCGCGAAAAAGGTCACTTTGACAATCTGGTCGTAGGATTCTGCGGCGACTTAAAGTACGGAAGAACCGTGCACTCGCTCATCGAAGCGATGTCACGCTATCCGGGCGTCAGATTTGTACTCATCTCACCAGAAGAGCTGAAGCTTCCGACCTTTGTGCGCTACGAAACACTTTCGCGGCTCAATATCGAGTACAGAGAAACTGCCTCTCTTGACGAGGCAATGCCTGAGTTAGATATCCTCTATATGACGAGAATCCAGAAGGAACGGTTTGCAGACCACACTCAGTATGACTGCTTAAAGGACAGCTACATCTTAACGGAAGAGAAACTGAAGTCCGCCAAACCTGACCTCTGCATCATGCACCCTCTGCCGCGGGTGAATGAAATCAGCGTCAGAGTTGATAAAGACCCGCGTGCCTGTTACTTTAAGCAGGTCAAAAATGGCAAATACATGCGTATGGCGCTTATCTTAAAGCTCCTCGACGAAGCTGAAAAGAATCCTGAACCGGAAAACCTTCTTGCCGGACGCAAGGTCTTAATCAATGAGATTCACTGCGACAACCCGCACTGTGTTATCGCAACCGAACAGGAGCTTGACGACATCTTCCACGTCGTTGACGAAGACGCAGGTATCTGCCGCTGCATCTACTGCGAACGAAAAGTCAGAGCCGATGCAGAGATGATGAAGCGGGTAAGGCAGGGATAAATTTTATCTTTTTTCAGGATTATTTGAAGCAATTCAACGGCCTATTTGGATACGGGGCTTTATCCGGGTCAGCGGGCATTGCCAGAGAAACAGCGAATCCCGCGTAGATTCGCGTTCTTTAGAAAAATCAGTGCCGGTAAAAACAACAGCCAGTACAATCAAAAAAAGAATAATTATATTTCCGTTTTAGAACGGAATCTCACCGGTGTAAACCGTTTCTGCAGGGCCGGTCATTACCGGAATCTTTCCGGAGACAGTAATATCAAGCGGTCCGCCTTTCGTGATTACGTGAATCACATCGCCGGCGACCTTCTTTTCCCGTGCGGCAACAAGAGCGGCTGCTGTTGATCCGGTGCCGCAGGATAATGTTTCTCCCTCGACGCCGCGTTCAAATGTCCGGATGGTAATCTCGTCCTTTCCGGTAACCTCAACGAAGTTTACATTCGTTCCATCCGGATAGATTTTATTGTGACGGATTTCAGGAGCTGCGCGGGAGATATCAATCTCATCAACGTGCTCGACAAAGACAACAGCGTGCGGAACGCCTGTATTTGCTGAATAGACCTTCATTCCAGCAATATCTGCAGCCTTCTGGAAGGACGGTTCACCCATATCAATAGATGCCATGTAGTCGCCGTCGTTATCATAGCCGCCTCTGACTGAGAGAATGCCTGCCTTTGTTTCTACATTGAACATCTTTGTCTTTGCATAGCTGTTATCTGCTGCGTATTTTGCAAGGCAGCGGGTGCCGTTTCCGCACATCTCGGCCTCGCTTCCGTCCGGCTGGAAAAGCCGCATCTTAACTGCAGCCTTCTCAACAGATGCAGGTGAGATAAAGAGAATTCCGTCAGCTCCGATACCGAATTTTCTATCACAGTATGCTTCTGCAAATCCCGGTTTCATCTCATCAGGGATGACAACACCTTTCATCTCGTCAATGAGAACAAAATCATTGCCGTTTCCGTGCAGTTTGGTAAACGCTATAGACATGTCTATACTATTAGCGCGGATTACAGATAAAGGAATGAGATAGGATTGAAAAAAGCAGGCATCTCCATCCCATAAACCTTTATTCAGCACAGCCCAATCATTATATATCATGTCGTTAGACGATACCGCCGCGAAAATAACCTCCATGGAAATCCGCGGCGCAGGAAAAATCGCCCGCGAAGCAGCAAAAGCACTGCGTGAACATGCACTGCAGCATCAGGAGTTAGAACTTGAAGCATTCAGAACCGCGATGAAAAAAGGCGCTGATGTCCTTCTTGCAACACGCCCGACAGCCGTATCCCTTCCGAATGCAGTCAGAATCACGCTTCGCGGCCTTGCCGCTGCAAAATCAACCGCAGAAGCCGTATCCGACATCAAAGCACGTGCAGATGCCTTCGTGAAAAAAGCAGAGTCTGCGCTTGATATCATCGCAGAAATCTGTGCTGCACGAATTAAAGACGGAGACACCATAATGACGCACTGCAACTCGAAAGCAGCGCTTGCAGGAATTATCCGTGCAAAAGAGCAGGGCAAAAACATCCGCGTCATTGCAACCGAGGTCCGTCCCTGGAACCAGGGGCTGCTGACTATTCAGGCCTTAAACGACAACCAGATTCCAACGACTTATATCGTTGATTCTGCCGTCAGATACTTCATGCCCGAAGCAGATTTAGTCATTGTAGGAGCAGACGCCGTCACCGTAAACGGTGCGGTAATCAACAAAATAGGAACCTCACAGTTAGCCGCTGCCGCTCACGAATCCCGGAAAAACTTCATCGTCGCAGCAGAGACCTTTAAGTTCGCGCCGCAGACTTTGAACGGAACAAAAATAGAGATAGAAGAACGCCCGACTGATGAAATCCTTTCAGACGAAGCAGCAAAAATGCTTCCCTATGTTACCATCAGAAACCCGGTGTTCGATGTAACACCTGCAGAATACGTTGATTTAATCGCAACCGAGGAAGGAGCAATTCCGCCTCAGCTCGCGTACATCATCATGAAAGAACACCTCGGCTGGGAGGCTAAGGAATTATGACCGCAAAAACAAAAGACCTGACTGCAACATACTATTACCGCCCGAAAGCAGGCGTAGATGCTGATTTTGCCGCACACGCCATCTGCGAAGAACAGACCACAGGAACGTGGACGAACTTATCCACGGTCAATGAAAAAACCGCCTACGTTCATGCATTAGACGGAGAAGTCCTTGAGGTAAAACCCGCAGACGCGGGTGGATATATTACTAAAATCCGCTATCCGTATGAAATCTTTGAAAAAGGCAACATCCCCCAGTATTTATCCGTCATTGCCGGAAATCTGTTCGGTCTCGGAAAACTCGATGCAGTACGTCTTACTGAAATCGACCTTCCGCGGGAACTTTCCGGATGCGGTCCGAAGTTCGGTATCGAAGGTGTCAGAAAATTAGTCGGTACAGAAACGAGCCGCAGGCCGCATGTCGGAACCATCATCAAGCCGAAGGTCGGCTTAAATCCGAAGGACACCGCGGAAGTTGCCTATCAGGCAGCTGTCGGCGGACTTGATTTAATCAAGGATGATGAGACGCTCACGAATCAGGCATTCTGTCCGCTTTTAGAGCGCCTCGAAACTGTAATGGATGCTCTTGACCGTGCAAAAGACGAGACCGGAAAGCAGGTTCTCTACGCGGTAAATGTAACAACCGGCGGAGATAAGATTGTTGAACTCGCCCACTCTGCGGTTAAAGCAGGCGCAAATATGCTTATGGTCGATGTGCTGACCGCAGGTTTTTCCGCGATACAGGCGCTCGCTGAAGACCCGGCCGTAAATGTGCCGATTCACGTCCACCGTACTATGCACGGGGCACTTACGAGAAATCCGCAGCACGGGATTGCAATGCGGCCCATCGCTGTTTTAGTACGTTCAGCCGGCGGAGATCAGCTGCACACCGGAACAGTCTCAGGAAAGATGGGTGGAAAAGCGGACGAAGTCTTAGGCGACAACCGCGAAATCACTCGCGAGTTTCCGGGATTAAAGCCGGTGTTTCCGGTCGCGTCAGGAGGCCTGCATCCGGGCAAAGCTGCCGCAGAGGTTGCAAAACTCGGCTGCGACATCGTCCTCCAGGCCGGAGGGGGAATTCACGGCCATCCGGACGGAACTGCCGCAGGTGCCCGTGCTTTTGTCCAGGCAGTTGAAGCGGCTGTTGCAGGAATTCCTGCAAAAGAGTATGCAAAAACGCACGATGAACTGGCAAAAGCGATAGATAAATGGGGAGATTCGTAAAACGAATTTCTCTCAGGTATCTTTTTTTTAAATCAGCTCTATTCTTCAGTCAGATAATGAATTTAAGTCATTTATTCAGTCTGTTATATCCGGTTCACTCCGGATATCTGCATACTGTTCAGGCAGTATCTGCATATTCCTAAGGCATATAATATGCAGATACTCAACCCGCAAAAAAGAATATCATTATCCATCTCTGCGACCAATATAATTCTATGAACTCATCCCCGGATATCTGGATAGAAAAATATCGTCCGCGGACCTTGGACGAAGTCGCCGGACAGAAGGAAATCGTAGGCAGACTCAAAATGTATGCCGCATCAAAAAGCCTGCCGCACCTGTTATTCACCGGCTCGGCAGGAATAGGCAAAACAACCTGCGCCGTAGCACTTGCACGTGAGATGTTCGGGGATGCCTGGAGCATGAACTTCCGTGAACTCAATGCATCAGACGAACGCGGAATTGATGTCGTACGAACCCAGATTAAGCAGTTTGCCCGCACATCCCCTCTCGGTGACGCTGAGTTTAAGATTCTCTTCCTCGACGAAGCAGACGCTCTGACAAACGACGCACAGGCAGCACTTCGCCGTACCATGGAAAACTATGCAGAAACCTGCCGGTTCATCTTATCCTGCAACTACTCCTCAAAAATCATTGATCCGATTCAGAGCCGCTGCGCAATTTACCGCTTCAAGCCGCTCACCGAAGACGCCGTACATGAGCAGATGGACAGAATCGCCGAAAATGAAGGTATCTCTATCGAAGAAGAGGCGTATGCGGCAATTTTCTATGTCGCACAGGGAGATATGAGAAAAGCTATCAACGCGCTTCAGGGGGCAGCTATTGTATCAAACACGGTAACTGCAGCAAATGTTTATGCAGTAACCTCGACTGCAAACCCGGAAGAAATTGCAGACCTCTTATCAGTAACCATAGACGGGGACTTCGAGACCGCAGTCCGGATGCTTTCCACTCTCATGTACGATAAAGGAATTGCGCCGAACGAACTATTAAACCAGCTTTACCGTGCGGTATCGACCATCTCTGCAGATAAACTCGACCGCAGAACAAAAGCTGATTTCATTGACGCAATAGGAGAAACCGATTTCCGCTTAAGCGAAGGTGCAAACCCGGACATCCAGATGGATGCACTGATTGCAAAGTTTGTAAGAATTATACACGGATAATTTTTTAACCACTCTTTTTTCAAACTGTGCAGATGCTGCCTGTATTTCAGGCATCTATGAAAAACGTGCATGGCTTACACGTTTTTCCTACATAAGCACAAAATGAATAAATAGAGAGACATTTATCACAGATTATTGAATCACGCGAAAAATAAGGCAGGAAACACACTCTGAAAAAAATTAAAGACAGTTAAGTGTCTTTAAATCCTGCTCAACTGTAGTTGACGGCTGGAGATTGAACGTCTTTACCAGCACATCAAGAACAGCCGGCGATACAAACTTCGGCAGTGTCGGTCCGAGCATAATATTTTTGACGCCGAGATGGAGAAGAACCAGCAGAACAAGAACCGCTTTCTGCTCGTACCAGGCGATGTTGTAGGAAATCGGAAGGTCGTTTACGCCGCATTTGAACGCTTCAGCAAGGGCTAAAGCGATTGCGACAAGGCTATAACAGTCATTGCACTGACCTGCATCAAGAACACGGGCAATACCCTCGATATCACCGAGATCTAACGAGTTGTAGCGGTATTTGGCACATCCTGCGGTAAGAATAACGGTATCCTTCGGAAGGGCTTTGGCAAACTCAGTATAGTATTCACGTTCTTTGTCTCTGCCGTCACAACCTGCCATAACCACAAAGCGTCTGATTTTTCCTGCGTTGATAAGTTCAATGACCTTGCCTGCAAGTGCCAGGACTGACTCACGTGCACATCCGGTAAGAAGAGGTGCAGTTCCCCCAATCTGTTTCGGCGCAACGCATCCTTTTGCAGCGTTGATAAGCGGCGTAAAATCTTTTTTGCCGTTGATTTCCTGAATATATGTGCATCCTTCAAATCCTGCAGCGCCGGTGGTAAACACCTTTGCCTTGTAGGAATCAAGAGGCGGTACCAGACAGTTTGTGGTAAATAATACCGGACCGTTGAACTCAGGAAGTTCAACCCGCTGGTTTGCCCATGAAGTGCCGTAGTTTCCTTTGAAGTGAGGATACTTCTTAAAGGCCGGATATGCGTGGGCCGGAAGCATCTCGCCGTGGGTATAGATGTCGATTCCGGAATCTTTGGTCTGCTCTAAAAGCATTTCAAGGTCACGAAGATCATGACCGGTTATAAGAATTCCTGGTTTTGTGCCGACTACTGTTGACACCTGTGTAATTTCCGGAACACCATATCTTCTGTTTGCTTCATCGAGAAGTACAAGAGCTGATACACCAAACTTTCCGCATTCGAGCGCAAGTCCGACACGTTCATCGATGCTGAGCTTTTTGAAGCGTGATGCCATTGCTTTTACTATGAACTGCACAACTGCATCGTCGGTTTTTCCGAGGACAAGAGCATGCGAGTAGTATGCTGCAAGTCCTTTGATGCCGAAAATCAGTAAAGAGATGAGTGAACGGTCATTTTCATCGGCAATTCCCTCCAGAGAGATTGCCGGAGATAAAATGTCTTCTTCGGACTCAGGTGTCCTGGAGACTTCTGCCGGTTCGTCTGCTGCTTTCGGCAGAGCGTTTTTGTGCGATACGATGCAGTCTAAGTATGCTTTGAAGCGTGCCTTGTCAAAGTTTACATTGGTAAGAGTGGCAAACAGTGCTTCAAGAATACACGGCTGAGCGGTTTTTCCTGCGGCTTCGAGGCGGAAACATAAACCGGATGCGGCATAGAGCACGGCATCCTGATATGCTGCAACTTCTTTGTTCTTACCGCACCTGCCGCCGCGATTACACGCCGGAGTTCCTGATTCCTGACATTGCTGACAATACATTTTGATTCTCCAGATATGATTTTTACACCTTGTATATTTAGTATACTTATTTAAATACATGGAGTTTCAGATACTATACTTAGTATGGATGTAAACTGTACCGTAAATAAAACAGTTCAGTATCTGACAAAGAAATGGACTCTGCTTGTTATTCTGGAACTCTATAAGGGTGAAAATCACACGCGGAGATTCTCCGAACTGAAGACACGGCTCGGGGCAATTACGCCGAAGATGCTTTCAGAACGTCTGACCGAACTTGAAGCGGAAGGAATTATTTCAAAGAAGGTTGATGCGTCTGTAATTCCGATTAAAACCGAGTACACGCTGACGGAAAGCGGGATTGAACTGATGGAGGTCATCCGCGGAATCAAATACTGGGCACTGAAATGGAAAATAGATAATATTCCTTGCGGAAGTCTGGAGTGTAAAAACTGTAAGCTCTAAGAAGATGAGGCGTTAAACCCCCTAAAACATGTAACTAATTACCGCTCAAAACCCCCTAAACGTGTAATTAATTGCCTCTCGAAACCCCCTAAAACGTGTAATTAATCCTGTCTTCCGTGATGATTTCATCCATGCGGATATCATACTCTTCAGCCGGAACTGCAGAAACTTCCTGACAGGCGTAGGCAAGTCCGATTTTTTTCACATGCGGATTCGCGGCTAAAAACCGGTCATAGTATCCTGCACCGTATCCCAGTCTGTTTCCTTTCCGGTCGAATCCGACCATCGGAAGAATCACGCACTCAACATCCTTCGGCGATATGGGTTTTTCCGCAGACACCGGTTCCGGGACATTGAAGGTCGAGATTTCCAGATCGGAAATGCTTGTAAGCCGCGACAGCCGCAGGGTATGGGTTTCCTTTTCGATGATGGGAACAGCAACTGTTTTTCCGGCGGCAATCATTTTCGCGATATATGGGAGGGTTTCTACCTCAGGCTCTTTTGCAGCGTATGCGAGAATACCAGAGAATCCTTTTGTCTCCTCTTCGAGAAAGCTGCAGATGCGTTCGCTTTTTCTTTTCCGCTCATCTGCGGATACGGCAAAGCGGCGTTCTTTCAGTTCAGTACGCAGAGCAGTTTTATCCATAACCGTTTACTGCATCTCAAGATATCTGCCGAACTTCGGAACAAAGTCCTTCTTACGAGATACAACGCCTTCGAGATGGAGCGGGGATTCCCAGTGAAGCGCAGTACAGAGTGCTTTGTCCGCAGAAACGGCGAACATATCAGAGCCCATGTCCGGAACACTTGTATAGAGTGCGACATAGATGTCAAGTCCCTGGGATGCTGCAAGTTTTTCTTTGAGTGCTGCATAGATTTCGTCGCGGTGCGATGCGGCATACTCATATGAGGGTGTTAAAATCTGGGCAACAACTACACGCTTTGATGCAAGCGTGAACTCTTTGGTGTCGCGTTCGAGCAGTTCGCTTTGTGAAACGCCTGCCAGAGACATGCCTTCATTGATTAACTCGCTGCTGTACGCAGCCACATCAACGCCTGCAATTTCTGCGAGTTTCGCGGCCGCAGTTCTGTCAGCATCAGCGGTTGTTGACATCTTTAATCCGAGAGTATCTGAAAGAATTCCTGAAAGAAGGACGCCTGCTGTTGTTTTATCCGGAGTTACGCCTGCTTCAAAGAACCGGCGGGCAATTATGGTCGAGGTTGAGCCGACCGGTTCCATGGTGAAACGAATCGGCTTTAAGGTCGACATTGCGCCTAACCGGTGGTGGTCGATGATTTCAACAACGTCTGCTGATTCGATGCCTTCGACCGCCTGGCTGTACTCGTTGTGGTCAAGGAGAATGACGGATTTTGCCGCATCATCCATCAGTGAGTTGCGGGATACGGTGCCTAAGAGTTTTCCGTTGTCATCGATTACACAGGCTGTTCTGTAGCGGGTATTTGAGACAATCTGTTTAACGTAGTCTACGGTGTCTTCCATTCTCACGGTCGGAACGTCTGCTGCCATCATGGTTTCTGCCGGCAGGGTTAAGTGAATCATCTTTGCGGTGCCGAACGCATCTGCATCGGTTCCGATTAAGGTGACGCCTTTTTCTTTTGCGGCGGCGATTACCCGTTCAC
>DALTWQ010000114.1 GCA_029987025.1 Methanocorpusculum sp. | reverse complement strand
TTCGCGGACGTCAGGCGGAAGCGGCAGGATGGAATGACCGCGTGAGATGATATCTCCTGCGGATTCTGCGACAAGACGGGAGACGCGGGCACTTCCGCCTGCCCCGCCCCAGAACGGATGTTTGAGTCCGCGGGATACGGCAGACGGCTCAATCAAGGCTCTGCGGTGTACGTCGTCGCGGAACAAAAGCCGCCATGTTTTTCCGGTGAAGGAAAAGACTTTGCCCGCATCTCCGGCAACAAACCGGGGGTCAAGCGTTCCCACAACGGTTCCGTCCGGAAGGACTGCCGTGTATCCGCCGGAGTCGGAAAGAACCGAGAGGAGCATCTTCCAGTTCGCATGACCGAACTCGCTTTCAGCCCGTGTGCCGAACTGGATAAGATTCCCGTCGCGGAAGAGATAGCCGGTTTCCGTCAGATGCCGCAGAAGGTATCTGAGTTTCGGTTCAGGAATGTCTGAAAACGGGGACATGCTGTGCAGCGCAGAAATGAGTGCGGACTCGCTTACCGCACGGCGGGATTTTATCAGCAGAAACAGCTGCTGGATGAGGACGTCATACGGACATTTCGGCGGTGTGAGGCACTCGGATTTGTGTGCGGCAGCAGTCTCTACTGCGGCTATTGCGGTAAGCAGTTCGCAGGAGTCCCGCAGAATAAAGACCATCTCCGCAGGATTTCCGCGCCGGCCTGTTCTGCCCAGGCGCTGCAGAAATGACGAGGCGGAAAGAGGCGGGCCGAAGTTTACCACTAAATCCAGATTTCCGATATCGATTCCGAGCTCCATCGTGCTGGTGCATATCACACAGGTGCCCCCGTCCGCGGAGAATGCGTCTTCCGCTTCTTTTCTGTCGGATGATGATACGGCAGAGTGGTGAAGATAGACCTGCGGCAGAAGTTCTGATAAGGGCTGATACAGCCGCTCGGCAAAGCTTCTGCTGTCAACAAAAATCAGGGCTTTTTTTCCCTGCACCGCCGCCGCTGTTTTTTCTGCGGACGCATGAAAGTCCCGTTCGAGAATGAAGGTGAACTGTTTTTTTGACGGGGGAGCAGGGACTGATACGAGTGTTTTTTTCCGGTCGGGTGCAGAAAACCATGCGAGAAGAGACTCAGGGTTTCCGACGGTTGCAGAAAGCCCGATACGCTTTGGGTTTTCGCAGGATATGTGTGTCAGCCGGTCAATCAGACATTTGAGGTGCACCCCTCTGCTGCTTTCAACAAAGGCATGGATTTCATCGACGATGATGAACCGGAGATGAGAAAATGCGTTTGCAGAATCCGGGGATGAGAGCAGCACTTCAAGGGATTCGGGTGTGGTAAGCAGAATGTCAGGTTCGCTTATCGAAAAGTTCCAGCGTTCTGATGCGGAGACATCGCCGTGCTGGACGGCTGTTTCAAGTCCGGCCCGTTTTCCCAGGTCAATGATGCGGTCGGTCTGGTCGTTGATGAGCGCCTTTAAGGGAGATACATAGACGGCTGATAGATGACCTGAGGGGTGTTTCAGGATGGTATCGAGGACCGGAAGAAACGCGGCTTCTGTTTTTCCTCCGGCGGTGGGGGCGAGAATGATGATGTCGCAGCCGGAAAAAACAGCTTCGCAGGCTTTTTCCTGCACGGGGCGCAGCATATCCCAGCCTAATCCGGTGATAAGGGTTTCCTGCAAAGAAGGGTGAAGTTCCTGAAAGACGTTCATAGTTCTGATATGACGGTGCTGGTGTGCTTATTGACTGATGATTTAGGGTATTCACTTCGGTTTACTGAAAGACATCTGCAAGTACTCTGCGGAACTCTTCTGCGGACATGGCGCCTGATTCAATGTGAACGACTTTTCCTTTTTTTATGAAGAGAACGGTAGGTATTGAATAAATACAGAACTCCTGCGCAATTCCGGGATTTTCATCCGTATTGCATTTACAGAACTGTACATCGGGATACCCGGCAGACAGTTCTTCGAAGACGGGTGCAAAACGCTGACACGGTCCGCACCACTCTGCCCAGAAATCGACGACTGCTTTTTCTGCGGAGAGGATGACAGAATTAAACGATGCTGAGGTCAGATGAAGAACCGGTGCGGATGATACAGGAGTTTCCATGCGTATGTTGTATGCGGGATAAAGATAAAGAGGTTGGGAATGATAAAAGAGGGCGGAATTAAGACTCAGGTGCGGGGTTGGTTTGCGGGGGTTGATTTTTTCGGTGCGGATGCTATCCCCAGACACGGGCCGCACAGATAAAAAAGAAAAACGGATAGTGCAAATCTGTTTTGTGCGGGTTGGT
>DALTWQ010000034.1 GCA_029987025.1 Methanocorpusculum sp. | reverse complement strand
GAGCTTGCTCGCTTAGCGAAGCACGGCTCTGCCGTGCTGGCTCGCGGTTTCTTTGTCAGTGCCCACCGGCAGAAAGAATTCCCGTTATTTCAGAGAGACAACTGAACAATTACCTCGATTATTTCATTCAAAAATCATGCTTCAAAAAATTTTGAACTCAACGGGATACTTATATCATCAGACGCCAAATAAATGTCAGAGATGGATAAGGATAAGGAGATTCGAATTGTTGAGCAGGGCTCTGATGAGGCCAGGCTTATTTCCAAGGCTATGGCGTCATCTACAGCGTCGGAACTGCTCGATGCTTTATCCGAGCGGCCGAAGACTGCAACCGAGCTGGAAGCAGAGACAGGCTATCCTCTTCCTACAATCCAGTACCATATGGGAAATCTGCTGAACGCCGGTCTTGTGCAGGTGAGTAAAATCCGCTACAGCGAGAAGGGAAAACCAATGAAGCAGTATGCCGCAGCAGATACGATTCTGGTTATTTCCCCGAAGCAGAAGCCGGATGAGGAGGTACGGCCTGTTCTGCGCAAATACGGGTTTACTGCGGCCGGTTTTATTCTCGGCGTTGCTGCTGTTGCTGCTGTAAGCGGAAACGTGCTGAAGAGATTTACAGCACCGCAGACCCCTGATGCTGCAGGGCTGATGACAATGACAGCTCTGCACGGTGATACTGCAGAAATGATGGAGATGACGGCAGACTCAGCGGTACAAAATGCAGCGGCAGATGCCGGTGCGGCTATGAACACATTTGCAAATCCGCTGACAGCTTCTCCGGCTCCGGCGCCGCTTATGCCTGATGCAGCATCCTGGTTTGACAGCCTGACAGAGACGGAAAAGAGTGCGGCGATTCCGGCAGCTGATGCGGCACAGCCTCTTTCAGATACCATATCATACACAGCATCAGCCGGAGATGCTGCCGCTTTCGGGGACATTTCATCAGCCGGAGATGCCTTCTCTGCTATTCTGCTTTCGCACATACATCTCGGGCTTCTGATTTTCCTCGGAATTTCCCTGCTGATTCTTGCCGGTTTGATGATTTTTGAACTGCTCCGCATTAAAAAATCCAAATCAGGCAAGTCAAGCGAATAACTTCAGATTTTTTTGCAGTAAAATAGATGTTTTTATACAATCCTGACACACGAATGTATGTAAACATGAAATTAATCGGAGCAATCTTAACCGCAGCTGTTGTCTGCGGAGTCATCCTTACTGCAGGATGCGTCAGCGATTCCGACAAGCAGCAGCTCACAGGAACATGGGTCTTACATGACGACAAACGTGTCACGCTGACCTTCGCAAATGACAGTACGTTTACCGGACAGGCGCAGATTAATCTCTACGGCGGTTCGTTTACCGTAAAGGGAAGCAGTCTTTCGTTCGGCAGTAATATCTACCGTACTCTGATGGCAGGAGATTCTGCTGATATGGAAGCAGAAGATGTGTATCTCAAAGATCTCACAAAAGTTACTTCATTCGCCCTTGCAGGTTCCGAACTGAAGCTTCTGGACAAAGAAGGATCTGTACTTCTTGTCTATAATCCGGAACAGACCGGCTCCCCCTCTGTTTCAGACGGTAAAACGGCAGACTTTGCAGGAGACATTATTCTTCCGTCCGGTATGTCCTGGCAGATGGTAAGCAACCCCGTAGTTACCATTGTCTTCTTTGCCGACGGCAGTTACGGCGGAAAAGCGCCGGTCAACACCTACAGCGGAACATACTCTCTTCGGGCATCCGAAACAGAGCCGCAGGGATTTGTGATTCTTTCCGACCCGTTCTGGACGAAGATGGCGGGCAGTGCTGTGGATACGGCAGCTGAAGACGCATTCTTTAAAGCACTGCCGCAGGTTGTTTCCTACTCGATTGAGTCGTATCCGGATGAAACGCTGCTGAACCTGAAGGACAGCGACGGACGAACAGTTCTGTCGTTTACTGCTGCCGGCAATTAACGTGAGACGTTCGCTAAAGAACAACTGCAGATACAGGAGGTATTACACATCACCGTAGAGTAATGAAACCAGTAAACGTGCCCCTCAGCATTACATTCCGGCTGAGAAAACATACTTAAACCCTCATCCAATTGTCATTTTTTCAAACCGGAAGAGTGAATGAAATACTTCACTCTTAGTTTTTTTTAAATACACTCATTCTTTGAAATCATAACCATGATAAAAGAGATAGAGAAAGCGGCGATATAATGTTACGCAGCAGAATAGGAAAAAGAAAAAAAGAAGACGTTATGTCTTCTGATCTTTGAGCTCTGCGGTATACGAGTCATAGAGCTCAGTAACTTCCTTGTCCGGCGGGGAAGTCAGTTTTGTTACAATGAAGATACAGAGTAAGGAGACGATAACTCCCGGAATCATTTCATAGAGCTGGCTTCCGAAGATACCTTCAGCGATGAAGTACCAGAGACATGCGGTAATACCTCCGCCTAAAATACCTGCGAGTGCACCCTTCCAGTTCATTCTCTTCCAGAAGAGACCTACGAGGATAACTGAACCGAAGGATGCTCCGAATCCTGCCCATGCAAAGGAGACAATGCCGAAGACAGAACTGCTCGGGTCAAGTGCCAGAGTGAATGCGACTGCAGCAACAAGAAGAACCGCAATCTTTGATACAAGAACAACCTCTCCGTCGGATGCTTTCTTTCTGAAGAGAGTCTTGTATAAATCCTGAGAAACTGATGAAGCTGCTGCAAGCATCTGTGAGGATGCCGTACTCATAATTGCGCCTAAGATACCGCAGTAGATGATACCTGCAAGGAACGGAATTACACCGACTGTGGCGCCGGTCATGTCAATAAAGACCGTTTCCGGATCTGCAAGCGGGGTGCTGAAAAACACCTGTCCGACAAGTCCGATGAAAATTGCTGCTGCCATGGAGATGATAACCCAGACCATTGCAATCTTGCGTGCACGCGGGATTTCTTCAGGCCTTGCAATACCCATGAATCTCGGCAGGATATGAGGCTGACCGAAGTAACCGAAAGCCCATGCAAGACCGGACACAATAGTAAAGACCGAGATGAACTCGAAGGTCTGCGTTGCCGGGTCGAACTCATGGAACGGAGACAGCATCATCGGGTCAAAGTTGACTGCAGATGCGCCTCCGGAAATCACAACCAGTGCAATAATCGGCACAAGAAGCAGTGCGAAAAACATCAGACATGCCTGAATTGTATCGGTAATACAGACTGCTCTGAAACCACCAATAAATGTGTAGATAACCACAATTGCGGCACCTATCAGCATTGCTACGGTATAGTCAATACCGAAGATGGAGTTAAACAGCTTTCCGCCTGCTGCAAACTGGGCTGCTGTGTAGACGATAAAGAATACAATAATGAAGATAGAAGAAATTGCAGAGGTAACTGCTTTCTTGTCCCCGAATCTGTTCTTAAAGAACTCCGGGATAGTAAGCGAGTCTTTTGCCTTGTGGGTAAAGATTCTCAGACGTTTTGCAACAAGCTTCCAGTTCAGATATGTACCAATTGCCAGACCGACTGCAGTCCATCCGGCAGATGACATTCCAGTTAAGTATGCAACTCCGGGCAGACCTAACAGAAGCCAGCCGCTCATATCTGACGCTTCCGCAGACATTGCAGATACAAAATAGTGCAGCTTTCTGCCGCCTAAAATGTAATCGCTTGCGGATTTGTTTTTATTCATGTAGAAAAAACCGACCGCAATCATGACGATGAAGTACACCACGAATGCTGCGATAATTCCTATTAATTCACCTGATTCCACGATATTACTCCAGTACCGGCAAATCCCTGCACACCAGTCAGAGATTTTTGTAATAGTACTGCGTAAGAATTTGTTTTGAAAGATATTTATATACTTTGTCTTGTCGCTGAGATGCTCTTAATAGAGACACAGATAAGCAGGCAGACAAGGCATACAGAGCCGGAAAAGAACCGTAAGAAATCTGTATGAAACGCCTTTTTAAGAGAATCCTTTTTCTGTTCTAAAAACGATGATATAGTAGTATGCTTGAGCCCATGACAAAAGAAAGAGCCTATAAGATTCTGGGCGTACCCGAAGGTTCTGACTTAAGAACAATATCCCTCGCATTCCGCTCGCTGCGCGAGAAGTATCATCCCGACCTCCACCCCGGATTCGGAAAAGAGTATACAGAAGCCCTTGCAGCGTTTGAACTGCTGCAGATGGATGCATAACTCATTCACAAAATATCAGAATTTACCCGTACACTTTTTTCTTCAGCGCTTCAGCGACCGGAAGAACCCGCTCATCAATCCACTCGGCATTGCAGTACGTCTCATAAACACAAAGCCGCTCTGCGAGAGTATATCCTGCAGAAGATACCAGACGCTGCAGTTCATCAAGTGCCGGCCAGGGATGTTCCGGATTGATGTAGTCAATCGTAACAGGCGACACCCCGCCCAGATCAGTTACCCCGTACTGAAGAATGCGTCCGGCATCCGAAAGATTCGGCGGAATCTGAAGGGAAATCTCCTTCGGCAGAATCTCTGCTGCAAGCTGCAGGGTATCTGCAAGCGTTTCAACAGAAGCGCCCGGAATGCCTGCCATATCTGTTCCCGGCTTCGGACAGAAGTTCTGGATAATAACCTCCTGGATATGCCGGTGTCTGAGATAGAGGGACCTGATTGTCTCAAGCGACTCAATCCTGTCCTCTCTGGATTCTCCGATGCCGAGCAGAAGTCCTGTTGTGAAAGGAATCTTCAGTTTTCCTGCAGTATCAATCATCTCGATTCTGACCGACGGGTCCTTTGTCGGACTGTGGGCGTGGGCAGCCACATCAGCAGTCGTCTCCAGCATAAGACCCATGCTGGCATTAACCTCCCGCAGGTAAAGCATCTCCTCTTCAGACATAATCCCTGCATTCGTATGAGGCAGAAGTCCGCAGGACAACGCATACTTCCCCATCTCATACGCATACTCCAGGATACCGGAAAAACCGGCGCGTTTTACATGCTCGGAAAAACCCCGCTCCTTTTCCGGATGTTCCCCGAAAGTAAACAAAGCCTCAGTACAGCCGAACTCTGCCCCGCGCCGGATAATTTTTTTCACATCATCCTGCCGCATAACACAGCCTTCACGCACCGGCTCCTTAAACGAACAGTATCCGCAGGCGTTTGCACAGACGCTTGTCAGAGGCAGAAAGATATTTTTTGAGTAGGTTATCTGCTTCATTTCTCAGATGGTGTTTCGGACAAAGCATCTGAAACAGCTTCGGAAGATGCTTTCACAGATGTTTCTGAAGATACTTTTGATGCTGCTTCTGCAGGTGTTTCCGGATATTTTCTTGCAAAGGAGAACACGACAAACGATAAGATGAGAGAGACTGCGGCTATAATATAGAGAAAAATACCGTATTGTCCCATTATAAGTCCGACTATTGCTGATAGAATAGCAACAATCAGACAGCCTCCGGATAACTGGATAAGTTTTTTTCGCGGGGATTCTTCAGTCATTTCTTATCTATTGGTATTCCTGCCGCATAAAGTACACGCTTTTTTAACTATAGATAGGGAGGTGTTATGATTCTCCGGCCGGAATACAGGGAGATACATTGCTCAGTGAACCTTGTCCAATATGAAATAATCACCGGAAAAACAACCGTCAGTAATTCAGACAGGTAAACAGATTAAAAAAGAAATTAATAAGATTATATGAGATTGAGTTTTTCCAGGTTGGTATAAATAATCTCAACCGCACGCTGAGCATCCTTCTCAGTCTTTCCGCCGGTAATAATCAGTTTGCCGGAACCGAATAAAAGAACAACCGTCTTGGGGTCATCGAGGCGGTAGACAAGACCGGGGAACTGCTCCGGCTCGTACTCGATTTTATCAAGACTTAAGCTCATTGCAATCTTGTTCAGATTGACATGTGCGCCTAAATCCGCAGAGATAACCATGTTCTGCACATTGCATTCCGGATCTTCAGGGATATCAGGATAAACTTTTTTCAGCTTCTTAATCAGATTCTTAAGCCCCTCTGATAAAACCTTCTGACTCTTTGCACCGGTCAGAACAATCTTTCCCGAACCGAAGACAAGAGCGGCAATTTTCGGGTTCTCCATACGGATAACAACACCCGGAAACCGCTTTCTGTTGTAATCTGCATCCGGCAGTTTTTCTGATATCAGGTTTAAATCAAGAGAGTCGCTCAGCTTTGTAGAAGCAACAATATTCTCTATTTTGGTAGAGCACTTCAGACCAGCCTTCATTATCTATAAATACTATCTACCAATATATAAACACTCTCTCTGCAGAGACTGAAATCCCGGACAAAGACAGCCGTGTACGAAAGTACGCTGATGGAAAAATACCTGAGAAGATACGTTAAAAAAAGAAATTGGATAAAATTACAAAGAATTAATCGTATTCACGCCAGGTGTGGTGACACTTGGTGCAGCGGAAGAATCTGACCTCGGATTCATCAGCACTTCTCAGCTGTCTGAGCCACCATTCTGCCAGATTATGTCCGCAGTTCGGGCAGGCAATCTGCATCGTCGGTTTTGTTCCGATGTTTTCATCGCCGTCAACGATAAGAATATCATTTTCCTGCATGTAGGCGACTTTTTTCATCTGGTCTTTGGTATCTTTCGAAATGACCTCTTCATAACCGCATTTTGTACAGGTAAGCTTGCCGTCTTTGGCTTTCATGAGCTTCCCGCACTTGGGACAGAACATCATGTTATAAATATATGTTTTCCATACATAAATAAACCCCCTACATAGTGAGTGCCAAATATCATCCTCTCATCATACAGAAGAAAGATATACTCACAAACCAAATTCAATAAAGAAATATGATAGAATTGCTTGATATAGCAAAATTGCTTGAGAATATCTTTCTAATAATTGCCCTTGTCTCCTTTGTTCTGTTCTTCTTCCCGACAAAACTGCGGAAATATTTCGGAATTATTGCATGGACCGCGCTGATTGCAGGTCTTTTTGCCCTGCTCCCCGAACTGATACTGGTTGAAGGAAACGTCATATATCCGGTACTGATTGTATTTTCAGTTCTGCTTCTCGTAATTACTATCAGACATCTCTTAAAAGAAACACCCGCAATAACCGCATTCACCCGCGCCGGCGGAGTGTTCTGTATTCTGTATGTTCCGTTTGTCATCTTCAAACCGCTCGGCGACTGGCTTGTCGGAACTGTTGTCTTCTGGGTTGACAAGGTCCTTGCTGCAACTGGAATCGAGTACTACACCGTAAGCGAAACAAGCCCGTACTTTGCAGACTTCTGGAACTTCTTTTTCTCAGTGCCGGCAGAACAGTTCCTCACAACCGGAATCGGCTACGGTGATGAAATTGTGCTCGGCTGCACAGGAATTACCGCAATCGCATTACTCGTTGCCGTAGTCTTTCTGGCACGCACGTCCTGGATTAAAAAACTCGGATTAATCCTGCTTGTCTCGGTTCCGATTTATATCATCAACATTTTCAGAAACGTCTTTGTAATCAGCGCCTACTTCGGTCAGTGGTACCCCTGGTTCGAGGAGTGGTTCGCCGGAAACCCCATCCCCGGCTTTGCAAGCTACTTCTGGTCGCACAACATTATGTGCGAAGGCGGGGCATTTTTAGTAATCATCGTCCTTGCCGTTCTCCTCTTCAAGTTCGCACCGGGAATCTTAGGCACCGTAAAAGAAATTGTATTCCTCTTCGTGGATGAAGTAAAAGCACTTCTCCGCGGGAAAAAGGCCTGATATGACAGAGGCATGCCCCTTCTGCACCCCCTCAGACATCCTTTTTGAAAACGAGTATGCGTATGTAAAAGAAGATGCCTATCCGGTATCAAAAGGGCATCTGCTCATCATCTCAAAACGCCACGTAAAAGACTGGTTTGCTCTCACGGATACCGAACAGAATGCCATAAACGCACTTCTGCGGCAGGCAAAAACCTACCTTGACGAAAGATATCATCCGGACGGCTGTAATGTCGGGATTAACTGCGGGGAGGCTGCCGGACAGACCATTTTTCATGTACATGTACACGTAATTCCGCGGTACGCAGGAGATGTGCAGAACCCGCGTGGCGGAGTGCGTGCCGTGATTTCCGCAAAACAGAATTATCCGAAGACTCCGGAACAGTAACCACTGCGGAACAAAAGCTTTGTTAGAGGCGGTTTTGGTATATTCGCGGGAATTTACTCATTCCAATGTGAATAATAGTTGTTTATTAAATTAGGAAAAAGGATATATATGATTTTCACTAATATTCTCCTTCTAATGAACTTAAAAAGAATATTATTGATTCTTGCTGCAGTATTCCTGCTCGCAACAGTTTGTTGCGGTGCTGCAGCAGCATTTACAGTTGAAAAGGAAGCAACAGTTAATCCTTCCGGATCACTTACAGTTGGAGATAGAGTTACCGCCACTGTGGATATTAAACTGCCGCAAGGATCTGTTGATACAGCAAGCAAGATTTCATTTGACAGTCCGCTTGCTGGAGAGACTTGGGTTGTTGATATCATTAAAGCAGATACGATTGTTAATACAAAACATCCATCATCTCCGTATCTGTACATCACTGGATTTGATTTAGAGTACGAGTCTGACATTACTATTAGAATCAATGTTTCAGGCACGGTTCCTTCATCTTTATCCGGCAAGGAGATTTCTGTTCTGCAGATTACTGCCACAGGAATACACGATGCAGGAGTTCAGTCATATTCTTCTCCTAAACAAAAAGTAAATGGAGCTGCAGTACCTCAAACTACACCCACACCAACACCTATTCAAAATGATGATACCGGCATTTCAAATTCAGCCAAAGCATTCCAGATTACAAAAGAAGCAGTAATCTCACCAACCGGCTCTCTTGTTCCTGGAGAAAGAGTAACTGCCACAGTAGAGATAATGTTACCTCAGGGAACTGTTACAGACTCAAGCAAAGTTTCATTTGACAGCCCACTTACCGGAGATACCTGGGTTGTTGATATCATCAAAGCCGGCACTATTGTAAATACCAAGCATCCAGCATCTCCTTATCTTTATATCTCCGGATTTGATTTGAACTATGAGGATAATATTACTGTCAGAATTGCAGTTACCGGCACGGTTTCTTCCTCCTCATCCAACCAGGAGATTGCTGTTCTGCAGGTTACTGCCACAGGTTTGAAGAATGCAGATACTCAATCTTATTCCTCACCGAAACAGTATGTTCACAATACCGGAAATCTGAATGGTGAACTTGCTTCCCTCGACAAAGCAATTACAACACTTGAAACAAAAATTGCATCATCTCTGGCAGAGGGATACAATGTCGAAATGGTAAAATCCTATGTTGAACAGGCTGGTTCAAAATATACTGCAGCTCAGAATGCAGGTACTGCTGATGCAGTAACTGCCTTTGGAAATATTGAGGCAGGTAATGAACTTATCAAGATGGCAGAGTTAGAATTAGAACAACTGACATCCGGAAAAACAACCGAAGAGGATAAGACTGTATCTACACCAATACCAGTTAGCGAGATAAAACCAACAACAGAACCAACACAAACTGAAAAACAGGAATACTCAAGTGAATTTCAGAGATTCATCAGAGAATTAATTTCCTGGTTAGAATCTCTGCTATCATAATCACATTTATCTTTTTTTCACGCACATCAGGGATTCGTAATCCCCGTATTCAAAACCGTCATTATATATAGAATGAATACAGAATAATTGTCTATTATGCACAAATCCATCGACGAAATAAATCAGCGTATTCGTGATGGAAGTGTCCGTGTAGCAACTGCTGAAGAAATGCCTGACCTTGTCGAAGAACTCGGCACCGCCGGAGCACTTAAGGAAGTGGATGTTGTTACAACAGGCACTTTCGGAGCGATGTGCTCCTCAGGCGTATTCTTAAACTTCGGTCACTCGGAAATTCCTATCCGCATGGAAAAGATGTACTTAAACGACGTCGAAGCACATGCCGGTCTCGCAGCAGTAGACTGCTATCTGGGAGCAACCGCAGAATCCGAAACCCGTCATGCAGACTACGGCGGCGCTCATGTCATTGAAGACTTCATCTCCGGAAAAACCGTAGAACTCAGAGCCAGCGGTCACGGAACAGACTGCTATCCGCGCCGTTCAATAATCAACGAGTTCACCCTCGATGAACTCAACCAGGCAGTAATGGTAAACCCGAGAAACTCATACCAGTGCTACGACGCGGCAACAAATATGGGCAGACGGGCAATAAAAACATACATGGGATGTCTTCTCCCCGGCCACAGAAACGTCACCTACTCAGGCGCCGGATGTCTGTCGCCGCTTCCAAACGACCCGCACTTTGATGTAATAGGCTCAGGAACCCCAATCTTTTTGGGAGGCGCCAACGGAATTATTGCGGGCGAAGGAACACAGAGTTCTCCTGCAGCAGGATTTTCAACCCTGATGACCTGCGGAAACTTAAAAGACATGTCTCCTGAGTTCATCCGCGCCGCAACCATGACCGGCTACGGGGTTACCATGTACGTTGGTGTGGGCGTTCCAATCCCGCTCTTAAACGAAGAGATTGTAAAACACACTGCAGTCCGCGATGAGGATTTGGTAACTCACATCGTCGATTACGGAACACCGTTCAGAAACCGTCCGGTTATCAGAGAAGTCACCTATGCCGAACTCAAGAGCGGCTCGGTGGAAATCGACGGTGAAGAGATTCGCACCTCGCCTCTTTCCAGTTACCGCAAAGCCCGTGAGGTTGCAGGCGAACTCAAATCCAGAATCGAAAGCGGAAACTTCCTGATGGCTGCAGCAACCCGCCCGATTGACAACAAAAAACGCAACAAACCGATGGCGGAAAAAGGAAACACGGTACATGTCTCCGACCTGATGGTAAAGAAGTTTGTAACCATCACCGCAGAGCAGAGCGTAAAAGAAGCAGCCACTCTTCTTCTCAAGGGAGAGACAAACCATCTGCCGGTAATCGACCGCGAGAACCGCTTAAAAGGCATTGTTACCACCTACGACGTCTCAAAGGCCTTCGCAAACGACTGCCAGGATGCAACAGTCGCAGAGATAATGGTGCAGAACGTCTACACCACAACCGCAGATGCCTCCATAGATGTTGCAGCACGCATTCTCCAGCAGAACAACATCGGAGCCCTTGTTGTAGTCGATGCCGAGCACCGTGTTACCGGTATGCTGAATTCCTATGATTTAGGTGACCTGGTTATCAGGAGGGGGCGCAGATGAAACTGTTAGTCGAGTTCGGACGCGGCGTTGTACAGGAACCAGCCATCGCAAATGTCATCCTCGAAACCGGCATTCCGGCAAACATCGAACGTGCCATGATTGAAGGTGAAGAGGGCTGGGTTCTTCTCTCCGTCGACGACGCACAGGCTGATGCATTCTCAAAGGCCCTTGCAAAACACGGTGTGTCCTCCCACATCCAGAAGGATGCCGTCTCTCACGATGCAGCAGAGTGCGTTGACTGCGGGCTTTGCATCAGTCTCTGCATGAAGCATGTCTTCTCCTTCGACAAAGACTGGAAGCTGGTTGTCGATGCCGACCGCTGTGTTCTCTGCGGACGCTGTGCGGAGTTCTGTCCGCAGCGTGCCTTAAGCGTGCAGAAAAAATAACTGAATACATGATTCGCGAACATTTTGCCTATCGTGAAACAATAACAACTGTTCTCGCAGATTCGGCAGAATACATCGCTGCTGCAAAAGAAGCGATGCTTTCCGCCCGCGGCATACTCGAAGAGTATATCGCATCCGACCCTTTTTTTAAGCTCTCGTATGAACCGGTTTCTGTTCCTGCCTCAGCCCCGCGTATAATCAGACGTATGGCAGAAGCAGGGCTCGAGGCAAACGTAGGACCCATGGCTTCCGTTGCCGCCTCTATCGCGTGGGCCGGCGCTGAGGCGATGCAGAACGCCGGAGCCTCCTTCGGTCTCATTGACAACGGCGGAGACATCGCCTTTTTTTCGGACAGGGTGCTTCGTGTCGGAATCCATGCAGGTACCGCCCCGTCCTCGGATAAGTTTGCATTTCTTGTTCCGCCGGCAAAATCCATCCGCGGGATATGCACCTCATCAGCCACAGTAGGCCCTTCGGTTTCCTTCGGTACCGCAGATGCGGTCGTCTGTTTCTCGGAAAATCCGGCAAAAGCTGATGCCTGGGCAACATCGCTCTGCAACCGGATAACGCCGGAAACCTTCCTTTCAGAGATGCCCGACGCATCAGCACTCGAAGGCGTCTATGCAGTATCCGGCAGCTGGATTGGAACATGGGGAAAGCTGCCCGAAATTGTGCCGGCAAAAGTGGACGCCGGACTGATTACGAAAGGGTAAAGGGAATTAAGTCAGCCATTATCAGATATACTAACTGTTCTTTTTCCTCAGTGGAAATTGACTTCTAAGATCGAGAGACCCCGCAGACTTTAGACGAATTTTTTGGCCCTTCGGGCACGCTGACCGCTCATAAAATTCGTCTGTCCAACAGTATTTTTTTAGACATTGATATAGATTAGATGGCGTTGAGTTTTAATTAGCCGATGGGGATAAAATAGAGATGTTTCGATGTATTG
>DALTWQ010000033.1 GCA_029987025.1 Methanocorpusculum sp. | reverse complement strand
ATATCCAACGATTATTCTAAAGTAGAGTAATCTTCACACTAAATGCCGAAGAGCCAAAAAAAGTTACTTAAAAAAGTATTACGCCTTCTTCGCCGCCCCGCCGAACCACGAAAGAAGAAGAGCTGCTGCAAGCACACCTATTGAAGCAATAATTGCTCCGTGAAGCAGCATCAGAAACTCGGATGCATAGGTTTCTGCCGCACCCGTGATAAATGCCGTCTCCAGAATTGCAACAATACCGAATGAAAGAGCCATACCAAGCATCCGCACCGTAGAAAGCGTACCTGATGCAAGACTGTACTCCTGCTCGGTTACCGAGTTCATAATCGCAGTCGAGTTCGGCGTAACAAAGATAGCAATACCGATACCAAACAGCGCCTCAACGATAATCAGCAGCCAGAGATTCATCGACTCGCCGGAAGTCAGAAACACACACATACCGGCAATAATAATCAGAAGACCGAGACAGGTAGAATACTTCGGAGGTGCATTCTTTTTCACACGGTCAATAATGCCGAGAACAACCGAACCGATACCGAACGCCGCAACACTGGCAAAGATAACCGCCCCTGTAAGCCACAGGGCATCCGCCTGGGCAGAACCCATAATAACAGCTCCTGCAATACCGGCAGCCGTTAAAATACCGCCGAGCACGAGAACAAACTTCGGAAGCATGTGGTCAAAGAATCGTCCGGCCACAATCGTAAAGAGAGCCAGAATCAGACCTTCGGTCGTAATAATCAGTGCACGGAGGAACGGATCATTAATTCCCCAGAGTTCAGCCATATAGGTTGAAATCAGAGAATCCATCGAATAAATTGCCACATAATAGAGCAGATTTGCACTGCTGTTAAAGGTAAACCTCTTGTTGTGCAGAACAACATTCACCGGAATAAGCGGATTTGCATTGCGCTTCTCGTACATGAAGAAAAGAATCATGAGAATGATACCTGCAAGAAGCGAGATTACAGCAGTCGTGTCAGGAAGTTTTGAGAAGCCGTAGACTGCAAGCGCCATGCCGAGAATAAAAATAATAGAACCTATCCAGTCAAACTTTCCGGTATCTGTCGGTTTATCCTTCGGAATAAAGATAATTGCCATTACTGCCGCAACCACTGCAACAGGACAAAGAACCGTATATACTGCAGACCAGCCGATGAGATTTGTAAGCGCCCCTGCAGTAAGCGGTGCTGCAAGCTGACCTAAGAACACACCGGTCATAGCAATACCGATAGCTGTCCCGCGCTTTTCCGGAGACACTGCCTGCGCAAGAAGAGCAATAGCAACACCGAACATCAGGGCATTGCCGATACCCTGAATCCCGCGCATCACAAGCAGCACTTCCATCGACGGTGAAAAACCAATGCCGACAGAGGCGATGCCCATTAACAGGACACCAATGGTGAAAAACACTTTTTTATTAATCTTATCTGCAAGACGGGCCGCAGGAATCAGAAAAATCGTGGATGCAAGCGTATAAACCGTAAACACCCACGGGAACAGACCTGAACCGAACGCTGCAGCATACCCGAAAAATCCGATGATATCTGCGGCAATCAGACCGGTTGCCGAGCCGATAAACGGTGGAAGGAAACAGGCAATCGCAACAGTTACGGCGATTATAACCTGCTTCGGCGTCAGATGAACCGATGACATACGTATAATTGAGTTAGTACACAATATAAAGATAAGTATTCGTGAGTGTTTACTCAAAAATGAGTTTATTGAGAGAGATTGACTATTGGCAGACATTGCAAAAGAAACCGCAAATCTACGCAAATCAAAAAACGCAAATCGCGAGCCTATGCACCCGCGCTTTGCCCTGCTAATCGCAGGGCGCGGGCGGCTCGCTGGGGAGATAATTCTTTATTTTCTGACGTTTACTATCAATACAATGGATGATATTTTTCTTTACAAAGATGAAGTTTACAAAATAGTAGGACTTGCTTTTGATGTCTATAACGAGTTGAAATCAGGATTTCTTGAAGCGGTTTATCAGGAAGCTTTTGAACAGATGCTCATCTCAGAACAAATACCCTACGTTCGCGAAAAGGAGGTTACAATCTATTTCAGGGAAAAACCTCTCAAAAAAAGATACAAATCTGATTTTGTTGTCTATGAAAATATTCTGATCGAATTCAAAGCACACGAAACAATCACCGCTGAAGATGAAGCACAGGTGCTGAACTACATGAGAGGCACAAAACTTCCTGTCGCAATTCTCTTCAATTTCGGAAACTATCGAAAACTCGAATGGAGACGGTACGTTATGTCTGGAAATAACAAATTGATTGAAGAAGATAGAGATCCGGCTGACCTGCCTGATTTAGATTATTAACTTCCAAAAGCAGCCCGCCCCAGCCCCGCGATTAGCGAGGTATGGCTGGGGTGAATAGGGCTGCGATTTGCGTTTTTTGATTTGCGTAGATTTGCGGTTTCCTTAGGCATTGCATACTATCCAAAACAAAATACCCCGCTTCAAACGAAGAGAATGAATACTATTCTCCCTATCCATTGTACGAACAGTTATACCCCAAAACAGCGAACAATACTAACAGCAAAAATATGTACCTTAAAATCCATGAAATCCGCGGAGAAGGAACCGTCACCGCAGCCTGCGATGCAGACCTCCTCGGAAAAACCCTCAAAGGCGAATACTGCGATATCGATATCGATGAATCATTTTACGGCAATGAAACAGCAACCGCACAAGAAGTTGAAGAAGCCCTCAAATCCGCCCTCAACGCAAATATCATCGGAAAAAAAGTCTGCGCCATAGCAATAAAAGCAGGCCTCATCGAAGAATCTGACTGCATCGTAATCGAAGGAATACCGCACGCACAAATATACAGAGTATAACCATGACAAACCTCACCTCCGGATTCTGCCCCCGCTGCGGAGCGCCCACACCTGACGGCGGCCTCTGCGGAAAATGCAAAGCAAAAGACCTCGTCTGGGCCTCTGTCCCCGAACGGCTCGAATGCACCGTATGCCCCACCTGCGGCTCAATAAAAACATCAGGCATGTGGGCCGACTCGGCAGTCGAGCGAAACGAAGTCGCCTACAATATCGTATCATCTTCGCTGAAAATCCACCCCGACGTAAAAAAAGTCCAGACCTCAATAAACATCAGAGACACCAGCAGCAACAGAAGCCTTGCGGAAGTTTTAATCATCGGAGAACTCTACGGAATTCCCGTCGAGCACAGCTCGAAAATAAAATTCGTCTGGATACATGAACAGTGCGACCGCTGCAGCCGGATTGCCGGAAGCTACTACGAAGGCGTCATCCAGGTGCGCGCGGCGGGAAGAAAACCCACAGAATTTGAAAAAACCCGCAGCGCAAAAATCGCCTACCAGTTAGAAGACCAGATGCAGAACGCAGGAGACCGGCTCTCCTTCGTATCCGACATCGAAGAAATCGACGGCGGAATCGATATCACCTTCAGCACCCAGGCGATAGGAAACCTCATCGCCCGTGATATCACAGGCGCTCTCGGCGGAAGTTTTACCACCCACCCCAAACTCATCGGCGAAAAAAACGGCACCCGTCTCTACCGCGTAACCTACTCGCTCAGACTCCCGCGGTTTGCCAGAGGAGATGTCATCTATAAAGGAAAAACCTGGTGTAAAATCCTGCGCCAGACAAAAGAAACCCTCTTTGTGCAGGACCTTGCAACAGGTTTAACCCGCTCATTCAAAGAAGATGACGAAGACCCCTTGTTAGGCAACGTCCGCGAAGCAGAATCAGCCGATGTCATCTACAAGGATGCAGGCATTCTCGGCATCATGGACCCCAAAGACAGCACCATGCACGAACTGCCTGACCGTGAGTGGATGAACGTCTGCCCGGGAGATAAACTCCTCTTCCTCAGAGGAAAAGACGACCTGATTGTGGCCGTCGCAAAGGAAATCCCTGAGGAAGAACCGGCAGAAGAAACTCCAAACCCCGCAGAATGAAGGTCCGAGCCGTCCCGAAATCAGAACTGCAGAACGCATCAGAGGCCCCGTGGAGAGACATCTCGCGTAAGCCCTACGTAAAAGGAAACACCGCATACATTCCGGTCCGCGACGGTGAGTCATTCGACGAAGTTCTGCCGGAAAGAACACCCTACACCGGCAGAGGATACCAGAAAATAGGTGATACTGTCATCTTCCACGGACACGAGCCGGAGAAAGAGGAACTGAAAAAACTCATCGCCTTTGAGCACCCTGACTGCATCCTCTACTCATGCAGACAGAACGGCGTCATGCGCATTCCTGAAATCAAAGTCCTGAAAGGAACGCCGCACGAGGTAACCTTCAAAGAAGCAGGCATCACATACACTCTGCATCCGGCAAAGGTTATGTTTTCGCAGGGAAACCGTGCGGAAAAGCAGAGAATAAAAGCCCTCATTAAACCCGGAGAACACATCGCAGACATGTTTGCAGGCATCGGATACTTCACCTTATCAGTTGCAAAAGCAGGCGCACTGGTCCATGCGATGGAGATAAACCCGGAATCA
The DNA here is from genome assembly GCA_029987025.1 of Methanocorpusculum sp. GTDB lineage: Archaea > Halobacteriota > Methanomicrobia > Methanomicrobiales > Methanocorpusculaceae > Methanocorpusculum. The sequence goes on along the minus strand of DALTWQ010000033.1, from coordinate 8,313 downwards.
TTTGCCTATCTTAAAACAAACATCGAAAAAAACACGCTCGGCGCATTCATCACCCCTGAAAACGGCGACTGCAGAACGCTCCTCAAAGGAACCTACGACAGAATCCTCATGGGACACTTCGATGCAGCAGCGTTTCTGCCGCACGCGCTTGCGCACAGCAAAGCGGGAACAACCCTGCATGTACATGCAGTTTACGACATAGAAGATAAAATCCGTGACGCGGTCGCATCAGCAGGTTTTAGATGTGTGCTTAACAAACATAAAGTAAAGAAATATGCAGCGCATAAACTGCATTGTGTCTGGGATGTGACCCTCTCATGAAACCGCTCGAAAACAAACGGATTGTACTTGCAGTAACAGGAAGTATCGCAGCAGTCGATACCATCCGTCTTGCGCGCGAGCTTCGAAGAAGAGGCGCTGCAGTAATTCCGGTCATGAGTGAAGCAGCCTGCGGCATCATCAGCCCCGAAGCGCTCACCTATGCATGCGAGACGCCCTGCATTACAAAAATCAGCGGCATGGTAGAGCACGTAGCATACTGCGGAGAAGGCGGCAAAGCAGACCTCCTCCTGATTGCGCCGGCAACCGCAAACACCATCTCGAAAATAGCTGCCGGAATCGATGACACGCCGGTAACAACCTTCGCGACAACAGCCGTAGGCCGTCCCATGCCTGTTGTTGTATCTCCTGCGATGCATGAGTCGATGTACCGCCACCCGGCCGTAAAAAAGAATCTTGAAACACTTAAGTCCTGGGGCATTGACATAATCCCGCCTAAAATGGAGGAAGAGCGGGCAAAAATCGCAGACATCGAAACCATCTGCCTGTATGCGGAACGCGCCCTGTCTTCGAAGGACCTCGCCGGAAAAAAAGTCCTCATCTCAAGCGGCTCCTGCCGTGAAACCGTTGACAGCGTCAGAATCCTCACCACCCGCTCGAGCGGACGGATGGGGCGCGAACTGGCACTCGAAGCATTCAGACGCGGCGCTGACGTAGTTGTTGTATCAAACACAGCAGCACACGGCACCGTCCCCTGCGTGAAAAACATCAGTATCGAGTCCGCACAGGAAATGGCTGATGCGGTCCTTTCCGAAGCGGACGGAACTGACTACTATGTAAGTGCGGCTGCAATCTCAGACTTCACGCCGGAAAAATCCGGCACGAAAATCCCCTCCGGAAAACCGGTCACCCTCCAGCTGAATCCGGCGCCGAAACTTATCACGCAGCTTACCGGAAAAGGCATAAAAATTATCGGCTTTAAAATCGGAGAAGACGCCGGTGCGGCCGCAAAGGAACTGCTCAAAGAAGAGGATATCATTGCCGTTGCCGCAAACGCACCTGAAACCATGGGTTCATCCGGCGGCTGCTACCGCATCATGAAAAAAGACGGCACAGCGGTTCCTGCCGAAGGCACGAAAGACACCATTGCGAGGAAGATATGGGACGCTGTGTTGTAGCATTCGCACCCGGACACATATCCGGCTATTTCAGACGTGTTGACGGAGACTCGCTTAAAACGACCGGAAGCCTGGGCGCCGGCATTGTGATGAGCAAAGGTGTCATGATTACGCTTCGGAAAGCCGCGAAAAACAGTGTTGCAGTAGCAGGAGGAAACCCTGCATTCATAGTTGAAGCGCTCGAAGCGTTAGGCGTATCCGCAGAAGCATTCGTCGATGCCCAGATGCCCATCGGTGCCGGATTCGGCATGAGCGGCGCAGGACTCCTTGCCGCAGCAGCCGCTGCAAACCGTCTCTTTGACCTCGGCATGTCTGAAAAAGACATTGTATCATTCGCCCACTGTTTCGAAGTAGAACACGGAACCGGCCTGGGGGATGCCGCAGCATCTGCCGCGGGCGGTATTGATATCAGAACCGCCCCCGGAATCGACGGTGTTACTGAGAGAATTTTCACCGACGAACCTGTCTATGCAGTATCGTTAGGGCCCATGATAACCCCGGGTATTATTCAGTCGCCTGAGATTATGCAGCGGCTGAACAATGCCTATCCGGAGCAGATGCCGAAGACACTCGCAGACCTTATCACCGCATCCCGCTCCTTCGCAGAAGAAAGCGGCCTTATTACGCCGAATATCCGCCGCGTACTTGATGCATGCGATACTGCAGGCATTAATGCATCCATGACCATGCTCGGTGAAGGCGTGTTCGCCTGCGGAAAATCCGCACAGCAGGTTTTAGGCCGGTTCGGCTCTGTCCATCAGTTCACCGTAAGCAAAACCGGCCCGGTAATTCTGGAGGATTCCTATGTCTGATATTCCGAAAAGTCATCCGAGATATGTATCGCTTGTCACCCGCGAAAACCTGGTTGCCGCAGCACATGCGGGTATTGTCTCCTACGAAGGACTCACCTCGCACGGCAGAGGAGAGGCATTCGACTACCTGTTAGGCGAAAAAACATCTCCGTCAGCACTTGAGGCCGAAAAACTTGCCGCAAAAGTGCTGCTTGCAGCAAAGCATCCGGTGTTATCCATCAACGGAAACACTGCGGCACTGGCAGCTGCAGAAATCGCTGATTTGCAGAAAGCATCCGGCGCAGAGGTTGAGGTAAACCTCTTCCACAGAACAGAAGAGAGGGTAAAAAAAGTCGAAGGCTTACTCGAAGCGGCCGGCTGCGTCTTAAACAAAGGAAAGCCGGAACGCTGTGTGCCGCTTCCGCACGACAGAGGCTTATGCGACCCCGAAGGAATCGGTTCTGCAGATGTTGTACTTGTTCCGCTCGAAGACGGCGACCGCTGCGAGGCGCTTGTCGGCATGGGTAAAAAAGTCATCACCATCGACTTAAACCCCATCGACCGCACCTCAAAGACGGCAACGCTCCCGATTGTTGATGAAGTCAGACGCGCTCTTCCGAACATCGCTTCCGAGTGCAGAAGACTGCGCTTGCTGAACGAACCGGTATCCATGCCCGAAATCAACAGCAGAGCGATTCTGAAGGCTGCTGTCTCAGATATGGAGAAGTATCTTGAACACGCTCTGGATTGAAAAATACCGCCCGGCATCATTTGATGAACTGTTAGGACAGGGGCCTGCAGCAAACGTGCTCAAAGCGTGCGCTGAAGCAGAAAACCTGCCGCACCTGATGGTCATCGGAAAAAGCGGAACCGGAAAATCCGCGGCGCTCGAGATTTTTTCCCGCATGTTCTACGCGGAAGCTGCCGCGGAAAACACGACCATCCTTCCGGTAAGCGTGATGTTTACCCAGGGTCATGCCTGGCTTGAAAGCTGCGAACGCTTCGCCCACCTCTATGACAAAGGAAAGTCGGTCCTTGCAAACTTCAAGTACATCGTAAAGTGGCACGCCTCGCTAAAGCCCTTATCAGCGCCGTTTCGAATTGTCATCTTCGACGGCGCAGGAGACCTCCCGAAAGACGCACAGGCGGCACTCAGGAGAATTATGGAACGCTGCAGTGCAACCTGCCGGTTCGTCTTCGTCACCTCGTCTGCCGCATCGCTGATTGACCCGATCCGCTCCCGCTGTGTGCCGCTGTACTTCCTTCCGATTGAGTATGATGTAATCCGTGCAAAACTTGCAGAGATTCTCAAGGCCGAGGGAAAAGAGGACGCGGTCTCTTCAGATATGCTGGATATGATTTCCTTAAGCGCAAACGGAGACTTAAGGCGTGCTGAGATGTACCTCGAACTTGCCGCATGCTATTGCGTGTCCGACCCGGCAGAGTTTACAAAGACCGAGACCGCGGCGCTCGCAGGCGCCGCACTCGAAGCAGCCGGCGCGGGCGATGTAAAATCTGCGCAGGAGACGATGGAAACGATGATGGCAGGCTACGGCATGACCGCGGGCGAGGTCCTTGCGCTTCTTAGAAAAACCCTGCATCGAAACCTCACCCCCGAAACCGCTCTTGTCTTCGCAAACGCTGATGCCGCGGTGCGTGAAGGACAGAACGAGTACCTGCAGATAAACGCCTTCGCAGCGGAACTTACCAATGTTCTGGCGGAGAGATAATTTTTCTGTAAATCTTTTTTCCGAATAACTGGGTGAAATGGAGGATATTGTATCTTTCAGCGGGAACTGCCAAAGAAACCGCGAATTAACGCGAATCTCTTCCGCTTCCGCAATCGCATTTTTCTTGCGTCGGGACTAAAATCTGCTTATCGCAGATTTTTTAACGTCCCTCCTGGAAAAATGCTGGGAAGCGGTTTTTGATATTTCACATTACTTCTGAAAAATAAGAGATATAAGAATAGAGAAAACCGTTCGCCAGCATTTTTCCAGGAAGGGCGTTAAGAAAAACGCGATAAGCGTTTTTTAGCCCTGACGCAAGAAAAATGCGATTGGCGAACGGAAGAGATTCGCGTTAATTCGCGGTTCTTTTTCAGCAGTGCCCACTGACAAACCCAATAAACAGCATTCAAAAAAAGAAGAAAAAAGATTTTTAATTTTTTAATAATTACTTAAAGACATCCTTATTTAAAGACATCGCCTGCCGCGACATAATGCCCGTTTGCAAGCTCCACTGCAGGCATCTCGCGTTTTCCCTCAGGCTTTGCAGAGACCATACAGACCGCGCCTTCTCCGCACGCAACAACAATGCCCTCTTTTTTCAGCACCGCAAGAATCTCTCCCGGAGCACCGGAATATCCGTCCGCAAGCTTTGTGCGGTAGACCTTTAAGAGTTTTCCATCCGGCATATGTGTTACAGCCCCCGGAACCGGAGAAAGACCGCGGACACGGTTATGCACCGTCTGTGCAGGACGCGACCAGTCAATGACACACTCCTCTTTTGTAATAGACGGTGCAAACGACACATCTGCAGGATTCTGCACAATACGCTGTGCCGTACCTGCCTCAAGCGCAGAAATTGCTTCAACAAGCGCCTCAGCGCCGAGGATAGAAAGCCGGTCATGCAGTTCGCCGAACGTCTCATTTTCCCCTACCGGAATCTCGCGGCTTAAGATAATATCTCCTGAATCAAGGCCTTCTGAAACATGCATCACCGTAACGCCTGCGGTCTTATCTCCGTTCAGCACCGAGTACTGCATAGGGGCAGCTCCGCGGTACTTCGGCAGAACCGAACCGTGGACATTAATTGTAGAAATCCGCGGGATATCCAGAATGCGCTTCGGAATCAGCATGCCGTAGGCAACAACCGCAGAGATATCAGGCTGAAGGGCCGAAAGTTCATCATACAAAGCATCATCCTTCAGTGACTCAGGCTGAAACACCGGAATATTATGCGCCAGAGCATAGGCCTTCACCGGAGAAAACTCGATTCTGTTTCCGCGGCGGTTCGGCTTATCCGCACGGGTTACGACACCCGCAATATCATATTTTGCGGCAGCCGCTTCAAGAGAAGGAACTGCATATTCAGGCGTTCCCATAAAGAGTATGCGTAACTTTGACATCGTATTACGCCCCCTTTTCCTGCAGCGCATCAAGAGACCGCTGAATGAGTTTCCGTGCAACCGGCGTTAAGCGGTCGACGAATAAGATGCCGTCCAGGTGATCATACTCATGCTGAAACACACGCGCCGGAAAATCCTTGAGTTCCTCTTCAACCGTTTCTCCGGCCTCATTTGTGTAACGCACAGAAATCCGCCGCGGGCGTCTTACTTTCTTATGAATTCCGGGAATCGAAAGACATCCTTCTTCCATCTCGGCCATGGCAGAGCCTGTCTGCACAATCTCCGGATTGATGACTTTACGCAGTTTGTCTCCTGCGTTCATAACAAAGAACCGCTTTCCAATCCCCACCTGCGGTGCAGCAAGACCTACGCCGTGATGTACGGAAAGCATCGGCACCATCTCATCAAGAACAGCGCACAGCTCCGGGGTAATTTCAGCGACAGGTTCTGCTTTTCCGGACAAAACCTCTGCTCCGTATATCTGAATATCCATAGATACCGTATAATATCTATTCTATAGATAAAGAAAGTGTCTGTCAGGCACTTCATATACCCTACCTTAATACCGTTACAGCGCCAAAGTATATGTAGGATTAACTATGGCAGAAGAAATCGAAGGACTTCCTTCAAAGACCGACTTTAGTGCATGGTACAATGAAGTAATCCGCCGTGCAGAAATCATGGATGTCAGATACCCCGTAAAAGGACTCTATGTCTGGTATCCGTTCGGATTTGCCCTGCGCCAGCATACCTACAACTATCTGCGCTCACTTTTAAACCGCGATCATGAAGAATGTCTTTTCCCGCTTCTCATCCCGGAAACTGAGCTGGCAAAAGAAGGAGAACACATCAAAGGATTCGAAGACGAAGTCTACTGGGTCACCCACGGGGGATTATCTCCGCTCGATGTAAAACTTGCCCTCAGACCGACCAGTGAAACCGCAATATATCCGATGTACTCTCTCTGGGTCAGATCACACGCCGACCTTCCGTTAAAGCTCTATCAGGTCGTAAACACCTTCAGATACGAAACAAAACACACAAGACCTCTTATCCGCTTACGTGAGATTACCTCGTTCATGGAGTCACATACGGTCCACACCGACTGGGATGACGCAAACAAACAGGTCGAGTACGAACTCGGATTATCTCTTGAGTTCTACAAGACGCTCGGCGTGCCTGTTATCATCTCCAAACGCCCGGACTGGGATAAGTTCCCGGGTGCAGACTTTACTATGGCAGTCGATGCAGTAATGCCGGACGGAAGAACTCTTCAGATTGGAACAGTCCACCACTTAGGAAGCCACTTCTCAAAGACATTCGACATCACCTACGAAGATGTAAATGGTGAACAGCAGTATGCTTCACAGACCTGCTTCGGCATCTCCGAACGTTCCATTGCAGCAGTTATCAGCATCCACGGCGATGACAAAGGTCTCGTTCTTCCGGCAACGGTTGCACCGACTCAGGTTGTCATCATTCCGATTATCGTCGGAAAACGCGGAGAAGAAATCCTTGCAGCAGCAAAGACCCTCGAAGAGGAACTTAAAGCAGCAGGCATGCGTGTAAAGACTGATACACGCGACATGCGCCCGGGTGCAAAGTACTACCACTGGGAACTGCACGGCGTACCGCTCAGAGTTGAACTCGGCCCCCGCGACCTTGATGCAGGACAGTTAGTCTGTGTTAACAGATTAGGGGTTAAGACAACAATTCCGCGCGAGAATGCAGCAGCATCTGTCGCAAATCTGCTTCAGGAAGCACATGACCAGATTTTAGAGAAGGCTGAAAACCATCTCGAAGCACATGTCAAAGAAGCGGCAACAGTCGATGAAGCAAACGCAAGGCTCGAAGGCAATGTGGTTGCAGTTCACTGGTGCGGCGACAAAGAATGTGCAGACAAACTTGAGGAACTGACAAACTCTTCACTCCTTGGAACTGACGTAAGAAGCCGGTACATCGAGGACAATGAAGGAAAATGTATCATCTGCGGAAAGCCCGGAAGAAAGGCTATCATCGGCAGATCATACTAATTTTTACAAAAAATGCCGGATTACATTACCGGAGCGCTTCTGCCGAAGAATGAAAATATAACCCGTGACTGGGGAATGACCGAACGCAGCCTCGGCTTTAAAGAGCGGCGCTACATCGAGGAACTGCGGATATTAACTCATGCAACTGCTTTCGACTGCGTCATTGACGACCGGTTTGATCGCATCATCTATGTCATCAAAAAAGGCAGCATGGGTATTGCCATAGGAAAAAACGGTGACAATATCAGAAAACTCTCCCGTGTACTTGGAAAACGCATCGAGATGGTCGAGTTCGATGAAGACCCCAAAGTATTTATCGAAAACATGTTCAAGCCCGCTGAGGTAACTCTTGCCATATCCGATGAAGAGGATAAAATCCAGGTATTTGTAAAGCAGAAAGAAAATCTCGGACTTGCCATCGGAAAGAACGGTTCAACAATCGAAAAAGCAAAACTGCTTACAGCACGCTTCTACAACCGCATGGTAGAAGGCGTTTCTGCAGAAGATGCGGAATAAATAATACAATTCTTTTTTTTCACTGAATCAGCAGCGGATAGAATAACTCTGCTGTTACGCACATAAAATACTCAAAACAGAATTCTTTTTTTATCAAAAAAGTGTACCCGAGAGGGGTGAGTACACTTTTTGTAGGTACAATAAATCCAAACGGACAGGTTTAGATGTACGGGTTGCGTAACGGCTTGAGGCCCGGTAAGAGACCGTTCTTGCGTGCTTCAAGGGTCTTTGCGTTTCCGTCAATCTTCATCTGTGCGAGCTTCTGGACCATCGGGACGCCGAACTGGCCTTTAAGGTCAGCATCTTCGGCAACAATCCAGCCTGCTTTGATTGCGTCGTTCCAGACTTTCTCACCGACTGCAGAGCGGACGAAGACGGTAGACCAT
>DALTWQ010000113.1 GCA_029987025.1 Methanocorpusculum sp. | reverse complement strand
TTTACCATTTAAACCGGTTTGCCGGGGGTTTTCGTTTGTGAGCGCTCTTTTTTACAAGCTCTGCAGCACGCTCTTCGAGAGGTGTTTCCGGAACACCATCATTCAGTTCGAGCGAGAACAAAGCATTATCAAGTTCTTCATAGGTCATGCCGATCTCCTTTTCATCGGTCTGGCCTGCAAAAAATCCTGCGCTCGGTGCTTTGGTGATGATGGATTCCGGTATCTCCAGTTCTTCTGCGAGGGCGTAGACGTCTTTTTTGTAGAGGTGCAGGAGAGGCTGAATGTCTGCTGCGCCGTCGCCCCATTTTGTGGAGTAGCCTATCAGGTACTCGGTTTTATTTGAGGTTCCGCAGACAAGACAGTTTCTCGCTGCAGCGATGTTGTAGAGAACAGTCATACGGAGCCGTGCGGATGCGTTTCCTGCAGACATGGGTGTATCTGTTATGTTCGGTGCTGCCATCAGTTCCTTAAGCGGCTTTTCGAGCGGAACTGTCAGAAGTTCGATTCCCAGTCTTTCTGCAAGAAGGCGTGCATCTGCTTCGTCGGGCGAAGGCTCTCTTGCGGGCATGAATACACCGAGCACCCGTTTTGCTTCGAGAGACTTTACGGCAAGGGCTGCTGCAACTGCTGAATCGATGCCGCCCGATATGCCGATAACAACTCCTTCCGCGCCGCTTTCCCAGACCGCTGTTCTGATAAGGTCTTTTACTTTTATGATTTCGCAGCCGATACAGCCGCAGAAGGTATCGCTCTCATTCATCTCTGAATTTTCAGTCATGTCTGTTCCCCCGCTCATGATTATCTATCTGCAGAGAAAGAATATCTGCTTTTTCATGGAGTTTATCGGCGACATTTTTCAGCGCATACGTTGCCGACGGGCGGTCTGCGGTGAAATCATGTAAGAAATCATGGACTGGAGATGACGGCAGGGCAGTTTCTTTGTTCCATCCGAAGTATTCTGCATACGCTGATATTTCTTCAGCAGGGATGCCGGAAAACGGGTGTATTGTTCTCACCTTCGGGAGTGTGAGGTGCGAGGAAACAGTCCCTTCAAGGACAGATGCAAGCAGTTCTTCTGCAGTATCATCGAGCGTTTTGTCGCCGAGAATCAGGGTTGCATCTGTTTCTTTGCGGACGAATACGATATCACGGCGTCCGGTGAAGAGTTCGCTTACGAAGATGCGCAGCGCAAAGGAGACGCCTGTATCTGATGACTGCAGATATATCTTCTCGTGCGAATGGATGCCGCCTTTGCTTCTGATTTCTTTTTTCGCCCGCGAGGGGACAGATGAGATGAGATGACGTGCCTGATTCATATTTTGATGCTGTTCTGATTCGATATCTTATCCTGACCCGGTATCTTATGCAGTGCCTGATCCGGCCCCGGGATTTGGTCTGATGCTCTCCTGCTGTTTTATTCCGCTGCAGTATCTAAGGAGCTTTTTCGCTTTCTTATTCTGCCTTGTTTTCTTTTTCTTCGTCAGCGAGTTCTTCTATCTCAAACAGAGACAGCGGAGTGTCGCGCAGGGCTTTTCCGATGACGCGTTTTGCGATGCTTTCTGCATGGTCTTTTGATTTTGCATCAAAGACCTTCATGGTGAGCAGAAGGCCGACCAGAGCCGTTCTTGCAGCGACGGTTGCGGTTGTAAGCTCATTTCCGCAGTGGGGGCAGGGGCTGTTTAAGACGTCGACGTCAACAAACTTTGCAGACGGCTGCAGTCTTCTTCCGCACTCGGAAACAGCGATGCCGACTGCATCTGCTGCGGTGTCGATGTCGCGGACAATCCAGGCGGCTTCTAAGGTAACACGGAAGTCAGGCATGATATTTTCTGATAAGAATGTTGGCGAGGAAAAGAGATAATGATTCGTGTGTACGGGCAGGCGCACGTACTAATCTCCGAACAGTCCTGCGCGTTTTTTTTTACCTTGCGGAAAAAAACATCTGAAGAGGAGAGTGTGCTGATGAATTACATATATGCATATCCATCGCGGAGATTACAAAAACCCTGCAGCGGGTATGCCATAACACTCAGATATAAATAGCGTAATTACAAAATACTGAGTAATAACTTCCTATGACCCCCAACTTTCAGTACGTCACATTAACCGGCGACTCGGCAGCATTACTTGCTGCATTATGCAGGCGCCGCAAAGCTCAGATTCAGATTCACATACAGGCACGGAACATCTCGTTCCCGCCGGCAGATTGTGCCGGATGTGCTGCGGAAAAAGACTCGCTTGCCGATGCAGCGGCTGCAATGTATGAAGCATTTGCCGTTGCTGCTGATATCAGGATTAAACGGCACGAGTTTGAACAGAAGATTCGGGCTTATTGTGAGGATATTAGAGAGGACATGGCTGACTGAATTA
>DALTWQ010000112.1 GCA_029987025.1 Methanocorpusculum sp. | reverse complement strand
CGTAGATTAAGAGCTGTGCACGCTCGAACGGGCCGATTGCGTTACCCATTTCGAACTCTCCTGCCTGCTCGAAGGTTGCTGAAAGTGCTGCACCCTGCATTGCATTGCGGTGAGTCATCATGACAGACTGGTTTGCCGGAATGTTACGAAGTGCGTAACCTAAGGATTCGTTGTTCTGCGGGATGGACATGATCATAGAGCATGCTCCTCCTGCAAGGTCCATAGTTACCGGGTAGGTACCGAATGCTGCTGCCTTGACGGTGGATGCGTTGAACATGTCAACTTTGAACTCGTCAACAACTGCATAGGTGGTTGCTGCTGCAACAGAAGTCAGTGCTGCATCGTAGGTTGCTGCAGACTGAAGGCGTGCTTCCGGAACTTTGACTAAGAGAAGTTTGTTTCCGTTGAAGCGCTTGATTTCTGCTTTCTCGTTACCGACAGAGACGTATTCCTTAATCTTTTTCTCGATTGAGTCTACGTGACCGACGATGTCGAGGTTCAGTTCACGGCCAAGGATCTGCTGGTGCTTTCCGATCTTTCCGGTCTTTAAAGCTTCCTGCATTCCACCGAGGTTGACTGCGACGGATCTCTTGGTAGTGTCAATGATTTTCTTGATAGCCGGGTTTACTAACGGGCTGATCTTTTCGAGGGCGACGTTGCTCTTTAAGAGCTTTCCCTTGTCATCGTAAAGGTCGATAACATCTTTATATTTTGCCATAATTTTGCCTCTTTAAAGGTTTTTACGTGGCTTGTTTTCCGTTACTTTTCCTGAAAACTGCTGGTAGTAGCTAAATAGTAACTGCTGATAGTTTAAGTGACGGCTGCTTTACACAACGCACAGGAGGGTCCTGTGCTCATACTTCTCTGCAGAAAACTGCTTCGAAGATATGTCCACGACCTTTCGGTCAGGCTGATTTTTCAGCCCCCTCTCTGGACATTTACAAATTTGTGTCTGTTCTCATATAAAGGATTCTCTTTTATTAGGAGGAGGAAATCAGGAAGAGAATATGCCTCGTTTTCGATTTCAGCATCTCTGCCGCAGTTTAGTCATCTGCTGCGGAAACAGGTTCGCAGAATGTTCCGGTTTTTCAGGTATGTTTTCTGCTGGTTTTTGTGCGCGTTATTCCTGCGTTTTTTCCGGCGAAAAGTATATCCCCTGTCAACTACAACGAAAAAGAGACTATTATGCAAATTATCACGCCGTCAAGGCTGCACATTGCTCTAATCGATTTAAACGGTTCCTACGGCCGCGTGGACGGAGGTATCGGATTGACGCTGGAAAACCCGTCTTTTTCTCTTTCGGCAGAGGAGTCTTCACACGATACTTCTATCGAGTTCGCAGAAAAAAATCTGCCGCAGGCGGTAACGAGCGAGTACACGCGAAAGATTACCCGCGCAGAACAGAACATCAGACGTGTCCTGGGAATTGAAGAGAACTTCCATTTTACAGTTAACTCGACGTACCCTTCGCACTCCGGTCTCGGTTCGGGGACACAGATTGCTCTTGCAACCGGCAAACTGATGACTGAGTATGCAGGACTTCATCTGAAAAGTACTGAGCTTGCAAAAATTGTGGGGCGCGCCGGCACTTCCGGAATCGGCACCTACGGGTTTGATTTAGGCGGCTTTATCGCTGACGGCGGACACAGTAAAAAGCAGAAGGCAAGTTTCATGCCGTCATCAGCGTCAGACCCTGTTCCGCCGGTTCTTCTCGGACGCTACGACTTCCCTGAGGAGTGGAATATTGTTCTTGCGATGCCGAAAAACACCGGTCTTTACTTAAGCGGCAGTGCTGAGATTAATGTGTTCCAGACGTACTGTCCGCTGCCGAAGGAGGATGTGAAACTCTTGTCCCACATCATTTTCATGAACATGATTCCGTTCCTGATTGAAAAGGATCTTGAGGGTTTTTCAGCGGTGCTGAACCGTATTCAGGAGATTGCGTTCAACAAAGTCGAGTTCCAGCTGCAGCCGCCGGAGGTTTCCGCCGCGATGCATACGATGCGGGAGTGCGGATGCCCGGGTGTCGGTTTATCTTCGCTCGGCCCGACGCTTTTCGGCGTCTACGACAGAAAAGATACAACGCTTCTCAAAGAGCTTGAAGAAAAGCTCGGTGATTATGCGGCGTTTACGGTTACCAAAGGACAGAACCACGGCGCTGTCCTTACAAAATAAATTTTTGCGGCTGTTCGACGAAGACAGCCGGCGCTGTCTCTCTCGCAGGTTTAATTTTTTTTAACAAGAGTTATTGATTAAAACAGCGGTTTTTTCTGTACTGCAGAAGCGGATGAGGCGGTTTGCGGCGGCCCTCATCTGCTTCTGCGGGGTTCGTCAGGTGTATGTTTTTGACTGAAACTGCAGACGTGTTCACTGGT
>DALTWQ010000032.1 GCA_029987025.1 Methanocorpusculum sp. | reverse complement strand
TCACGAAGCTGCACTACCGTGTCTTCGACGAATGAAGACATCTTCCACTCGCCCTTACATCCACAGACTCCGGTAAGGAAGTTTGCAATCATCTTCGAGCCTTCGGGCGTGTGCATAACCTCCGGATGGAACTGGACACAGTAGATTTTACGCTCCGGGTTTTCCATCGCGGCAACCGGACATACCGCACTTTCTGCAGAGACAGTAAATCCGTCCGGCAGTTTCGTAATCTGGTCGCCGTGGCTCATCCAGCAGAGAGTCTCTTTGGGAACTCCTTCGAAAAGAAGCGACGGCTTTACGGAGATTTCAGTTCTGCCGAACTCACGTTTTGCAGCAGGAGATACCGTACCTCCTAATGTATATGCAGTGTACTGTGCGCCGTAGCAGATACCAAGGACCGGAAGACCTAACTCAAAAAGACCTTCTGCGGCACGCGGTGCACCTTCAGCGTAAACGCTTGCAGGTCCGCCGGTAAAGATGATACCGCTGTAGTTTCCGCGCTTGATTTCATCAAGAGAGACCGTGCAGGGTTTAACCTCGCAGAAGACGTTTGCTTCACGGACTCTTCTCGCGATTAACTGATTGTATTGTCCGCCGAAATCGAGGACAAGAACGGATTCCATTACTCTTTCCTCTTATTGTCGCGGCATGCTGCAACAAATCCGACGAACGGTGCCGACGGATTTGTCGGGCGTGAGCGGAACTCGGGGTGATACTGTGTTGCAACAAAGAACGGATGGTCTGCAAGTTCGAGTGCTTCCATACGGCGTCCGTTTCTGCCGACGAACGTAAGGCCTTTTGCCTCAATCTCATCGATGTACTTCGGGTTAACCTCGTATCTGTGGCGGTGGCGTTCGATAATTTCTGTCTTGCCGTAGAGTTCTGCAAGCTTTGAACCGGCTGCAAGAGACACATCACAGTCGCCGAGACGCATCGTACCGCCTAAGTCCTCGACCCCTTCCTGCTCCGGTAAAATAGCGATGGCAGGCGTTCCTGCGCCCATCTCTTCACTCGTTGCATCTGCGTATCCGACAACGTGGCGCATGAACTCGATAACAGATAACTGGAATCCGAGACAGAGTCCTAAAAGCGGTTTTTTATTCTCACGTGCATATTTGATGGCGGAAATCATGCCTTCGATACCGCGGTTTCCGAATCCGCCGGGAATTAAGATGCCGTCAAGGTCGCGGAGTTCTTCTTCGGCATAGGTTTCAGCGTCAATCCAGTGGATATCGACTTCAGTTGAAAGACTGCGTCCGGCGTGCTTTAAGGCTTCTTTGATGGAGATATAGACGTCATCTACACCGTATTTGGTGATGATACCGACAGAGACGCGGTTTGTGTATTCCTTGGCGACAATAGAGTACCAGGTGTTGTCCGGCTCACGCGGATCAAGTTTTAAGAGTTTTAAGAGAACTGCTGCAAGACCGTCCTTTTCCAGTTCGAGCGGAACAAGGTAGGTATCAGGGGCCGTTCTCGCGCTGATGACGGCATTTACATCGACGTCGCAGAAGGAGGAGATTTTACGTTTCGTTGCAGGAGATATAGGATATGAACTGCGGCCCACAATTACGTCAGCTTCGAGACCTAACTCGCGAAGAGCTTTGATGGAGTGCTGAGTCGGCTTTGTTTTGAGGTCACCCATGGTGTCAGCCGGAAGAAGAGTAACATGCACTAAAGCGAAGTCGCCGTTTCCATACTCCCAGTGCATCTGACGGACAGCCTCTAAGAAAGGCATGCTTTCAATATCGCCCACGGTACCGCCGACTTCTACGATACAGATTTCCGCATGGCTGCCTTCGGAATCAGTCCAGGTTTCTGCTGCGCGGCGGATTCTGTCCTTGATTTCATTGGTGATGTGCGGAATAATCTGCACAGTACCTCCGAGGTAGTCGCCGCGGCGCTCTTTGTGGATGACAGACTGATAGATTTTACCGGTGGTCAGGTTATGGTCAGAGGTGAGTTCGATGTCTAAGAAACGCTCGTAGTTTCCTAAATCAAGGTCGGTTTCACCTCCGTCTTTTAAGACGAAGACTTCTCCGTGCTGTGCAGGATTCATCAGTCCTGCATCGATGTTTAAGTACGGATCAATTTTAACACTTGTTACATGATACCCTCTGTTTTTGAGGATACGGCCTATGGACGCGGCTGTAATGCCTTTTCCAAGGCCGCTCATGACGCCTCCTGTGACGACTACGTATTTCATTTTCAAATCTCCTCCTTTAAGAGTAGGGTAATATTGGTTCGACAAAGTAATAAGCATAGGTATTTTATCGTCAGGGATGGTATGTCATCTTCGATGCCGCATACAAAACAGAGTCTATAAATAATTATACATGATAAATAATGTACAATTATCTGTCGGACGCGGCAGATGAACGCTATCAATAGGAGAATATTGTGACAGCAAAACCAACACACATGCTATCCGAGGCTGACGGATACAGCCTTCTTAGGAAATATAATGTTCCGGCTCCGGTCTTTGAAATCGTACAGGACGAGAACTCCGCTGCAGCAGCCGCAGCTAAAATCGGATATCCCGTCGTAATGAAAATCGTGTCTCCCCAGATTATTCACAAGAGTGATGCAGGAGGCGTTATCGTAGGTATCGCAGATGATGCCGAAGCAAAGGCAGCATTCAACAAGATTATTGCCTCGGTAAAAGCTTACAACCCTGATGCAGAAATCCGCGGCATCATCGTTGAAGAGATGGCCAGAAAAGGCCTTGAAATTCTCATCGGCGGAAAAATCGACCCGACCTTCGGCCGCGTGATTACCTTCGGTATGGGGGGCACTATGGTCGAGTATCACCGCGATGTTGCTATCCGTCTTCTTCCGGCATCCGACCTTGAGCTGCGTTCTCTTATCCACTCGGTTAAAGGATACAAGTTAATCAAAGGATACCGCGGAGATGCACCCAAAGACGAGGAGTTCTTATTCCAGACATTAAAGAACGCCTGCAACTTCTTTGAGACGAATGAAAACGTTGTCGAGTTCGACATCAACCCGCTTCTTCTCTACGAAAAAGGCGGCTCGGCAGTGGATGCACGTGTCATCATCCAGGATGAACCCGTTGTAATGCCGGCTCACTACAATCCGGACAAGATTGTACCTCTCGACTACTACAAGCCGTCAGCAGTTGCCGTTATTGGTGCATCCGATGATAAAACAAAGATGGGTTATGCGGCGTTCCATAACCTTCTCCAGTTCGAAGGCGCCCTCTATCCGGTAAACAACAAGCGTGACGAGATTCAGGGAAAGAAGTGCTATGCAAACATCGGTGCAATTCCGGGACCTGTTGATATGGCTGTTATCACAGTTCCTGCAAAGTTTGTACCGGGCGTCATCGAGGAGTGCGGTCAGAAAGGCGTAAAGATGGCTGTTGTCATTACCGCGGGCTTTAAGGAGATGAACGAGGAAGGCCGCGCTCTTGAGAACAAAGTTGTCGAGATTGCCAAAAAGTACGGCGTCAGAATCGTGGGTCCGAACTGTCTCGGTCTGATTCTTCCGCCGTACAAACTTGATACGACCTATGTTGCATCATCTCCGCTTCCGGGAGACATTGCATTTATCTCCCAGTCCGGTGCAATGGCAAATGCGGTTGTCGGCACATCCCTTACGAAAGGTTCCGAGTTCGGATTCTCTGAAGTTGTCTCCGTCGGAAACCAGTGCGACCTTGACTTCCTCGACTACATGAGTTACGCCGCCCGCGACCCGTACACGAAGTCAATTGTTCTCTACATCGAAGAGATTAAAAACGGTGTCGCCTTCATGGAGATGGCAAAAGAGATTACCAAAACCAAGCCGATTATCGCCATCAAGGCAGGTTCATCACGCAGAGGTCAGGCGGCAGCAGCGTCCCACACCGGTTCCTTGTCCGGTGCGTTCGAGGTCTATATGGAGGCATTCAGAAAGTGCGGCGTAATTCCGGTCACCACTGTTCCTGAAGCATTCCAGTGCGCAAAGCTCATGTCCGCTCTTAAAAAGCCGCTGTACGGCAAAAGAGCTGTTGTTATCACCAACGCAGGCGGTTTCGCGGTTTTATCCAACGACTACGCCGAGACCTGGGGAATTCACATCGTCGATATTCCAAAGCACCTCATCGAAGAGATGGACACCTTCCTTCCTGCGTTCTGGAACAGAAACAACCCGGTTGATCTGTTAGGCGACGCTGATGAAGCACGCTTCCGCGGTGTTCTTGATGTGCTTACCCGTCCGGAGAATGAAACCCTCTGGGACATTGCAGTTATCATCACATTCCCGAACAAAGTTCTCTCACCGGAACAGGTCGGAGGCGTCTTAATCGACTATCAGAAGAAGAGCGAGAATCTGATTGTAGGCTGCTTTATCGGAGGAGATTCTCTGCAGCCGGGTATTGATATCTGCCGTGCGAACGACATCCCTGTCTTTGACGAACTTGAATTCCTCTACAGAACTCTCGGCCTGATGACCAAAAACATCATCAGACCGGAAGACTGAGTTCTAAAACTCATTATTCCTTTTTTTCGGTATGGTTTCTTCTGCAAACCGGTATCTTATCTGTGCGAACAGGTTTTTATCTATTCTGCCGATTCCGTTCGGCGGTGTGATGCTTTCGTTTGCCTGTCTCGGTCTGCTGGTTTCCTGTTTCTTTTCCGGCTATACAGGATGTCCCGGGGTCGGGATGGTTCTGCACATCATCTGCGGCTGTGCTGCAGCTCTTATCTGGATTCTATTTATTGCGAAGTGCATCTTCTGTTTTCCGCAGGTTAAGACGGCTTTAAAGGACCCGGCGGCAGCTTCGGTTTCAGGTACGTTTTGTATGAGCACTATGATGCTGGCTGTTTATCTGAAGGAGATTGCCGGAGACTCTGCGGTTATTCTCTGGTGGGCGGGTATTTTTCTGCACGCCGCTTTGATTGTTCTGTTTTCGGTGCGGTTTCTTCACCCTTTTAAGATACAGAATGTGTATCCGAGCTGGCTTGTGGTGTATGTGGGTATTCTTGTCGCATCCATTACCTCCCCTTATTTTTCGCAGGAGGTTTCCGGTCAGGTTATTTTCTGGTTCGGGGTTGTATGCTGTATTGTGCTTACGCCTGTTCTTTTACTCCGGCAGTTTAAGTATCCGCTTCCTGACGGGCTTAAACCGCTTGTCTGTATTTTTGCAGCGCCGGTGTCTATTCTGGCGGCATCTTACGTGCAGGCGTTTGATGCGGATTTTCGTGCCGCAGGAATTCTTCTCGCTGTTGAGTCGGTGATTCTGATAATTATCTTAGCGGCTCTTCCAAAGCTTCTGCGGCTTTCGTTTTCGCCCGCACATGCGGCGTTTACGTTCCCGTTCCATGTTACGGCATCTGCGTTTCTTTTCGGTATCGGTGTTCTTATTGTAAACGGGTTTCCACCGGAGTTTATCTGGATTGCAGCAGCGGGTATTCTTGCAGTTTCGGCGGTTCTGGTATGTGTTACGGCACGGTTTGTGATGATGATGGGAAAAGAGATGAAGGGGTGTAGTAATGTTGTATGAGGATATAGAATTCGTGTAACTATTGGCTTTCCTCCTAAACAGGGTGTTGGATTTGTCCGGTGCGGCACTGCTGAAAAAAGAACCTGTTCTTATTCTTCCTTGTCTGCACGTGTCTTATGCACAGGCCGCTTTGTTTTCGGCGGCACAATCTGTTTCTGCTCGCGGCAGCTTGTGGTATTTCTGTTCTCTATCTTAAACCTGGCAAGGGAATCTGACATACTTTTTAATGGGTTTTCAGCAGGGATAAATAATATGTTTTGTGCGCGTTTTTATGTTTTGTGTATTGCACGACTATAAATAACCTATTATTCATTCCCGAATAGAATCCTTGAATAAGATGTTTATATATCTGGAAAAATAGATGTAAATGTACACAACTAAACGAAGTGATATAAAATGACAGATACCAATATAATTTCATTAATTGTGCAGGAGGCAGACTACGCAGACGCCCACAAAGGCTATGCAAGACTCTCTGCCGAAAGCATGTCCAAACTCGGCATAGCATCCGGGGACTACGTAAAAATCAGCGGCAAAAAATTCGCCGTTGCAAAAGCAGTCCGCGGAACTGTCGGTTCTTCATCTGTTGCCATCGACGGAGAAACCAGACAGACCGCTGGTGCCGGTATCGGAGACACCGTAACTGTTGAAAAAATAGAACTGAAGACCGCTGACAAAATAACCCTGCAGCCTGTATCAGGCGAAACCGGCATAGACACCGAAAGCCTTCAGTCTGCAGTCCGCAGCGCATTCGCCGGAAAACCCGCCGTCAAAGGACAGATAATCGCCTTCAACGTACGGCGTGCAGGAGACCCCTTTGACAACTTCGACTCGTTCTTCTCGAACTGGGGCGGGTTTACCAGCTACGGCACAGCCTACTTTGCAATATCCGACATCAGCCCGGGCGATGCGGCAATCATCAGCGAATCTACAACCGTATCCTACAAGAGTGCGGCCTACAAAGCAGAAGACGCACCTAAAGGCAAATCCGCAGGAAACATCCACTACGAAGATATCGGAGGTTTAGGCCGTGAGTTATCCCTCGTCCGTGAGATGATTGAGTATCCGCTCAGAAACCCCGAAGTCTTTGAAAAGCTCGGCATCGAACCTCCCAAAGGAGTTCTCCTCTACGGCCCGCCGGGAACCGGTAAGACCTTAATCGCACGTGCCGTTGCAAACGAAGCAGGGGCATACTTCGATACCATCTCCGGACCTGAAATCGTATCCAAGTACTACGGCGACTCCGAAGAGAAACTGCGCGAAATCTTTAAGAAGGCAGAAGAAAATGCGCCGTCTATCATCTTCATCGATGAGATTGATTCCATCGCACCGAAACGTGATGAATCCAAAGGTGAGATGGAACGCCGTGTCGTAGCCCAGCTCTTATCCCTCATGGACGGCTTAAAGAGCAGAGGAAAAGTCATTGTCATCGCAGCAACAAACCTGCCTGACGCAATCGACCCTGCTCTCAGAAGAGGCGGCAGATTCGACCGTGAAATCGAAATCGGTGTCCCGGACAAAGACGGACGTACACAGATTCTGCAGATTCATACCAGAAACATGCCGTTAGGCGACAGCGTTGACCTCAAAAAATACGCAAACCGCACCCACGGATTTGTCGGTGCAGACTTAGCACTCGTTGCAAAAGAGGCAGCCATGCATGCCTTACGCCGTGAGTTCCCCGGTCTCAACCCTGCAGAAAAGCCTTCGAAGGAGAAACTCGACTCCTTAAAGGTCACCGCGGAAGACTTTGAAGCCGCATTAAAAATGGTTCAGCCGTCTGCCATGCGTGAGGTCTTAGTCGAGGTCCCGGATGTTCACTGGTCTGACGTCGGCGGCCTTGACTCCGTAAAAGAAGAACTGCAGCAGGCAGTAGAGTGGCCGATTAAATACGGTGACGTCTACAAGAAGTTTGCAACCAAGTCTCCGAAAGGATTCCTCCTGTTCGGACCGCCCGGAACCGGTAAGACGCTGATGGCAAAAGCAGTAGCCAACGAATCAGAGTGCAACTTCATCTCGGTAAAAGGACCGGAGCTCATGTCTAAGTGGGTCGGCGAGTCTGAAAAAGGTGTCCGTGAAATCTTCCGAAAAGCACGCCTTGCAGCCCCGTCGATTATCTTCTTCGATGAAATCGACTCGATGGTCCCCAGACGCGGAAGCTATGAAGGCTCATCCCACGTCACTGAAAGCATCGTAAGCCAGTTCTTAACCGAGCTTGACGGCTTAGAGGAGCTCAAAAACGTCATCGTGATAGGGGCAACCAACAGACCTGACATGATTGACCCCGCACTGATGCGCCCCGGACGTCTTGAGCAGCACATCTTTGTGCCGCCGCCGGATGCAGCAGGACGCCGCCAGATCTTTGAGGTCTACCTCAAAGAGATTAAGGAGATGCTCGCAGACGACATCGACGCGGAAGCTCTCGTTGAAGCAACCGACGGATTCGTCGGTGCTGACATTGAAGCACTTGTCCGTGAGGCAAAGATGATTGCAATCCGTGAGTTCATCGCCAAAGTCGGCGGTCTTGATATGAAAGAAATTGAACTTGCCTTATCGAGCGTCAAGGTCTACAAGAACCACTTCGATGCGGCATTAAAGCGCGTCAGACCGTCTCTTGATAAAGCAGGACGTCTCGCAGCCGAGGAAAGCTCATGGCAGTACCGCTATACCGAGGACGAGAGAAAGACTCTGGAAAAGGCCTATGCACAGGTAAAAGCCGCTGAGTACGCAGATGATGAGCCCGCAGAGTCCGTAAAGGAACTCGAAGGACTCATCCTCGCTCATCAGAAAGACTTTAACAGAATTAAAGAGATACTTAACAGTACAAACTAAGGCGAATAGAACATGGACGAGCCGGGAAAAGATACAATAATAGAGTTCATCAAAAACATGATAATGAGCGGACTTGCCGGCTCATCTGACGAAAAAAAACAGGGGATACCCTCTGTGGTCGGAGTGAAGTTCATCGTCGCGGGAGGTGACGGCACTCCGTCCGTCTCTGATTTATCAGACCTTATTTCAAAGCAGCAGAAGCGGTCTCTTCCCCTCGAACTTTTCGAGAGTGATACCGCATATACCCTGCAGACTGAACTTCCCGGAAGCTGCAGCGAGTTTTCTGTTACCTATACTGACGGAAAACTGAAGCTTACGACCGGCAAAAACGGAGTATACTCTGCAGAGATTCCGCTTCAGTCAGAAATAGACCCGGCAAAGACCGAGTCGCACGTAAGAAACGGCGTACTTGAGATTGTCTGCGTAAAACGCGAATAATCTAATTTTACAATTTTGTTTTAAAAATACGTTGTATGTATCCGGAAAATCCGGATTTCTTATATTCAGAACATATACAATTCCCGTTCTTACCGGATAACTTCATATTTTTTTAAAGTTAAGATACATGTATTTATATTATTTTCACGTATAGATATGTGCATGAAGAAAGTAATTCCAGTAATTATTGCAGCAGCTGTACTATTCGGCTGCATCTTTGTCGCAGGCTGTGTTGAAGAGCAGAAGCCTGCGGCGCCGGTTGAAGTAGGGGAGCCTGCATACTCTGTTCTTGTCACTCTCGACGGCATGGACACATACAGTACCGGAGACATCTTCTCTCTTGAGTTTGTATCCAACCCGACCACCGGATACCAGTGGATTGTAACTGAAGGCAATGAGATTCTCTACAACAACTTTACTACTGCACCTAAGCAGAATGATGACGGCCTGATTATGGCCGGAGCCCCCGGAAAGCAGACCTTCTGGTTCCAGCCTGAAAAAGCAGGCGACTACACCATCACCTTAAAGTACATGCGCTCATGGGAAGGAGAGGACTCTGCAGTATCTACCTACTCTCAGAAGATTCACGTCGTTGACTCAAACGAGCCGTCACCGAACGGAGCTAAGACACAGTATGTCTTTGACTCATTCAACATCAACCCGGCTGCAGGTGAGTTCGCAAAGGTTATCAAGACCGCAAACCCGACCACCGGTTACTACTGGACAGCATCCGGTGACGGACTTACCATCATCGAGGACTACAAGGTAGCAAACCCTGAACTTATGGGTTCCCCGGGACAGTACGAATGGTATGCAACTGCGGCAAAAGCAGGAGACTATGTCTTCAGAGCAGAGTACAAGCGTGCCGGTTCTGATGAAGTATTATCCTACTTCGAAATCCCGATGAAGTTCGTCTGAACAATCCGGACTTTTTCCGGATTCTTTTTTTAAACAATTCAGCCCGGTCTTTTTACGCGTCAACAACCTTCTGAAGTCGAAATCTCTGTTTCTTCATTTACTAAAAATCTCTTGAATAAATTTATCTATGGTTAAAATTATATGTCATAACCAGATACAGGAGTCTGCTTCTGCCAGATAAAAATCCATGAATTCCGCTGCCGCCTCTGAACTGCAAAAACCGCACCCTGTCATTATAAAGCAGATTCTCGTTGTAATAGGTGCCTTACTGCTCTATGGTGTATTTGCAGGTATACGTGCAAACGCCGGCCTTCTCTCGATGGAAATCTCATCCGGCACAGGACTTACATATGGCGATGCTGCTATAGCATTCTCTGTAATGGACCTGGTACTGGCAATTTCCATACCAATACTTGGCATTCTTACGCTGAAAATCCGAATGCTGTACTTACTTATTTTCGGAGCAATAATGTGCGGTATCGGATTCCTCGGCACAGCGTTTGCTGCCGTACCATCTCTGCTTATTCTCTTTCTCGGATTAATTTTCGGAATAGGTGTTTCAGTATTATCATTTACCATAGTTTACAGTGCGGCAAGACAATTCTTTAGCGAGAAAGGCAGTGCAATCCTCTCCGGATTTCTTTTGGCAGCACAGGGGGGTCTTGGTATTGTCCTCTCCTTTGTAATTTCCGGTGTTTCGAATACTTTTGGAATAACTGCATGCCTGATTGTAATCTCAATAATGGCATTCTGCCTTATTCCTGCAGCATTTTTAATGAAACCGGGAAAGAACAAACAGCCCTCGGGAAATACTGAAAAACCCGGACAGCCGAAACACGAAATAGCTCCGGTACTGAAAAAAATATTCACTAACCCGTTTTTTTACCTTCTGTTTCTCGGATCATTAACTTATGGAATGGGTGACGGCATTCTCGCAAACCACCTGTCTCAGATAGTATATCTTGCCTATAATATTGAAGATACAGCCACATTTACTGCAGCATACACTTTTTCGATAATGATAGGCGCAATTCTCGGCGGATTTATCACGGCCAAAGTGAAAAACAAAGCCCTCCCCATTGGTATTGCTTTAGTGATATGGACCATAATAAATATCCTGTATATCATAATCTTTAATCAGTATATGAATACAGGATTTGTTAATCAGAATCTGATGTTAACATGTGTATACGCGGGAATATTCCTGAATGGATTCCTGATTGTAATCACTGAACTGCTGATTATCGGATTAGCAGTAGAGCATGTATCAGCGGCTGTATGTGCTGTTATTCTGGGGTTGCTGGATATTTTTACATACATCGGCTATTCAGCAAATTCATTAATCGGCGGGGTTGTCTATGAATTCTTTGGAGAACTCACGGGAATAGCTGTAATAGTATTTGTTCTCTGTGTGATTTCAGGCATTATTTTCTTCCTGTATGGTCTGAAAATCCGAAAAGATAAGAAAATAATCTATTTGTAATGTTCTAAAGAGTGAGCAGAACAAAACTCCCGCCGTCTCCGAAAAAAGAAAAATTAGTTTATTTCAGTCATATCCGTAGATTCAGCCACATCGATAGCTTCTCCGAGAGTATCCTCCTGGAGAGTGGATGCCATCTTCTCGGTTAAATCACGGTCTTCTAAAACACCTTTAATACGGTCGAGATACGGGTCAAGCGTCTTGTCGTCTCTCATATCGATGATATGGCGGTATTCACGAAGAGATGTCGGAGACAGACCGAGTTTCTCGGAGATGTCCTTCATATTCATTCCCTGGTCCATGAGTTTTTTCAGTTCCTTCTCATCAAACGGCATATTGAAATCCTGGTCACGGAAGAGCTTTAACTGAACTCGTGCACGGGCGATAGTTTTAGAAAGTTTTTCATCGCCTAAGCTTCTGCCGATTTCCGTATCATTCTTTCCCGCGTAGAACATAGTAACAAGGCGGGCTAACTGAATCGGTTCTAACTTCGTCTTGAAGAATCCTCGGCTCTGAATCTCACGCATGATAAGCGCAATCTCACGCTCTACTGCATCCTGGTCGCGCAGAGTTCCATGCAGAGTCTTGCGCGGCTCATGAATACTTGTTTTATTCGTCAGATTCGAGAACAGATTCAGTAAATCCTTTTGTTTGTTTTTCGGAGCCATATGTTTTGCATCACTCGATGTAAATTATCCATCAAATTGCATTTTAAGCATATAAGGATTCTGAAACAGTGAGTGACCGAATGGATTCAGGACCGCAAGAGAAAAACCTTATATTCTGACGCGTCACTGTACTAAGTCTTTTTGAACGGATACAGAGTAAAAAAAAGTTAGTGTCTGAAGTGTCTGACACCGGTAAAGACCATTGCGATACCCAGCTCGTCAGCCCGCTTTAAGACCTCATCATCACGGATTGAACCGCCCGGCTGAATAAGTGCAGTTGCCCCTGCCTTTGCAGCGACTTCGAGAGTGTCGGGGAACGGAAGGAATGCATCGGATGCAACAACGGTTCCTTTCATGGTCCTTCCAAACTCTGCTGCCTTTTCGATTGCTATCTGGGCAGAGTTGACACGGTTCATCTGACCGACACCAATTCCGACTGTTTCAGTCTTGTTGGTGTAGATGATTGCATTGCTCTTTGCGTATTTGACAACCTTCCATGCGAGTTTTAATGCCTCTGCTTCATCTGCCGTCGGGGCACGTTTGGTTACAACTTCCCATCCTTCAGTGTAGGCCGGAGTACGCTGAACCAGACAGCCGCCGTCGATAGTTCTGATTTCATCAGCTTCGACTGCCGGCGGAAGAACTAACAGGCGCATGTTTGCCTTGGATTTGGAGAGCTCGAGTGCTTCTTTGGTAAAGGACGGGGCGACAAGGACCTCGACGAAGGTGGAGCAGATTTCCTTCATGACTGCTTCATTGACTTCGGTGCTCATGGCAACAATTGAGCCGTAAGCAGATACCGGGTCAACCTCGCGTGCCTTGATGTAGGACTCAAGCTGGTCTTTGCCTAACGCAACGCCGCAGGGGTTGTTGTGCTTTACAATAACGGTTGCAAAGCCGGTGAGTTCGCGGCAGAGGGATACTGCTGCATGGACATCGAGGTAGTTGTTGTAGGACATCTCTTTGCCCTGACCGGAGGTCTGTCCGGCAATGCCTGCAGTTCCGTAGACTGCTGCTTTCTGGTGCGGGTTTTCTCCGTAGCGAAGGACTCTTCCATTTTGGAACTGGACGGTGTAGGTGTCCGGGAACTCTTTTCCGACACCCTGGAGGTAGTTGGAGATTGCTGCATCGTATGCTGCAGTACGGGTGAATGCTTTTGCAGCCAACTTGAAGCGCTGCTCATAGGAAGTACCTCCGTTTTCGACTGCCTTGATGACTTCTGCGTAGTCGGTCGGGTCAACGATGACGGTTACATCCTTGAAGTTCTTGGATGCGGCGCGAATCATTGCAGGTCCTCCGATGTCGATGTACTCGATTAATTCATCAATCGGGAGATTTTTCTTTGACATCTCTTCGAACGGATAGAGGTTTACGCAGACGAAGTCGATTGCTTCGATGCCGTGTTCTTTCATTACGGCTTCATCGATTCCGCGTCTGCCTAACAGACCGCCGTGTACCTTCGGGTGAAGGGTTTTTACCCGTCCGTCCATCATTTCCGGAAATCCGGTGTACTCGGAGACGTCTTTTGCCGGAATGCCTGCCTCACGAAGGGTACGGGCTGTTCCTCCGGATGAGAGAATGCCGATATTTTTTGCAGTCAGGGCTTTTGCCAGCTCAACAATGCCGGTTTTATCCCATACAGAAAGCAATGCAAGTGTCATTAGGTATCTATTTGGTTTAAGAATAGATTAAGATATGGAG
>DALTWQ010000031.1 GCA_029987025.1 Methanocorpusculum sp. | reverse complement strand
GCTTGCTCTTGCCGCTTCAATTGCGATTCTGCTCTATCTTCCGTTCGGAAGCATTGCACCGGTCTTAGGCGGTGCAGGAGACATGCTTCTGGTGCTGTATCTGCTGATTATTCCGTCGCTCTGTCTTGTAATTGGCGGTTTTGCATCAGGTTCGCCGTATGCAACCGTCGGTGCCCAGCGTGAAATGGTTTCAATGATTGCCTATGAGCTTCCGCTCGCGGCAGTTGTGATTCTGATTGCCTGGAGACTTTCTGTGGCCGGTGTTTCCGAGCCGTTTTCCTTTGTTACGCTGATGGATACTAATATCTGGAGCGTCTGCGGCCCGTGCGGTATTATTGCAATTGTTCTTCTGCTGATTTTATTCGCATGGATTACGCCCGGAGAACTCTCTAAGGTTCCGTTCGATTCGCCGGAGGCAGAGACTGAACTTACCGGCGGTATTCTTGCAGAATATTCTGGCAGAAACTTAGGCATGTTTTCTCTTGCCCAGGCGGTGAAGACGGTTGCTATTCTTTCGTTCGGAGTTGCGATTCTTCTTCCGTGGAATCTGTCGCCGCTGTTTGGTCTGACCGGCGCTCTTGCAATTATCGTGGATATTCTCTTCTTCCTTGTGAAGCTAATTGTGGTGATGATTATCTCGGTTACAGTGTTCAGAACGATGATGGCGCGTTTCAGAATTACGCAGGTTGTTAAGGTGTACTGGTTTATTTTAGGCGGTATCGCACTTGCGGCGCTGATTCTGTTCCTCATCGATGCAGGAATCACGGGGGTGCTCTAAATGCTTCCTATGCTTCCGGAGATTGTAAAGCAGGCGTTTAAAAAACCTGCCACAAATCTGTTCCCGGCAAAACATCTGCCCAAGACGATTACCGGTTTCCTTGCAAAAGTCAGCGTGGGCGAAGCTGAGATTCATCCGCCGGTTGAATCTCCATTAAATCAGCGCGGAAAACTGCTCTATGACCGTGCGGTCTGCAACGGCTGCGGCCTGTGTCAGAAGGTCTGTCCTGCTCATGCGATTGAGCAGGTTGTATATTCTGCAGCAGAGGGCGAAAGGCCGCAGAAGAGAATCAGAATCTATGTCGGAAACTGTATCTTCTGCGGTCAGTGCATCGATATCTGCTCGAAGAAGGCGCTGTCACAGGGGTCTGAGTACCTGCTCGCCGCTGAAGACCGGTTTGCCGAGACGCAGATTATTGAGTAAGGACAGGAAAAATATTTTTTTGTGTACTGAAGCGGGAACAACCTGCTTCAACTGTACATCTGCTTTTTGTTTGAGGGGGGTTTTTATCCTCTGATAATCCGAACACCGGCTTCAGATGCTGTCTCCAGAGCTGCAAGCGTGATATCACCTGCGGCAACAAGCACCGGAATTTTTGCGATGATAATCTTTCGCATCGTCTCAACCGTACAGTTCCCGCGTAAAACCGCAAACGTCTCTGCCGGATTTACTCCGGCCTTAAGAGCAGAACCGATAATTCTGTCTGCTGCATTCTGAGCGGTAATATCATCCGCTGAACAGATAAGCGTGCCGTCCGCGGAAAAAAGACCTGCGAAATACCAGACAGATTCCGGGATTTTATCAGCCGCCGCTGTGCATACCTCTTCGGAAACAGTGTATCCGCAAGTTACTCTGCCGAGTTTTCCGTTGTCGAGAAACGAAGATGCGCCACCGCATCCGGCTAAAACCGTCTTTCGTGAAAGAAGAATGGTGTATGGGTCTTTTGTTACAACACTTGCCTGAGCGTCGTTAATGAGAACTGACTCAACATCATCAAGCGACGCAACAACACGCTCCGTAAACAAAGCGCCCAGAACAAGTTCCTCCCGTTCCGCAGCGCTTTCAGCGTGCGTCATAATCGTCAGAGCCGCTCGTCCGTTTACAATAATCTGTACCGGAAATTCTCCGTATGTATTTTTCTTCATATCTGTATTCATAACTGCCATGTCATATCACCATATGTGCAATCTCTTCAACTGTTGCCGTCAGCAAATCAATGTCGTCTTCTGTGTTGTAGCAGTACGCTGATGCACGAACGGTACCTCCGGTCTTTCCGGGAAGCAGTTTGTGAATCAGCGGCTGACAGCAGTGCTCGCCGGACCGCACCATAATTGCCGCTGCTTCGTCAAGGAAGTAGGCAACCTCGTGCGGATGAACGCCTTCGACCGTAAATGACACAGACCCGGTCAACTGCGCACCGGAAGGCGTATAGACTGTAACGCCCTCGATTTCGCCTAAATCCCTGCACATTTTTCTGCCGAGCGCTTCAGAGTGAGCGGCAACATCCTTCATTCCAAGACGCGTCAGATACCGGCAGGCCTCTGCAAGACCGATTGAACCTATGACATTCGGCGTTCCCGCTTCATACTGTGCAGTACCTCCTGCTGTAGTAAACGAGTGTTCGGTAACCGTTCCAACCATACCCCCGCCGGAATAAAGCGGCTGAATTTCAGGCGCATCCTCAGCCATCCAGAGGCCGCCGATACCCATAGGTCCCATCATTTTGTGTCCCGAGAAACAGAAGTAGTCACAGCCGAGTTCTTTGAGATTGATTGGAAGATGCGGTGCCGTCTGTGCGCCGTCAACGAGCAGGAGAATGTCTTCTTCGCGGCAGATTTTTGCAATTTCTTTTACCGGAGCAACCGTTCCGAACACATTCGATGCATGACCGACAGCTATCATGCGTGTATCCTTTGTAACAGCGGCTGCAATATCTTCAGGCGAAATCATGCCGTCAGTCCCGCCTACTACATCAACACCGGCAATTTTACCCTCACGTTCGAGCGAAAACCATGGCAGAATATTTGAGTGATGCTCCTGCAGCGGAACAATAATTCTATCAGACGTATTCCAGGAAAGACCGTGAGCAACAAGATTTATTGACTCTGTTGTATTGCGGGTAAATGCAAGTTTCCCTGACTCTCCGCCGAAAAACTTCTGCACAACCTCACGCGACTCCTCAAACTTATGCGTCGCAAGCCGTCCTAAGCGGTGCACACCGCGGCCCACATTCGCACGGTAATGAAACTCCGCATCGCTTTGTGCTTCAACCACCTGACGCGGCGATAAGGAGGTGGCGGCATTATCCAGATAGACAATATGTTCCAGAATAGGAAAATCTGCCCTGATTTCTTCCGCGGAAAACATCATCTGCCTCCGGTTAGAGATAACATGTGTATATATCTAATCTATCATCATATAAATATACACATCACAAATATGGATAATATTTTTAAATGCCTGCGTGTTGTGGGTAATTATTATATATTAATTGTTTTTAATCCACACTCAGTTAATTCATATATTTAACATTATGCAAATATATTAATATTAATTAGAGACTAATGAGATTATCACATGACAAAGTCACTTGCAAACAAAGGAATCGACAAGATTCTTAAGAAACCGTGGGTTGCAGGAGCAATCATCGGTTTAGGCGCTGCATTCGTGCAGTATCTCTTCTATCTCGGTGCAACCGGCAAAGGACCTGTTGCATACGGATTCTGTGTCGCATGCCACACCCGTGATTTAATCAACAGCATCTGGAACGGCATCTTCGGAACAAGCTTAGGAATGGCACCCATCTCTTCAGCAGCCATTGCAGCAGGCGCAGTTCCGGTATTAACCATCCTCGGTGTATTAGTCGGCGCATTCATTGCAGCTCTTGTCTACAAAGAGTTCAGAGTCAAAAAAGCATCCGTCGGATCCTGTGTAAAATACACTATCGGCGGATTCCTCTTCATGGTCTGCGCTTTATTAATGGGAGCATGCCCGTACCGTATCGCCCTTCGTGTCGGCTACGGTGATGCAGTTGCATTCATCGGATTAATCGCCATCGTCGTCGGTGTCTTCATCGGAGTTAAAATTGCATTAAAGAGAATGGGAGGAAAGTAACATGGATTTAATCTGGCTTATTCCCATTGCAACCTTAGTATTAGGTCTCATCATCGGATGGCTCGGACAGCGCTCCGGATTCTGTTCAATCGGAGGTATCAGAGACTTCATCCTCTTCAGACAGACCCGTCTCCTGAAAGGATACATCGTACTGATTCTTTCCGCATTCGTCTTCTACTTAATCTTCTCATTAATCTTCCCGAGCGCATACGGAGGATTCTTCTGGGTAATCAACAACGGCTTTACCGCAATCGGAGGCGCTCCGGCCGGACTTTCCGTTGCAGCAACCGTCATCTGCATGATTGTCGGCGGTATCTTCGCAGGTCTCTTAGGCGTTCTTCTCGGCGGATGTCCGCTCAGACAGCTCGTCATGACCGCAGAAGGAAACATCAAAGCATTATTCTTCTTCGTAGGACTTCTTATCGGAGCAATTGTCTTTACCGCATTCATCGGCGGATGGGTTGGAAACTTCTTTACCATGATTGGACTTTAAAGGTGAACTGAAAATGAATCTCGACATTACCGGAAAAGTATGTCCCTTCTGTGTATTAGAAGTGGACAAAGCATTAAAAACACTCCCTGCAGGAGAAACCCTTGTTGTCAGATGCGACCACGCACCGGCAGCAACCGCCTCCATCCCTGAGTACTGCGGCATTAAAAAACTGCAGTGCAAGACCGAAATGGTCGAAAACGGACTGTGGGAAATCACAATCTCTAAAAACTAATACTCACTAATCAGTTAGTAATGACTGAAGATTTCCGGGAGGAATCATGCACCTACCTGATGCTGAAGCTCAAAGTAGCTCTCAAAAAAACAGACGGTGCATTTACCTTCCTTGGAACAAAAACCCAGGTGAATACCGTTGAAGGAGCATTCCCGAAATCAGGGTATGATGTATCTGTGGCAGAACGCACAGAACCTGATACCTATGAAATTACGCTTACTCCTCAGCCGGACAGAAAAAAACGCGGAAAATAAATCAACCATACGAACTTATCAGACATACTAAGCACCAGCAAAACCTCATACCATTTCCGCGGAACAACACCTGTCAGTTCACCTGACCATACATCCTTAATCAATCACTTAATCTTTTAATCAAACCATAAAGGTGTATACTCATGCTTAACAACATCGACTTAGACCAGGTAAAACAGTACGAAGCTGAAATCAAAGCAGATGACAACGAAGCACTGTTTACCACTCACATGACCGGAAACTGGGAATTTGACGAGAACGGACCGCAGTTTACTGCATCTGCAAAGACCGACAACGGACCGGTCAAATTCGCATTAGCACACCCCAACTTCGAAAAACTCGGAAACTACCCGTCTCCGATGGCTTACGGTCTGTTCTGGATCTGCGGCTGTGCATCTGCAACATTCATGACCGCGGCAGCTAAAAACGGCATCAAAATTGATGCACTCACAACCGACATCGAAGCAGACCTTGACTACCACGCACAGTTCAAGTTAGGCGACCAGCCGCTTGTCGGAGCATACCGCATCACCTTCAACGTCAAAAGTGAACAGGCAACCGATGAGCAGATTGAGATGCTCAAGAATGCAGCACTCAGCGGCTGTATGGCAATGTATACCGTAAGAAACGCAATTCCTCTGACGCTTACCGCAAAGAGAGCCTGATTTTCGGAAGAGAATATGACTCTTCCTATTTATTTTCATTATTCCGGAGCAGACGCTTTAGAAATCCGCAAGGAAGCTGAAACATTGTTTCAGACAGCAAAATTCAACTGTTCCGAAGCGGTAATGTTCGCTCTCAGAAAAGCATTCTTCCCGGATATCCCGGAGTACATCATCGCCGCCGTATCAGGCTTTCCGGTCGGTATCGGAGGCAGAGGCTGTCTCTGCGGCGCGGTAAGCAGTGCTGTCTGTGCTTTGGGTATCTTGTTCGGACGTGAGAAATCATCTGAACTGGTAAAGGCTGCAGCCTGTCTGAAACTTGCCGCAGAACTACATGAGGATTTTACGGCGAAACACAAAGCCGTATGCTGTCGTGTCCTGACACATTCGCTCGAAATCGGCTCTGCAGAACATGCAAAACATTGTGTAAATCTTACCGGCGACGCTGCTGAAACGGCGGCACGCATAATTCTCCGCGAAGCAGAAAAAGCAGCTCACGAAGAGGAAAAAGAACCGGCCGCATCTGTTCTTTCTGCGGACTCGAAGGTAACTGAGATATTATCGGTAATGCCCGAAGCAGCTGCAGTATTCCAGGGTTACGGCATGACCTGCTTGGCTCACGTAATTGCCAACGATGAAACGTTGCGTGTCGCGGTTACGCACAAAAATCTGCCGCTCGATAAAATCTGCAGGGATTTAGGATTTCCTGCACCATAATTTTTTTTGTAACTGTACAACTGCATGGAAATACTCGCTGAAGCGATAAGTCCTGTTTCAGAGAGGATTTTTTAAAAGAGTTCTTCTCTTAACCGAAGACTCATTCAGTCTTTATCTTCATCTGCAGAATCATACTCATCATCTGCGTACCCCTTCTCTTCAGCTAAATCATAGACCGTGTCCTCGAAACCACAGTCAAGAGAATCCTCATCATAGGACGTATAATCGATAAAATCCTCTCTGTGTGAGCACATAGAACAACTCTTTCGAATCATAAAAAAGAAGATGCTTAAAGCACCTTGGATAAGAACTCCTGCAGTCTCGGATGCTTCGGGTGCGAAAAGAACTCTTCTGGTGTATTCTCCTCGGTAATAACTCCGTCATTGATGAAAAGAACCCGGTCTGCAACCTCGCGGGCGAAACCCATCTCATGCGTTACAATAACCATCGTCATACCTGACTCGGCAAGGTCCTTCATCAGACTTAAAACCTCACCAACCATCTCCGGGTCAAGAGCTGACGTCGGCTCATCGAAAAGCATCACATCAGGATTCATCGCAAGAGCACGGATAATCGCAACTCTCTGCTGCTGACCGCCGGAAAGTTGAGGTGAATGTGCATCAGCCTTATCAGAAAGCCCGATTCTTTTCAGCAGTTCATCCGCTTTTGCCGATGCTTCTTCTGCGGTCATCTTGCCCAGTCTCACCGGAGCTAACATGATATTTTTCTTAATCGTCATGTTCGGGAACAGATTGAACTGTTGGAACACCATCCCGATTTTTTCCCGCATCTTATTGACATCAACCGACTTATCAGTAATATCAATCCCTTCAAAGTAGATGTGACCGCTCGTCGGTTTTTCTAAGAGGTTAAGTGAACGAAGGAACGTCGATTTACCGCAGCCGGACGGCCCTATAACTGCTACAACTTCACCCATACGGATAGTTGTATTAATTCCCTTTAAAACCTCATGGTCTCCGAACGACTTTTTCAAATCATCAACCTGAATCAGAATATCTCCTTTATTCGGCATATTGTATTCTCCTTATACAGTAACTCCGTTTCCTTTATTCAGCCGCTTTTCCAGTTTGTTTACAAAGGCGGTAAGCACCATAACCATAGCAAGATAAATAAGTGCCACACCAATCAACGGCATGAACGCTTCAAATGTCTGACTTCGGATAACATCACCCGCCTTTGTTAAATCCATCACACCAATATATCCGCTCACAGATGTTTCCTTGATAAGTGTGATTCCTTCGTTACAAAGAGCCGGCAGAATATTTTTCACCGCCTGCGGCAGAATAATCAGAATCATCGTAAACTTAAACGGAAGACCTAAACTGTATCCGGCTTCGAACTGACCCTTAGGCACCGCATTGATACCTGCACGGATAATTTCAGCAACATACGCTGCCGAGTTGATACCGAATGCAATACTTCCGACAAGTACTTTACTCAAATCAACTGTTGCAAAAATCACATAGTAGATAATCAGCAGCTGAACCAGAACCGGTGTTCCGCGGATAACCGTAAGATATACTTTGCAGACAGCGTTTAAGATATGCAGCTTTCCGTGGTGGTCATGGACTGTTCTAACTACTGCAATAAGTGTTCCAAGCACTAAACCGATAAGCAGTGCAAACACAGAAATTAACGCTGTATTCTGCAGACCCTGCACAATATAATAATACCTTCCTTTCTCAAGGAAGTTCTGGCTGAACTTATCACCAAGTGAGGTAAAGAAATCAGCAACCGGATTTACTACTACAACAGTGACATTTTCTGCCGGTGTAGGGACTGCATCCGCAGTTTCGGCAGAAACACATCCGGTACAGAAGATACCGATTAAAAGAATCAGCAGAATACATCCTGCAATTTTTACCGGCATATGTTTCACGAACTGATTATTCATATACGAAACCTCAAATTACTTACTATATGGGTTCTCTTAAGATTAATACTATACTAAGAAACGTATATAAAAAAAGGCTCTTCATTTAAAAGAAAAAAATAAGATTTTTTTCTTTAGTAATTTATGCTCTGACGATAATTACCTGCGTGGCAGTTACATAAGGATCAGTAAAGTCCACGTTCTTCTTTCTTTCATCAGTAACAGTAATTGCAGATGCACCTACATCATCCTTACCGGTCTGAACGGAAAGAAGAATTGAACCGAAGTCAATGTCGTTAATAACAAGCTGGTACTGGAGCTTATCAGCAATTGCCTGCATTACATCCATATCAATTCCAAGGAACTTACCTTCTTCCTTGTACTCATACGGTTTGAACTCTGCATGGGTTGCAACCTTTAAGTCAGACTTGTAGTTGATACCTTCAACCTTCTTGTACTGTTCTCCGCCTTCAAAGCCGAGATAGTACTTGTTAATCTTGTCGAAGGTACCGTCTGCCTTAAGTTCATCCATTGCAGTGTTAAGTGCGTATAAGAGTTCATCGTTTCCTTTCTTGACGGCAAATGCATAGTCCTCAGAGGCGAATGCATCGTCATAGATGAGTTTTAATCCGCTGCCTTCAGTTGCGTAATTCTTTGCAATTTCAGAATCAATAACAACACAGTCGAGCTTACCCTGTTTTAAGGACTGAACACCATCAACGATGTTTGTGTAGCGTTCAACTTTTGTTGACGGGTCTGCTTTTTCAATTTCACTGACATACGCGACATCACCGGTAGTACCTGTCTGGACACCTATTTTTGCGCCGTAGAGGTCATTATATCCGGTAATTACTTTTGCAGAATCAGAGGATGTACATCCTGCGGCAAATACTGCTGCAAGGACAACAAGTACAACTGCTGCTGCAATTACAATAGTCTTTTTCATATGATACACACCTACGTAAGGTTACATACTATATTTGAATTGAATGATATTAAGAATGACGGAAAAACAGCAGATAATCACTCTCCAGACATCAGATTGTCTGCAGCATCGTCATTTCATTTCCGTATCATAAACCAGGGGATTTAGAACAGCGGCAGTTTTCTGTTCGGCAGGAAAATTGCAAGCGCCAGATAAATTGCAATGAGGCATGGAATTATGTTTAAGAGAACCTGTGTCAGCAGAAGTTCAACCTCGCCGGTAATTGCAATAGATGAAAATGCAGAGATGCCGTAGAGGATAAATATAAGTGCCATAAGCAGGAATGATTTTCTCCGAAGAACAGCAAACAGACCGAGAATGATGTAGATAATACCCAGAACATAAAATTCAGCGCCGCTGACTAACGGTGTAATCCAGGTAACAAAAGCCGTTGCCAGAAATATTGCACTGGTAAATCTGATTTTACCGATAAAGAGAAGAAGGGCAGAGATAATCACTAGGAAAATTGAACATGCTATGAAGAATGCAGCAGTAACCTCTGACGATGCTGCATCAAACCCGAACAGATATACCAGAATCCATGGTGCTGCAGTTAAAGCGATAATCAGGTATCCGAGCATTGAACCGCAGCGCATGAAACTGAACAGATCATCATCTGTCATGTGAGAAGCCAGCGGCAGTTTCGGAAGAAGATTTGATGCCGCAAGAGATATGTAAAACAGAAAGATAACTGTTGCAAAACCAACAACCGGATAGATGCCTGTGGTAATGTTGAAGGCATCCATTAAGTAATTTATACCGAATAACAGAAATATAACAGCATAGACGAACTTCTTTCTCCTCTTTTCAAACAGAAATATCGCAGCAGTAATCAGTAAGAAAAATCCTATAGTTCCAACCAGATAGTCACAGCTTCCGACAAATGAATAGAGGATAATCAGCATTGCGTATGACAGAAACGTAAGTCCGGTAAAATCACGTTTACGCAAAACGGTAAGAATTACACCAATCAGGAAAATAAAAATACCGAACGCAAAACTCAGTTCTGAAGACAGATAAATTGAATCGCCGGGAATACCTGTTATCTGAACCCGTTTAAGAACAGTCATCAGTGTCTGTGCTGCAATCAGCAGGAAACCTATGGCCGTCAGATAGTTACGCAGTTCGAAAAATGTATCCTGTTTTCCCAGCTCTCTATCATCCTTTATATGGGAAACGGGTTCATCTGCGGATGATTCTATCTTCGTATCTCTGACGACTGTTGCAATATAGAATCCCGGTATAAGCAGAAGCAGGGAAATTGCAAAGGAGATTGACGGTGTTTCGTTGTAGATAAACATTGAGATAACTGCTGAAAGGAAAGGATTGACCCCATAGATAGTAGAGGATTTTGCAGCACCTAACTCACGCTGTGATAAAAGGAAGAAGAAGTTGGAAGCTCCGTATGCCACAATTCCGAGAAGGCCTGCAAGAATAATGGAGGTAAAGCCAGGCATTGCTTCGCCGAAGATAAATGCGAGAAGAAGACCTGCAAGACCGCAGGTGATTCCGCGGACTAAAAGAATCTCCACAGGGTTTCTTTCTGCAATCTTCTTTTTCATACAGTTTGCAAAACCCCAGCAGAAGCAGGCTCCGAAGACAAACAGAAGTCCGGGTGAACTGACAAATGACTGAAGATTGCCGGATGTGATAGTGATACATCCGAGAGTAATAAGAGTGATTGCAACCCAGAGGGATTTCGGGATATTCTCTTTCAGGAAAACAAGTGCAATAAGAGCAGTGGTTACAATCTCGAAGTTTAACATCAGCGATGCAGAGGTAGCTGATGCGGATGTAAGACCGACCATCAACAGGACTGCTGCAAGAAAATCGCTGATAATTACCAGAAACAGATTTTTGCGGTCTGATTTTCGTAAGTGACGCTCAGGGTTGAATATTTTTTTATTTTTACGGCAGGTTAATGCAATAAGAACAGCAGCAGCACCGACACCGAGGTTCATGAATGCCACAGTTGACATCGGCCCTATGTCAGATACAAGAAGCGATGAAAACGGTGTTGATGTCGCGGCAGCCAAAGCTGCAGCACCGGCACATAGAACCGCGGCAACGTACTTGTTCATGAATTTAGGTGCAAATCTGCCCATATTTACTACATATATTTTCGTTATTGAGATTTATAAAAACTTGTGTGCTGATGTGCAGATATACTGCCGGATTTTACAATACTGTGCCGAATAAATCAGGATAACAAGTACGGACAAAAAACAGGAACAGATAAATCCGGACTTACAAAATTGAGAATCTTCCGGTGTAATGCCCGGATAAATAAAATCAAAAAATAAGTTGGATATCGGATATGATATCCTGCAGAGCTGCTTATGCAGCTTTTTCGGGTTCTTTTTCAGTGACGCCTTCAAGTTTACCGGTCTTTTCATTCCAGGTAGGAACTCTCTTACCGAAGATAAGAAGGGCAAGAATACAAAGAACTGCACCAATTCCAAGAGTAATTCCTGCAATTGCCCATATTGCTCCGGTTCCAAGAACTGTCATGAGAATTCCGGACACGACATAACAGACAACAGTAATGACTGCAATAGTCATTGCATATGCAATCTGTGTTCCGACGTGGTCAAGAAGACTGCATCCTGCACCGGTCGAAGACATGATGGTAGTATCTGAAATCGGCGAACAGTGGTCACCAAAGATAGCTCCGGTAAGAACTGCAGATGAAGCGAGTACTACATAGGCAATCGGATCTGCGAGAACTTCCGGATGAACTACTGCAATAGCGTATGCAAGCGGGATACAGATAGGCAGATAAATTGCCATAGTTCCGTATGCAGTTCCGGTTGCGAATGCAGTGATTGCTGCAATAATGAAGATTAATGCCGGCACAAGCCAGATTGCATTTGTTCCTGCAATTGCCGGGATTAAGAAGTACTGGGTTCCGAGGTATTTAATTGTTGAACCAATCGTCCATGCAAGCACTAAGATAATACACACAAAGACCATTGACTTCATACCGTGTGCCCAGATTTCAATACCTTCCTTGAGGGTGAAAATCTTCTGCGCGAATCCCATAATAACAGCTACAATACAGGCAAGAAGACCTGCCTGGAACAGTACAATTGATGCATCGGCAGCGCCGAATGCGTCACCTACAGACCAGAATCCGCCGCCGAGGGCTGCACATCCGTTCGTGTAGAAGAGGACTACTGCAGAGATGATTAAGACAAGAATCGGTACAAGTGCATTCCAGACGTTCGGACGAACAGCCTTCTTAGACGTCTTTAAAATACCGTAGTCTTCCTTGAGTTCTGCCTTTTCCTCGTCAATGGCATCTTCCTTGTCGACTTCAGAACCAGGGTTGATGGTGGCGCCTGTTGTTCTTGCACGGAGTTCAGCTTTCAGCATCGGTCCGTAATCACGGAGGAGGAAACCTACTGCAAGGACGAAGAAGAGTGCTAAGATGTTGTAGAATCTAAAGGGAATTGTCTGAACGAAGACATCCATGGCAGAAACTGCAGTAATACCTGCAGAGTCAAGACCCTGACTGATGTTGACAAGTTCTGTTCCAATCCAGGTGGAGATGATAACAATACCTGCAACAGGTGCTGCGGTAGAGTCAACAATGTATGCCAGCTTTTCGCGTGAGATACGGAACTTATCGCAGACCGGGCGCATAATGGGGCCAATAATTAATGCGTTTGCATAGTCATCGAAGAAGATTAACCATGAGGAAAGCCAGATGGAAATCTGTGCAGAGCGCGGACCTTTTGCCAGTTTTACCATGGCGTTTCCGACTCCTTTCATTCCGCCCATCTTAGTAATTAACGCAATCAGACAGCCGATTACAAGAACCGCCATGATGATACCTGCATCCCAGGAATCAGCAACGGTTCCGACAAATCCGCTGGTCGAGTTTAAGAATGCGTCAGCAACAGCCTGAAGAACATTTCCGGTTAACAGTGCTGCAGTCCACATACCGTTTAAGACACCGAGGAAAAGCGACAGAATGACGTTTTTCGTCAGGAAGGCAAGAACCAGAGTTAAAATCGGTGCAATCAGTGTTGCCCACTGAAGAAGGTAACCGTTTCTTGCTTTGTCGACTGTATCAGGGTCGTCAATGATATCTTCTGAATAATGATCAGTGACTTCACTCTGACCGACAGACATATACTGGTTATACCAGTCAATAAATCCTGCATCATTGTTTGCTTCAAGCTCTGCGCCCGCTCCGGTGAAGAGAAGCGGCAGGGCAAATGCTGCAATAACTGCAATGATTGCAAGGATGTTATAGAGCTTTGTTTTTTCCATGTACTACACACCTCGGGACCATAGATTCCCGAATAGAAACTATTTATATAATTAATCCGATATAAATGCACTGTTAGCTATTCTATGGGAATTACTCTCTGAATGAGAATCTGTTCCGGATTCACTGTTTTGTAAAAAGAGATTGAGTATGCGGCAGATGAACGGATACCTTCGCGAATCAGCTTACTGCATCAGAGGAATATCTTCAAATCTGCCGGACAGACAGATGTCTTT
>DALTWQ010000030.1 GCA_029987025.1 Methanocorpusculum sp. | reverse complement strand
AAACCATTCCAGCGAGCCGCCCGTGCCCGCGATAAGCGGGATAAGCACGGGTGTATAGGCTCGCGATTCGCGTTGAGATTCGCGAAGATTCGCGGTTTCATCAGCAAAGACGCACCGGCCAGACTAACCGTTTGTATTTCAAACAGAGTAAAAATAGTTACAAAAATACTTTAGTTCACACAAAAGATTGAAGAACCGCAAAAATGATGGAGAGGATGTATGGCAGGAATTATTTCTGCCGGAAATCAGACGCATTTC
Source organism: Methanocorpusculum sp. (assembly GCA_029987025.1). Lineage (GTDB taxonomy): Archaea > Halobacteriota > Methanomicrobia > Methanomicrobiales > Methanocorpusculaceae > Methanocorpusculum. The sequence continues at coordinate 13,551 of DALTWQ010000030.1, read as the reverse complement.
TGACTTCCATTTCTTCCATCTCGTCAAGATAGGGAAGAAGACATTTCAGATACGGCCTGGCCCCTGCCGGCGTCTGAATCGTGCCCGTCTCAAGGACATCAGCAATCAGCGGTTCGCTTTTGAGCATCTCTTCGAAATCGGCAGATGCTCCGGCAATCTGCTTCATCTGTTTTTTCATGTGTTTAAACCAGTCTTCGATTTCGAGAACCGGGCGGTAGTCGAGGTCGGTAAGCCGGTATTTTGCAATCCCCTCCTCAACAGATTCAGTCCTGGCGATTTCAGCGTCCATATAGAGATATACATTGATATGGCTGCTTCTTCTCAGCTCAAGCAGATCAAGGACATCAGCAGTATCTCCGGGCTTTGGATAATTCATACTTATCTGTAGGAGTTTTCAGCAGTTAAGAGTTGCCTGACGGTTCCCGGCTGCTGTCTTAGATGATCGAGATATCAGACGGTTTTGCCGCAATCTCTTTTGTATTGCCGTAGGTCTGTACGGTGCCTGTTATGTGCAGTGTATCGCCTGTTTTCCAGCGAAGTGATTCTGCACCGTTTTCAACAAATACTGTCGCTCCCGAGACATTCATTAAAATATGTCCGCCTGATGTGGTTATTTTGTAGGACAGCAGTTCTCCGTCGAGATAAACCTTTGAACCGTCGGGTGAATCATCCGAGTAGGCAGATACACCCAGGTTCGGAAACAGATAGACTGAACCGAGATAGAACAGAATCAGAATCACGGTAACAGACAGGAGGATTACTGCTGCTCTTTTCTCAGGTTTTGTAAGCATAAGACAATTGTTTGTTTTTCCGGAATAAGAATACTTCTTCGCGCGTTTATTTTGTCTGTTGTCTCCATTATCGCTCTAACTTAGTAAAGTGATTTTGGCAATTCTGTCGAAATGACATGGTTTTGATTGGGTTTGATATGTGATTTACGTTCTTATGTTTACGAACATAATTGAGTATAAATCTAAATTAATTTGTATTGATACGAACTATATTGCAAATCTATTTATACTGACATGCTGATTATTATGTATGGTATCTATATCTATGCCAAAGTCCTGCCTCAGTGTTCTGATGCAGCTGGAGAAGTCAGGCGTTCAAACACACAAAGATCTTGTACTTTCAACCGGCCTTGCACCGCGTACTGTCCGCTACGCTCTGCGCAGATTAAAAGAAGAGGGACTTGTTGTTGAAAAGTTCAACTTCAGAGATGCGCGTCAGTCAATGTATTATCCGACCCGTATAAGCACCCCGGCACCGGCAGCAGCCTGAGGTTCATTCAGCATTCACAGCTCTCTGCTGCAGATGCGTCTCTGCCGTCTGTTGATAATAATCCGTAAACTTACACTTCAGGCAGACTCCCCGGTCTGCCGCCCCCTCTCTCTTTCTTTTTAACCTATTTTGTAACTATTCAGCCTCAGCCTGTTTTGTGATGGTTGGTTTGGCCGAAGGCATGCTGATTTGCGGTTTCTTTGGAAATTTGCACTGGAAAACTAAACATCTGTATTTCAGATAAGAGGATGAATTGTTACAAAATCGTCTCAGAATGCTCAGGGGATTATGAAAAAAAAGAATGATGTGAGGTGAAACTTACTGTTTCTTCATCTCAAGCGTGCGCTTATATGAAGCGACAGCACCTTCTTTTACGATGTCGCAGAAGTTGAGTTCCTGCAGTTTCTTAACACCCTCGATGGTTGAACCGCCGGGAGAACACACTTTGACACGAAGTACTGCTGGCTCTTCGCCGGATTCGAGAGCAAGTTTTGCAGAACCTAACAGCATCTGCTCGACATAGCGTCTGATTTTATCCTCCGGAAGACCGATTTCACGAGCCCCTTCAATCATGCCCTCCATAAACATGTCAGCATACGCCGGAGCGCATCCGGTAACAACACAGCCGGCATCGATGTACTCTTCCTCGATTGCATCAACGAGACCTGCTTCCGAGAAACAGTCGGCAAAGTATGCCGTGTACGTTTCGGCATTCTCTGTCGAGCAGTACATGATAACGCCTTCGCCGACGCTTACCGGCGTGTTCGGCATAATTCTGATAACCGGGTATGCCCCTCCTGCGTACTCCTGAATTGTTCTGCAGGTAAGAGCTGCTGCCATCGAAACAAGCACGAACTCATCTTTGCGTTCTGCAAGAACAGAGGCAATTCCTCCAAGCGTCTCTTTCATCATCTGCGGTTTTACGCCGAGCATAATGTATCTGCAGGATGCAGCAGCGTCCGCATTTTCTCCGGTGTCAGCACCGAGACGCTTTGCAAGTTCTTCTGCTTTTGCACGGGTGCGGTTTGCAAGAAGAATTTCTTTGCCGGGAATTTTTTTAGAAAGAGCTGATGCAAGAGCACTCCCCATATTTCCTGTTCCGATAAATCCAAACTCGTATGTCATCAGTTCCCTCACCGGATCTGCCCGTTTCCGCGGATGACATACTTGTAGGCGTTCAGTTCCCGAAGACCCATGGGCCCTCTTGCGTGCAGTTTCTGCGTGGAAATTCCCATCTCACAGCCGAGACCGAACTCACCGCCGTCGGTAAACCGGGTAGATGCATTGACATAGACCGCCGCACTGTCAACTGCTGCGGCAAATCTGTCTGCAGTCTCTTTGTTTTTCGTAATGATGGCTTCGGAGTGGTGAGTCGAGTGGGCCGCAATATGAGATACTGCGCCTTCAACACCATCGACTACTGCGACCGCCATAATGTAGTCGAGGAACTCCGTATCAAAGTCAGCGGCAGAGGCAGGTTTTCCCATGATAAGACCTGCGGCTGTCGTATCAAGTCTGAACTCGACATCCGGCAGACGTTTCCGGAGCATCGGAAGGAAAAATGCTGCGGCGGCTCTGTCAACAAGACAGACCTCCATTGCGTTGCAGACAGACGGTCTGCTGGTTTTTGCATTTTCGATGATGGAAAGTGCGGTTTCAAAGTCAGCATCCTTATCCACGTAGATATGGCAGATACCTGTTCCCGTCTGAATAACCGGAACACGTGCATTATCCATGCAGCTCTGAATAAGACCTGCACCTCCGCGCGGGATTAACAGGTCGACATAGCCTGCTGCTTTCATAATCTCCATCGAACTTTCGCGGCTTGATTCAGCGAGCTGAACAAACTCGGGCGGAAGGCCTGCGGCAGCAAGTCCTTCCTGAAGGGCCGCGGTAATTGCTTTCGCACTTGCATACGCTTCTTTTCCGCAGCGCAGAACACAGACATTGCCGCTTTTGAGGGCAAGTCCTGCGGCATCTGATGTTACATTCGGTCTGCTTTCGTAAATGATTGCAACAACACCGAAAGGAACTGATACTTTTGAAAGAGCAAGGCCGTTGTAGAGCGTGCGTTCTTCTAAGGTTCTTCCGACCGGATTTTCAAGCGCGATTAAGTCCCTCAGGCCGGAGGCCATGGATGCAATCCTCTCTTTGGTAAGAGATAAGCGGTCAATCATTGAGACTGACAGCACACCTTCAGCTTTTTTTACATCCTCGCGGTTTGCAGAAAGAATGGCTTCGGTGTTTTTTATCAGCGCATCTGCCATGGAAGACAGTGCTGCGTTCTTTGCCTCGCCGGAAAGTGCTGCTGCAGCGCTTTTCAGCGAACGTGCTTTTTCAAGAAGTTCTGTTGTAGTCATTCTTTCTTCCCCTTAAAGAGAGTGCCTACCTGTTTTCCGTCAAGCAGGTCGTAGAGCAGTTCAGGTTTTGTTCCGTTCATAATCACCATGTCAATGCCGGCTTTGGTTACTATCTGTGCGGCTTTTACTTTCGTATCCATTCCGCCGGTTCCAAGCGCCGAACCGCTGCCTTCAGCAGAGACGGATAAGGTGTCGATATCTTCAACGCAGGTGATGAACTCGGCTTCAGGATGTTCACGCGGATTTGCAGAGTATAAGCCGTCGATGTCTGATAAAATAATGAGTAAGTCCGCATTCACGAGTTTTGCGGTGATTGCTGATAAGGTATCATTTTCTCCAATTGTGGTTTCGATACCGATTTCATCAGTGACAACCGCATCGTTTTCGTTGATAATCGGAATAACCTGGAATTTGAGCAGGCGGTCAAGCGTATTTCTGATGTTTTTCGCATGCTTTTCATCACCGATGTCTTCAGCGGTCAGCAGAAGCTGTCCTACTGCGTGGTTGTACTCGGAAAAGAGATGGTCATACGTGTACATCAGTTCGCACTGACCCACAGCTGCTGCTGCCTGCTTTGAGGGCATATCCTTCGGACGTTCGGCAAGCCCGAGTTTTCCGACACCCATCCCAATTGCGCCCGAGGATACCAGGACTATTTCATGTCCGCTGTTTTTCAGATCGCTTAAGATACGGCAGAGGTCGCCTGTTCTTCTGATATTGAGCCTGCCTCCTGCATGTGCAAGCGTTGATGTTCCGACTTTTACCACAATCCGCATAGATATTCTCTGTAAGTGTATGAACGGGATGTGATATAGATATGTGCATGAAAAAATCTCTGAGACAGGGTGTGTGAAAAAAGAACAGGGTTCTGCCATGTCATAGTGTACACAGTGTCACACATCTTTTATCAGTACATAGAGCTAATATATATGCCCATGGACGCATTTGAACTCGTCACACGAAATACTGCAGAGATTGTTGACGAAGAAGCGCTTCGTGCGCTTCTCGCAAAACCAGTAAAACGTGTCTATACCGGATATGAGCCGAGCGGTGAGATTCACTTAGGTCACCTTGTTACCATCAACAAGCTGATTGATATGAAAAACGCAGGATTTGACATTGTGGTTCTGATTGCAAACCTGCACGCATATCTGAATAGAAAGGGAACCTTTGAACAGATTAAAGAACTCGCAGACTATAACAAAGCATGCATTGAAGCAGTCGGCCTTAAAGGCGCAGAGTTTGTCTTAGGTACTGATGTTCAGCTTACACCGGAATATATGACCCGCGTTCTGACGCTCTGTCAGGAGATTACCTTAAACCGTGCAACCAGAAGCATGGATGAGGTGGGACGTGCTATGGATAATCCGATGGTTTCCCAGATGGTTTATCCGGTTATGCAGGTCGTTGACCTTCCGACCTTAAACGTGGATGCCGCTGTCGGCGGAATCGACCAGAGAAAGATTCACATGTTAGGCCGCGAGCACCTTCCGCATATAGGATGCAAGCCGCCGGTATGTATTCACACCCCCATCATCAATGGTCTTGACGGCGAAAAGATGTCCTCATCTAAAGGAAACGTCATCTCTGTTGCAGACTCTCCGGAGGATATCAAACGCAAGATGAAGAAAGCTTTCTGCCCGCCGGAAGTTGAGAACAACCCGATTTTACAGATTATCAGATACTGTGTCCTTCCGAGAATGGACACGTTTACTATACACCGTCCGGAAAAGTTCGGCGGAGACCTGGAGTTCGCATCCTATGCAGAGCTTGAATCAACGTATGCAGCAGGAAACCTGCACCCGATGGACTTAAAGAACGGCTGCGGCGATGCACTTGCCGAGATTTTAGCCGACGCGTACGCATACGTCCTGGAATACAAGGGAAGAAAATAATTCCTTTTTTAGATGAGGTGTTTTTACCTCGTCTGTTCATTTAATAAAACATTCTCTCATATTTTTGTGATGATGATACTGATGCTGTGCTTTACAAGGCAAAACCATCTATATCTCATCCGTTCAAATATATATCTATGAAATCATTACCCTTCGACAGAAAACCGAACGGCAAAGTAACTGTTATGTGCTGCGGAAAAGAAGTCTCAGTTCATACGACCTGTATTTTCTGTGAGCACTGTGCAGGAATCCGCGTCAACCGCAGAGTAACTCCTAACCCGTATGCACAGGCTCTTCGCGGCTCAAAGGGAGGTATGGGACTCGATGATGAACTCATGAGCGGTATGGTGATGTTCAATACAGTTGTTGAAGACAAGGCAGCAACTGACCTTGAGTGCAGCGATGATGCAGGCTGCGGGTTTGTTACCATCTCAAGAAGAAGGTAACACATTCTTTTCTTTTTTACCTCGTCTATTTACTCTTTGAAGATATACAGACGGTTGATTCGGTCTGCGGCTACTGCTTGAAAAAATGCAGACTGTTATATAAACACACATTGAGAAAAATAGAGAGATGCTGCTGCGTTATGAATTATGTGATGCATCTCACATAATTATACATAATTATGTGATGTTTATCACATTTTTATGCCGCAGCAGAAACTAAAATCCCGAGAATAACCAGGACAACCATCCGCGTCAGTTCATTTGAAGCGCCTGTTACATCTCCGTTAATGCCGCCGAACAGTTTCTTTGCGAGGAGGAGGAGGATTACGAATGTGATGACCGCGCCTGCAAACGCGGCAAAAATCCACCACCAGACCGGATAGATGAATCCGAGCAGAAGCACCGGCATGGCAAGAAGAATAGAATATACGGCAAACCTGCGCTTTGAATGGTCGTAGATATATTTTTGAATTCCGTCAGCGAAGGGTTTTCCAAGAGCTGATGATAAGCCCATCACCATTTTTCCGAGGACTTCTGCGGCGAGCACGGATATTCCAATCATCCAGACCGGAAGAGAACAGAGTCCTGCAAAGGTGAGAATCACAACAAGAATACCTGCAGCAAGAGCGCCGGCGCCGGTTGTTCTGTCTTTCATTGCAGAGATGCGTTTCTCGCGGCTTCCGTGCGCCATTAAGCCGTCGCCTAAGTCTAAAAGGCCGTCAAAGTGGTTTCCGCCGGAGACTGCTATAACCAGGGCGAGGGTTACTGCTGCAATGATGATACTGTTTGTAAAGCCGCAAAGCCATGCGATTAATGCCGGAATGGCCGCAATGCCGCCTGTTACATATCCTGCTAACGGATAGAGCCAGCTGTTTGCGGCGAACCGGTCAAAGTCGGCGGGCTTTCCCAGCGGAAGGATGGTTGTAAACTGGAGCAGGGCTTTTACTGCTTTCATGTGACTACCTGTTTGTTTTCTGAATGGATTAAGATACGCACTCTTAATACTTTTCACGCACAACAATAAGACAATGTCATTCGTATCAGAACGCGTCAATTTTGAAGCGGAGTCGCCTCTTTTCGCGCTTATTTTATCCAACTCAATAGTCTCGCAGATACCCGGTGTCTCCGGCGCGGGAGAAGATCCGGAAAGCAGTTTTTATGTGCCTCCGCTTGATGCAGAGCTGATTATCAACGGCGAACTTTCAGGCGACCTCACGCCGAATACGCCTACCGGGTGTCCCACACCTGCTTCTATCACGCTTTCGATGATGGATTTGATGGGTATGCGCCCCTTAATGATTTCATCCGGTCTGAACAAGGAGGTTGTTGTACCTCACCTTGCTTTAGGCGGAAGAGCCGGAGGCGACCCGCGTGCTGCTGAAGACGCTGTGCCGAATGCACGTCTCCTCTTCGAAAAAGGACGCTGGATTGGTGAATTTTTATCCCAGTCCCACGATATGCTGGTGCTTGGTGAATGTCTTCCGGGCGGAACAACCACGGCCCTTTGTGTGCTTCGCTCGCTCGGCTATCAGGCAAAGGTGAGCAGCTGTCTTGTTACAAATCCGACAGGAATCAAAGAAGAGATTGCAAACGCTGCAGTTGCGAAAGTGAAGGCAAAAGGTCTTAGCGCTGATGACCCGTTGGGTATTGCTGCCGCTGTGGGCGACCCTATGCAGCCTGTTGCAGCAGGTATTGCCGAAGGATTCCGCGGCAAACTCTTCCTCGCCGGAGGAACACAGATGCTTGCCGTCTGCGCTGTTATCAGAGCATTAGGCAATGTTGTGCCTGATGTTGTTACCACGACCTATGTCTATAACGACCCTACTGCCTCGTTTAAGGAGACGGCAGCCGCTGTCGGAGCAGACGCCTACTTTGTCGACCCGGAGTTTGACACGCTCGGACATGCAGGTATTGCACGGTATGCCGAAGGAGAGATTAAGGAAGGTTCCGGCGCGGGAGGCTCAATGTTTCTTGCAAGCGTCTTAGGATTTACGCCGGAAGAGATTCGCGCCTCTATTCTTGAGCACGTGTCCCGCTACTCGAAGTAAGTAATCTGTGATGGATAAGGCAGTTCTGACTGATTCCCTTCGGAAGGCGCGTTTCCGCTGTGAGGAGTGCGGACTCTGCTGCAGCGGATGCGATAATGAGGTAATTGTAAGTCCAGATGAGGTGGATGCATTATCCAAAGCGTCAGGGCTTTCCTTTGAAGAGATTGCAGAGCCGTATCCGGAATGGTTTGAGGAAAAAGGAGAACGCTTCACTCTTGCCTGGGTTCTGCGGCGCGGTGCTGACGGAAACTGTCTGTTTCTGGAGAATAACCGCTGCAGATATTATGCGGCGCGTCCGCATCTGTGCAGGACATACCCCTTTATGCTGAACGGGGGTGAACTTATCATTTCGGAGTGTCCGGCGCTCGGAAAACATGATACTGCAGGTGCGGAAGATCTTGCAGCCGCGCTCATAAAAAGGAAGGAGGCGGATGATGCGGAGGTTTCCGCAACGAAGCGTGAATACCAAAAACATAGTATCATCTCCGGAGAAACAGTAGTAATAGACAGCCGAGGGGCGCACATCTGGAAAATATGACACAGATACATATTGTCGGAACAGCTCATGTTTCGGAAAAAAGTATACGCGAAGTTTTGGAAACGGTGGAGAGAGTTCACCCTGAAGTAATTGCAATAGAACTCGACCCGGGACGCTATGCCGCATTAAAGCAGCAGATGAGAGAAGAAGACGCTGCAAAAGCGGCGGCAGCAGCTGAGGCGGCAAAACTGGCTGAAGAGGCAGCAAAGACGGAAACATCAGCAGCGGATGCTGAGACTGCAGCAGATACGGCAGCTGCAGTTCCTGCTCCGGCGTCAGCTGCGGATTCATCTTTGTTTGTAAGCACCGGAAGCAGTGAATATGTTCAGGCGGCAACAGCGTCTGATGTTTCTGCAGCAGAGGCTCCTGCAAAATCATCTGTTCCTTTTGTGAAGGTGGAAGTAACGCCGGTGCAGGAAAAGAAAGCGCCTGAGGTCAAAAAACTTCTGAGCGGCAACTTCACGATAATGATTGTGCAGTGGCTTCTTGCGTATGTGCAGCGCAAAATCGGATTTAACGTCGGTGTTGAGCCGGGTGCCGAGATGAAGGCTGCTATCAGAATCGCTGAAGAACGCGGTATCAGAATCGCATTAATCGACCGCGACATTAACATCACGCTTACCCGGTTCTGGAAGAGTATGCGCTTTACGGAAAAGTGCAAATTAATCTGGGCGCTGGTGTCTTCTGTTGCTGGAAAGGATGATGAGACTGATGCAATTGATGCACAGACGGTCGATTCCATGACGCAGGGCGATGTCCTGGAGCAGGCGCTTGAAGAGTTTAAGAAGTTCTCGCCGAGCGGCTCTCATGCGCTGATTACGGAACGTGATGCATATCTGGCGCACGGCATTATTGATATCGAGAAGGCTCCGTTTGAAAATGCGGTTGTGGTCTGCGGCGCAGGGCACGTACCGGGCATTACCCGCTACCGTGAGCATCCGGAGACGCTTCCGTCTCTTGCATCTCTGAAGGCGCTTCCGAAGAAGTATCCGTGGGGCAAGATTTTAGGTGTGCTTGTGATGGCGATGGTTGTAATTACCATTACCGCCATCGGATTTTCCGGGGCTACGGATATGCTTGTCTGGGCGATTATTTTCTGGATTCTGATTAACGGTGTCCTGGCAGGTATCGGAACTCTTGCCGCCCGCGGTCATCCGGCATCAGCTGCGACCGCTGCAGGTCTTGCGTGGATGACGTCTCTGAATCCGTTCCTCGCCTGCGGCTGGTTTGCAGCACTTGTTGAGGCGAAGCTGCGCCCGCCTTCAGTCGGAGACTTTAAGCGGATTTCGAAGGCTGAAAGTCTGAAGGAGATGGTTTCAGTTCCGCTTTTCAGAATTCTTCTGGTCGCAGCGCTCGCAAATGTGGGCAGTATTCTGGGAACGGTCTGTTTCTTTGTGTTCTTAACACCGGTGTTAGGCGTTGATGTGGATATGATGAAGGAGATTTTAATTACCGGATTTACGAATCTCTGGAACTGGATTATCAGTCCGTTTGTGCAGTAAAAAAATCAGAACTTTTTTTTTTTCTTTTTCAAAACCTGTGGTGTTTTTAAAATCTGCAATCACGTATCCTGAAGAACACACCCAAAGACCTTACTATCTCAAACACCAATCTATCTATACACATGAGTGACGCAACGATGGCCAAACGGGATGCAGGATTCCGTGCGGCAGATATGGTAAAAGACGGCATGTTCGTCGGACTTGGAACTGGTTCAACCGTTTTCTTCGCAATGGAACGCTTAGGCGAAAGAATCAAAAACGAAGGTCTCAGAATCGCAGGAGTACCTACCTCGCACCAGACAGCCCAGCGTGCTGAAGAGTATGGAATTCCCCTGACTACGTTATCTCTTCATCCGAAACTCGATTTGGCAATCGACGGTGCAGACCAGGTATCTCCTGATAAGTTCCTTGTAAAAGGACGCGGCGCAGCACTCCTCCGCGAAAAAATCGTGGCAGACGCCGCAGACAAATTCATCGTCGTAATTGATGAGTCAAAATACGTAAATGGATTATCTGCCGCAGTTCCGCTCGAAGTCCTGCCGTTTGCCTACGGCAGTGTATGCCGCAGACTTCGTGAGCTTGGAGGAGAACCGGTCATGAGAAACGGTGTCAAAAAAGACGGTCCTGTAATCTCTGATAACGGCAACTTCATCTTCGACTGCGCATTCGGAAACATCAGCGACCCGGAAGCGCTCGAAGACGCAATAAATGCCATCCCCGGCATTCTTGAGTGCGGCATCTTTGCAAAACTCACCGCAAAGACAACGGTCATCATCGGAAAACCCTGAGTATGAAAAAGATAGCCGTACTTGCATCAGGCAGAGGGTCAAACTTCCAGGCAGTGCTGGAAAACATAGCCTCAGGAAAAATCAATGGAATATGCGTTGCGCTCATCACTGACAACAAAGACGCGTTTGCCGTAACCCGTGCAGAACAGGCCCGTGTTCCTGTAATCATCCACCACTACAAAGACTACCCGGATAAAGCTGCCTACGAAGCAGATTTGCTTTCCTCCATGAAAAAAACCGGTGCGGACCTGTTTATCTGCGCCGGATACATGAGAATCATCGGAAAAGAAATCGCCGAAGAGTTTGCAGGAAAAATGATAAACATCCATCCCGCACTTCTGCCGGCGTTCCCCGGCCTTCACTCGCAGAAACAGGCGCTTGACTACGGCGTAAAAGTTGCCGGATGTACGGTGCACTTCGTGGATGCAGGTCTTGATTCAGGGCCGATTATTGTGCAGAAGACAGTGCCTGTTCTTGACGGAGACACAGAAGACATATTATCAGACAGAATCCTTGAGCAGGAGCATATTGCATTCTCCGAAGCCATCGCACTTTTCTGCGACGACCGGTTAAAAATAGAAGGCAGACATGTCTTCATTCTCCCCAAAAATACATAACCTATCCCGCACCATTAGATAAGGTATCATGGCAAAATACGAAAAGGGAGTGTCAGTAAAAGACATTTCCCGTGAACGTATCGGCATTCTCTTTTCCTTAGCAGAGGAAAATAAGGAGGATGCAAAACGTTCTGCACGATATATCGAGCATGCCCGTGCACTGTCATCAAAGCAGCGTGTGAGACTTACACAGAATCAGAAACGTTCATTCTGCCGCAGCTGCGGAGCGTATTTTGTCCCTGGAAAAAATCTTATGGTGCGTGTCTCCCGCGGCAGAGTAATATATACCTGTAAAGAGTGCGGAAGAGTATATCGGGTTCCGATAGGGAAAAAACAGGAATTATGACAAAGGACAATATGAGTTACATCCAGACGCTGAAGCCGACGGTCTGGATTGGCAAAAACGGATTCAGTGAGGAAATTGCATCTGAGCTTAAACATCAGCTCAAAGCTCGCGGGGTTGTTAAAGTAAAGTGGCTTGCATCAACAGATATGGATGCACGTGAGGCAGCAGAACTTGCAAAGATGGTGTCTGCAGAAGTAATTGCACTGCGCGGCAAAACAGCAGTGCTCGGCGCAAAGAACCGCAGCGCAGCACCGGCTCCTGAAAAACCGGCACGCAAAACTGCCGCATCCCGCCGGAGTGAAATTCTCCGCCGGACGCTTCTTACAAGAAAATAATTTTTTTTTTGCAAACTCTCTTATCTGAGTAAGCCCTATTCTTATCTATGAAAAAGGCAGTTGTTATTTTCGGAATTGCAGCAGTCCTCGTTGCCGCAGTCTGCGCAGCAGGATGTATTGCATCTGACCCTCTTGTAGGCGAATGGACCACTGATGACTCAGGTACGCTTGGTTTAGACTGTATTTACAAAGCAGACGGTACCGGCTCATGCAGTGTGCACTTAGCCGGCATCAGCGCGTCTGTTGCTGTCACCTGGGAAAAAGTCTCTGACGGACAGTACAAAGTCTCTACTAATGATGAAGTAGTCTCTGCATTACAGTCTGTTCTTCCGGGCGACGGAATAATGGATGTCACCTTCTCTGATGACAGAAAGACCGCCATTATGGAAGGAATTACCTTCACCAGAAAAGTATGAAGAACAAATCAGCGGATGCATGAAACACGTTTTCTGCATCTGAATAAATCTCCTTTTTTAACAGACCATGTGTGTTCTCGAGATAGTATTATATGTATAGAGCGCAAATCTGTTTACACTCGTGTTGAAATTGATACTCTGGTGTATGCCGGAGCCGTTTCAATGAGTCAAAGTGGAGAAAATTATCATGGCAGCAGCAAAGCCCCACATGAACCTTGCCGTTATCGGTCACATTGACCACGGTAAGTCTACTACTGTCGGACGTATCCTTTTCGAGTCCGGCGTAGTCGCACAGCACGTCCTTGACGCATACAAGAAAGAAGCAGAATCCAAGGGTAAGGGAACTTTCGAGTTCGCCTGGGTAATGGACTCGCTCAAGGAAGAACGTGAGCGTGGTATCACTATCGATATCGCACACAAGAAGTTCGAAACTCCGAAATACAATTTTACCGTTGTCGACTGCCCAGGTCACCGTGACTTCGTCAAGAACATGATCACCGGTGCATCCCAGGCTGATGCAGCAATCATCGTCGTTTCCGGAACTGAAGGTCCGATGGAACAGACCAAGGAACACGTTTTCTTATCCAAGACTCTTGGTATCAACCAGATTATCGTTGCTATCAACAAGATGGATGCAGTAAACTACTCCCAGGACAAGTACAACGAAGCAAAAGACAAGATGTCCAAACTCATTGCATCTGTTGGATTCAAGCCGGCAGAGACTCCGTTCATCCCAATCTCTGCATTCGTCGGTGACAACATCAAGACCAACTCTGCAAACACCCCGTGGTACTCCGGAAAGACTCTCCTTGCAGCACTTGACGACTTCAAGCAGCCGGAAATCCCGACTGACAAAGCACTCAGACTCCCGATTCAGGATGTCTACACCATCTCCGGTGTCGGAACTGTCCCGGTAGGACGTGTCGAGACTGGTGTCATGAAGAAAGGAATGAAGGTCTCCTTCATGCCGGCAAACGTC
>DALTWQ010000111.1 GCA_029987025.1 Methanocorpusculum sp. | reverse complement strand
GCGCAAGCCGCGGCCGAAGGCCGCATCCGCGTGTAATCCGTGACATCCGTGTCTGTGGATAAACTACACATTGATTAAAATAACACTCCTTATTCAGAATATATCCAACGATTATTCTAATGTAGAGTAATCTTCACACTAATTGCAGAAGATTCTTATTTTTCATACTCGTCATCGAACTCATCCGCCACCCCGTTTTTGTAGTACCAGAGATTATACTCTTCATACGCACGGAGCTCTGCAGCAATCCGTACGGCAATGGTGTGCCAGCATTCATTTCCGAACCGTGATGCAGGACAACTGCATTCGCCTTCGTCTATGAAATATTCGTCATTGTTTCCGACGACTACAAAGTAATCCAGATACTTTTTCACCCGTTTATCCCTGACAGCATCAACCGCTTCAGCCCCCCGTTTTCCGTAGGTGCTTACAAATGCGGCACGCACTGTTTCATTTAAACAGCCTTCTTTTTTCAGTATCTGGAACGGGTTAATCATTCGCTGTTATTCGATGATGGATGTGACAGGGACATCTGCAATAAATGTCCATCCCTCACGTTTTGCAAGAGCCTGCATTCCCGGCGCCTCAAGCGCGTAATGCGTTGCCTCGATTAACGGTATCGGCGACTCGAGCGCCATGTTGTACTTCAGTTCGGATGCCATAAACGCCTCCGCACCTAAAGAAACCGCTTCATAGATAAGATTCCAGTCAAAAGCCGCGCCGCCTGCAACAGCAATCCGCTTTACCTTTGACACATCCCCCCATGCGCGAAGGCCGCAGCCGAGTCTTTTTGCAGCATCCGACAAGGAAATCGTAAGGTCTCCTGCAACACCCAGCGACTCATGCGATGCATTCAGCCGTACACGGTTTTCCAGTCCGAGTAAATCCGCGAGGGCGTCATTAATACCTCCTTCTGCATGGTCAAAGTTCGTGTGCATCGCATAGAGATTCACATCTGCTTTGGCAAGCGGGCGCAGAATCTCTGCTGCCCTTCCGGTCACGCCGTGCATCGGATTCCAGAATGCCGGGTGATGAACAACCAGGGCATCGAATCCGTTTTCCGCGGCGGTCTGTGCGGCATACGGCGTTGCATCAAGAGCACAGGCAACGGACTTAATCTCATCACGTCCCTCATAGAGAAGACCGATTCTGCCTTCATCAAAATCCTCTGCAAGTTCAGGCGGTGCGATTTTTTCAAGCCGGCTGATAAATTCTGCTCGTTTCATTCTCTAAACCTGTATGTCAATTTCAGTTATAGTGTTTGATATGGATTGGTTCTTTTTCAGCGGGCTGTTCTGCTTCAGGTGTGGTTTCGCGGAAATGAGATATCGGGGTAATCGTTGATGCATTGATAAAAACCGCACCGTTTGACCGCCCGTACACTCTCCCAAGGACTTCAACATTTGCACCGCGTCCAACCAGAATTTCAGGAAGCGCAAACCGTTTTACCACTATTTTTCCGGTAGCGTCTTCAATCACATAGACTGGTTTGTTCATGTAAAGACCGGAAACTTTGAGGATTTTTCCTTCGAGAAGAACTGTGCTTCCCCGCATCGCAGCAGTTACCTGCCGTGCGCGGACGAATTTTGCAGCCGCACGTTCTGCCGGGAGGTATTTTTTCACCTGCTTTTCGCTTGAGTAGACAAGTGCAAGCGGCATTACAATCAGAAGAATGATTAACGGGACGCCGAGGAACACATAGATGATATTGCGTGTGCTTCCGAACGAGAATGCACATATTGCTGCAAATACAACTACAGCACCTAAGAGAAACGGCGGAAGACGAAGAGTTATGCCTTTTATTTTCATTTCTTAAGAGTGTGAGCGTATCCGTATTGAAGATTATGTATCTGTAATCATACAGGGATGCACAGGTATTTCCGGAAAGAAGACCCACTAATACATATCATGACACGGCATATGGTAAAAATTCCGCCGATGCTGACGGCAACAATCAGCATGGGACTTTCTGCACTGGACGGCACACTCTTCAAAGAGCTTGACCGCTGTCCGTACTGCGGCGGAAGGCCGATGCCGTACGATACGAAGGAAAAGCAGTATGTAACGCTTGTTTCCGGCGAAGAACGGCGTGTCATCTCCGTTAAGATCAGGCGCTTTACCTGCCGCGAATGCGGGAGGCTTCTCTACGCAGACGAGCCGTTCTATCCGGACACCCGTACCGGCTCTGCAGTTATTGATCTGGCAATCGGTCTTTGCCGGACCAGCAGTTTTTCCCATGCGGCAGCGGTTATGAATGCACTCGGCATCGAGATAAACCGCGGCAGTGTCAGAAAGTTTGCCCAGTCAAATCTTCCTATGGCGGCGGTAAGTCCGATGTATGGTCTTCCGATGCCGTATTCATTTATCTCGCTTCTGGGGCGCGGTATTTCTGTGATGAATGTCCGTCCTGATGATGTTTTGAAGTCAAGCGGATATCCGTCACGCTACCGGCCGCAGGAAAATATTGAGACTGCGGTTGCGTATTTCCGGCAGAAAAAAGAGATGAAAAAACGTCCGCAGACGTTTT
>DALTWQ010000029.1 GCA_029987025.1 Methanocorpusculum sp. | reverse complement strand
CCGAATGCGAATATAGTTTCATCATCTGTGTAATGTATAAGCTATCCCCAGACACTGACGAGATAGAAATACCATAGTTCACACTAAATGCCGAAGAGCCAAAAAACAATTATCACAACAAACGTGTGATGCCAAGAGGGATTTTAACGTAAATATAGAAGACCGCCACAAACAAAATACCCGGGCGTTATCTGCTGTCTATCCCGGATGTGTATTTATCTGATTAAACCTTCTTGACAGGATATGATGCAGCACGAACCAAATCTCAAAAACTTCAGATGTGTCAAAGGGATTGAGACAGGCAGCTGCAGTTCCTGTCTCATTCACCTGATTACACCTTACTTCGTCTCTTTACTTCTGCAGAGATTTCATATGCCGGCGTTTCCAGCAGTAAAGGACAATAACGAGCCCGAGAACAACACCGCAGATAATGATAGCGATAATGTACCATGGGAAGATTAAGGACGAATCTTTCACAAAGACAACTGCAAATGGAGATGTTGTGTCTGCAATGACCGCATAATACACTGATGCCGAATCAGCAGATATTAACCAGGTGTCCAGCGGCACCCAGATATCATCTTTCGGATATCCGTGATAGAGAATTACATCTTCAGATGTAAATCCGTATGATGCGAGATCGGCATACGGAACGCTGAATAGAATGCAGCGGACGCCGGTATTTTCTGCATCCGGACTGAGGCCGTACACACCATAGGTATTAAGGGTATCTTTTCCATTTTTGATTATTACTGCCAGATCTTCTCTGTTGATTGTTTCCTGCAGAATTCCTGTGTTTACTGCATTCACTAAAATGGCAGTGATTTCATCAGCCATCTCGTCTGTAAGAGATGGTTTCAGATAGAGGAGATATGCTTTGATTGAAGCCAGATCAGATGGATCACAAACTATCTTTGTATATATTTTCGAACTGATTAACTCAATATTGGTTATGTTAAGCGGCTGAATCGGAATGGGTTCTATCTGATACCGAAGGATGGATGGATTCGATGAACCTCCCCCTCCCTTGGTAGGTGTCGGCGTTACCGGGCCGGTAGATACAAGATGCACCCTGACATCTCCGTCGTCAGCATCCGAATCGTATGAGTCGATTGTATATGTCGTACCTGTCCAGTGAGATGTCTTTACTCCGCGGGTTACTGCTGACAGGGTGTTTCCGGACGGGTATGAGGTTACGGTAACATAGACTTTATCATCACCGCTCAGGATTACTGTAGCAACACCGCTTATTACCGGCACATCAACCGTCTCAACCCTACCGCTTGTCGCATTATATAACCTTGCCTGAACGGTAAATGTGATGTCCGGCTCAGAGGTTACTGTTACCCGGCAGATATAATACGAGATGCTTGTTCCGCCGGAACCGGGACCTCCGGTTTCATCTGTAATTACCTTCAGACCCACCGGATTGTTCGGCATGAAAAAGATATATCCGGACACGCCGCTGTAGATGGTAATAGGTGTCTGTGAGGATACCTGCAGGATAGTTACCGGAGAGATTCCTTCCTGTGTCACTGATGAGTAGACAAAATCAATCTCTTCACCCGGGACGGCCCAGAGTGTGGAGATGTGTGTGATATCATTAGTGATAACTATCTGATATACCTTACCGGACGGAAATGCATCGGATGCGACAGACGCACTTCTGTTTCCGAAGTAGAGGTTGGCAAGTCCTGACGCATCTTTGAAGGTTTGTGACGCAATACCTGATATCTCATAGGATATAGAGAGATTGCGGATATCACGCCACTGCAGCCCTGCAGCACTCAGGGGGATTGCATTTGCTGCAGCAGGTGTAAGTTCACGGCTTCCTGCAATATCCGGCACTGATGAAATAGACAGGGATTTGTCCGCACTGTTCAGCGTATACTGAAATGGTGTTCCGGGAATTATATCTGTTGATAATCCTGCTGCTGCAGGTGTGCTGCATGCTGCAAGAAACAGAACAGACAGCAGTATCAGAAGAGATAGATGAACACTATGTGATTTCATGTATACTTAAGCGTATGCTTATTACAATCAGTTTTATTGCCTATTTCAACTTCCTTTCGAAATATGAATCAAACAAGTATTGTCTGGGAAGCAGCTCCTGAAAAGAAGATTAGAGACAAACAGAGATTTCTTTACCCCATCAGGAATCAGAGCAAAAAATATACTGCATTGAATTTCCGGCGGGAAGTCACAGCAGAAATCTAAAATATCAGCATCAAATCTTTCTGCAGAGGTAAACCTGAGATGTCAGAATCTTCTGATAAATGGGATTTTGATATCATCAGTATACATTATATTACACTGATGATATCAGATTTCTTTTATGCACTCAGACGTTTGTGACAACCAGCTTCATCTTGCTCTGCAGGTTGTTGGTGGGGTCCTGGGTGTCAAGTGTGTACGGCTGGACGGTGAGGAGAGCATTATATTCTCCTGCCGGCAGTGCACGGTTCAAGGTGACTGTTGTCAGCCGCTTTCCCGGAAGGATGAGACCGGAGGTGAACAGAACTTCACCGGTATCTTCAAGTGCTAACTCAAATGTCATGCTGTAGTAGCCGCTATTTGATTCCGGATTGAAGAAGTCAACTGAAATCTCTTTCGTGTTTGCCGGAATGGTCATTTTACTCCAGCCCGGAATTGCAACACCCGGTTTTACATCTTCAGTTTCAATGTCAGTTGCTGTCGGATCGTAGCCGACACCGCCGGTGACCGGCTGCTGGTTTCCGCTGGTGAGGAAGTAAACTGCGAAGATACCTCCACCTATTAAAATTGCTGCGAGAAGAACGATGATGAGAATCAGCATCCCCTTATTGTTCTTTTTCGAATTTTCGTCGTTTGCCATAAATTAATGTATCTCCGTTTCCCTATAAATAATCATCGTCTGTATCAGATAGAGATACTCTTTTTTTATCCGGAATACTTCTGAAAATGTTTCGGAATGCGGGTATCTTTTCTGACACATGCTGTCTGCATCACCGCCTCGGGTGTACAGTTTCAATTTCTGGTCCCGGGAAGAGATTACCTCCGCAGGCCCCTCGTTTTTTTACCGGCAGACAGCAGCCATCCGGCTGAAATGAAAAATTATACGGAGTTTTTCCTCCGTATATTCTTTTCATTCAGTAATTCATCGAACTCTTCAGTTACTCATCAATAGATACAGTGAAGGTCAGCTGATCTTTGTATTTACCAAGGCTAGCGTAACTACCAAGACCCTTTAAGGTGAACTGAAGTTCAGTCTTCATGTTGCCTTCTGAGACTTTTTCATCAACCTGTACAGGAGTCATTCCTGAGGTAGACAGAATCTCTACATTGTTTGAGGTAATCTCAGAGAAAGCGGTTGCATTCTTGTAAATCTTCTTTTCATCGATGGTGTATCCTGCGTAGCTACTACCCGCTATGTTTTGCATGACGAATGTGTTAAATCCTAAACCAATATCCCGATATCCGTTATAAGAATCTAAATCTACAGAGAGAACATGTCCGTCGAGTAATTCGCAGTCAGTAAGGTTTACCATCTTCTCGGCAACCGGAACATTCATCTTCTTAATGTTGAAATCTGCAGGAACTTCCATGACGTAGGTGTCTGCATCGAGGAAGACGTAGGTTACGATGGTTGAACCCTGGTCGCGTAACAGCGGTTCGACAGCTACTGAATGTCCAACCTCAATCTTAGGCATTGTAAGGATATAGGTTGTTGCACCGTCTTCAGGGTCTGTGGATTTTACGATGTAATCCTCACTCGGAGTAAATTGTTTGTAGATGGTACCATCAGACATACCACACTCATAAACATTCCAACCGTAGACACTGTATCCGGAAGCGGGTGAGACAGCAATCTTGACTTTCTGTCCCTCAAATGCCCAGAGGGTATCAATAGCCGTTGTTCTGCCTGCCGGTTCCGTCGTACTAGTGGCAGTGTGTTCTACCGTAATGTTTGAGTCCCAGGGCTGCAGATAGTGGAGAATCTTGTCATCTCCAAAGAGATACTGGACCGGCTCTACACCTTCATAACTACCTCCAAAGCTTCCATAACCCTTCATAAGGTAAAAGTCTGCATTAACGAACTTTGAAAGGCTTCCATTAGTACCAGACCCTATATGGACTGAGTTATCAATGGTGACAGATTTTACAGATGCATCATCAAATCCGAAACTAGAAACGCTAAGGTTCGATCTGTCTGTGGAGTGACCAAGAGTATAACTTCCTCCTCTAAAGCCATAAAAAGCTACAGTGTCTCTAAGAGAATCATATAACATGTTCACATCCGGATCACCAGTAGACGTATTCATAACATCTTTTGCAAAGGTTCCATTAAAATGATCTTCAGTAACATATTTATATTCATCACCTGCTGATGCAGCAGGTGCAAATACCATTCCGATAACAAGGAAGGCAACTATGAGACTGACGCCCATTTTCTTAAATTGTTTGTTCATAATCAATCAATCCAATTGAATTTTTATCATACAACAAACCGGTTTGAAATAAACCAGCCTTGAATATCAGCGCATGTATGATAGTGCGTGCTGATATCCGCGGGCAAATACCCCAAAGTTACCCGCATATGCTTTGGGGATATAAGGTATTATTATGTTATTATGAAGTACTCGTATACAAACCTTCTTCCGGACCTGACTCATTTTCCGCTTCAGGAAGGGGTGCTGAAAGCGAAGTCAGTTCAGGCGCTGATACATCAGTGAAGTCAACGTAGAATGTCAGCTGACCGCGGTAGGTACCGGCCTGGTCAGGATGACCGTTCATCGAGAAGCTGAGATTCGCAGAAACACCGGTATCCGCATCCGATGCATTCGCTGACAGAATCTGGTAGTTATTTTCAGTAATAGTTTTTCCATCTACCATTATATTATAATTTGCTTTTACCGTCGGATTATTGATGTAATACATACAGTAGGTATTTCCTGCAGCATCATACTGCTCAGAGGACACATACACATTGAGCTGTTTATCATCAGGAATAACGAAATCTTTGACTTCCACTTTCTTTTGAACAGCTTTGTTCTCCTTCAGATTAAAGTCGGCAGGAATCTCTAAGACATACAGATACTCAAGAGATGCTCCTGTCTGCACCTTCTGAGTGTAGTTGTCATATCCGGCCCAGGACTCTCCGAAGCGCTCCTGATTTGCCGGATTAACAGCAGTGAATGCGACAGTCGGTTCAGGGAAACTGGTAACTGTATGCAGGTACACAGTACCTGCATGAGAGCCGGATATCAGAACCGGATTCGCATGCGCATCTGCAAATACTGCAACATCATTTCCAGATTCGCCAGACTCCGCTTCCCAGAGAATTGAATCGCCGAATGCCGCATTGTAGAGGTTCTGCGTACAGTTTGAAGCGTAGATACAGGCAGAGATGTTGCCGTACGTTTTGTTTTCCGGAAGAGAAATAAGTCTGTCCAGCAGTTCACCGGTATCATAATTATAGTAGACAATATGCTGCGGATACGGACGGAATCCTATCGTGATGTTTCCGGAATCTCCTGAAACAGATATGTTGGATTTATCATAGGCTTCCGGCATATATGCACGAATAGTGATGTAAGAAATTCCATCCGTAATGTTTTCCAGCGAAAGAGTCAGAGTTCCAATCCGGAAAGATTCATTTCCTACATTAACAGGTACTCCGGAACCGGTAAGAACATACCGGGTGATATTTTGTGCGTCAGGGGAGGCAGCAGAGATTGTACTGTTTTTTTCATTCAGTACAGCACACCATGACATATCTGATGTACAATTATATGTCGGCCGCAGATTTTCATCGGCTGATGCGCCGGTGACATCAATGACAAGAGCGAACGCACTAAGACCTGTCGTAAATCCGGAGATGTTTACCGGAATTGTAAGATTGCTGTCTGCATAAGCCCATGCTGAACCGTCAGCCGGCACACCTTCGAATGTGATGTTTCCTGCAGCCGCAGTTCCGGTTATAAGAAGTGTTACTGCAAGAAAGAGCATAAAACATCCTGTAAAGATACGGGCGGCACGACTCATTCAGTATCCCTCCGTTTCAAAAGAATTGTTCCGAAAGCAGCGGCCGCGAGAGCGCCTGCGCTCAGCAGAGGGGAAACCGGAGACTCTGCAGGTATTGCTTTCGGATACACACGGATAGTGAAATCTCCGGTGGACGGTGCCGCAGGTGATTCTGACAGCTGACCTGTGGTCGATTCAATGATACGGGCCGATATAGTTACATCATAGATATCTTTTGAGCGCGGAAGCTGAAGCGTAATCATTCCGACACGGGTTTCATTAACCCCGTAATCAGGATACTCTGCCATTTTTACCGTCTGAAGATAGCGGTGCTGAATGACATCACTGCTGTTTGCCGTATCAGCAGAGACAGAGTGCTGAATCATAGTTTTATCCAAGGTAACGGTGAAATTCTCCTGCGAAAGTAGAGGAGACTCTGCAGTAAACTCAACAGCGTACTGATTGATGCCGCTGCTGTATCCGGAGATAATAACCGGAATGTTCAGCGTTGTTCCTGAAACTGCTGCTGCAGAGTTTTCTGCAGAGTAGCCGTCAAAACTGATTCGTTCAGCTCCGACAGCCGCCGCAGATACTGTGCTGCAGCAGACAGCACCTGCGAACAGAAGAGCAAGCGCCGCACGGAAAACACGTTTTCCGGCACCGCGGATTTCTGCAGACCGCATACGTTTACTGTCCCCTCCTGCGGCTGCGGACGATAAGAATACCTGCAGCTGCAAGCGCGGCGATAAGCGTTACCGGCAGGAAACCGGGGGATTTGCTCTTAGAGGATGATTTCGGGGCTGGTGTTACCGTCGAAACCGGCTGAGCTGCCGCATCAGACACATCTGATGGTTCGGATTCCTGACTAATCCACTCAACCCCGTCTCCTTCGGAAGGAAGAGAGGTAACCGTACTGCCGCCTGTTACCGGCAGAATCACCGGGGTACCGGTATAAAGAGAGGTGATATCATTATTTCTGCTGTCGACCACCTCAACAATGTCGAAGGTTATCTGGGCATTTTCCCCTTCGGCGGGGGTGAGGTCGATGGTAAACAGTTTAACCGTGCCGGAAAGAGGCTCGTGACCTTCCGGATAGAGGACAGCCTTGTCTGCTGCGGAGTTGAGAAATAATCCGTCAACACATGCAGAACCGTCATGGATGAACATCGATGCACTGCTGTCTTCTTTGATGTAAAACTGGAAACCGGCAACATCATCAGCATTGGTAAGATAGACAGGGATGAACAGGGTCTCGCCCGGCGTAAGTTCATCTTCTGAAACCTGCACGGTAAACGTACCGGCAGCGGCGGCTCCTGCAAAGATGCTTACGGCAAACACGGCCAGTAAAATCAGGGTGATGCCTGCTGCTGCTTTGCTCTGAACGCCTGCCATACTTCTATCAGATACTCCATACCGAGTGTTCTGCGACATAGTTGTTCATGGTAAAGAGATTCTTCAGAGTAACACCCTGCCGCTGGGCAGACTGCTCAACGTTTGCATAAACAATCTGTTCATCTGTGAGGTCTGCCAGATCATTTAAGGAAATGGTCATCAGTGAGGTATCTGCAATAGTAATCTCGCCGTCTCCGTTTACATCGCCAAGTTTATGCCCGGTGTATTCGTATGTGTATCCGGACTTGGCATACGGATATTTCAGAATGATTTCATTTCCGGAAACGGTATAGTCCGTTCCTTCGTGCAGCTCAACACCATCTCTTGTTACTGCAACCTTGCTGGCATTTACCGTAAAGTACGTGTTTCCGTAGGTGACTTCCGGCATCGGAACATACTTTACATCGCCGGTGAAGTTGAAGGCAAGTTTCAGCGGTGCGGTGTTGATGTTATCAATACCCGGCTCCTGAGTCCAGACAAAGTCACTGCTTACGGTATACTCTTCATTTGTGTTGACATCCCACGGTGCAATAGACACAGGAATTTCCATGCCGTTTACGAGAAATGTAATTGATTCCGCACTGCAGTCCTGCGGAATTTCAATTATCAGTGCATTTCCTGTATCGAATCCCACACGGACACCCTGCGGAAGAGTGCTGAACTTCACAGAGATATCTTCTGAGCGGACGTCCGGGTATCCTATCCGTTCTCCGGTAATGTTTGTAATGGTTCCGGCAACAAGCGCGGCGCTTTTCGGCTGCACAAATTTCAGAGAGGTTCCGGAGACCTGAACAACGTAATTTTCCAGAACAAAGGTCGGGTCCGGTATAAAGTATGCGCCGGGCAATCCATACGCACTGTTCCAGTTAACCGCAAAAGGCAGTCCGACTGCAGAGCCGTCGGTAAGACTCATGGTTACTTTTGCTCCGGATTCAAAAGCTCCGGCAACACGAATCTGTTCCGGCACTGCCGTATGAACAAGACTTTTGTCGATAACAAGTCTGCCGCTTACCTCCATTTCTGCACCGGAGAAGAGATTAACTCCGTAATTGCCGGCAGATCCTTTGAATCCGCTGATATGTCCGCTGTCCATAGCAAATTTGCCGGATATCACCGTGACACCGGTTCCATACCCGCATCCCTTAAGAGAGCCTGATGATGCTCTGCAGTCTGTTACATACAGGACGGTATCTGCTCCTTCGACACTGAAGATGCCGGTGTTTTCCGCGGCAGTAATACTGTATCCGTTGAGACAGATTCTGACCGTGCCGTCATTTACGGTGATAAGTCCTGCCGGCTGCAGATCAGATGTCAGCGTGTAATTTCCGGCGGGAAGAGTAACCGGACCGGTCTGAATGCCGCTGACGTCATTTAAGATGGTCTCAAATGCCTGAGAGCCGTGCATGTGGCTGTTTGTTTTCTTCTCTTCTGCCGGTTCTGACAGGTTGGATCTTTCCTGATTATCATCGCCGGTTTCAGTATCCGGCACGGTATTTTCAGCGCTGCTGCCGCTCATTGCATAACAGCCCGAAACACTGCAGCCGGTTATATTGCTTCCGTCTTCGGCAGAACCGACAAGAGAGGCAGCACAGTTCATATCCGCCACCGCGGTCGTATTATCCAGAATCACACCGTTGAGCGTACCTCCGGCAGCTAACGTACGTACGAAACTGACATCTCCGGCAGATGAGGAATTGAGAGCAAAGTCGTAGACAGTATGGCCGTTTCCGATAAGAGTGCCTGTGAATCTGGTGATAAGTGATTCATCCGCGCCTGCGGCGGTAAAGTAAATGTCATCTGTCAGAATGAAGATACTTTCATTATCTGCCAATGCATCGCCGTCAAAATCAGCCGGACTGCTTACGGCATATACATCCCCGGCGCCATATATTCCGATAACGCTGCTCAGATTTGTGAGAAGCGGATATACTGATGATGTAGTGTTGTCATCCACCCGGAGCGTAACAGGATATGTGTCATACTGTTCTTCGGAAATTTTTTCAAGTGCGGCACCGGCACCTGTAAAGAGCACAGCAGCTGTCAGAAAAATAAGAACAAGCACTGCTGCAGCACGCAGAAACGCACAGCGTGGAGCAGAGCAGCCCGTCTGAGACGTACATCTCAGTTTCGACGCAGCCGGTAACGCTGATGAACAAATCTTATGAGTTCCTGCCATTTTTTTCTCTCACGACATCTGACTGATTTTCAACTGCAGGGAGATAGATTCCCTCTCTGTAGTGACAGCTATACAAGTATATTTTAGTGTCACTATTTGTGAGTTTAATATTTAGTTTTCATAGGATATAAACATCCTGCCGTACCCGGGAGTAACTTTCAAATACCCTCTGTTGAAGGCAAATACAATTAAAAAATAAAAAAATAATCCCCTTATCCCCGCTTCCACAAAACATGCGCCGCAGCAGCCAGCAAATCACTTGCCGTCATGCCGTCGCCTAAAACACCTGCTGCAGCCTCACCGGATTTTCCCGCAGCATACGCAGCAGCACAGGCCGCCGTCATCGCATCGCATCTGCACAAAAGCCCGCCGCAAAGACCTGCAAGAACATCACCTGTCCCCCCTACCGTCATAGACGCACAGCCGCTCCGGTTAAACTTAACCCGCGTACCATCCGAAATAATATCAACAGCACCTTTCAGAATAACAACACCGCCGGCACGCTCAGCCGCACGCTGCACAATCTTTCCCTTCTCCGCAAGCGTTACCGCACTGTCAAGAGCCGACCCAAAAACCCGGGTAAACTCTTTTCTGTGCGGCGTATAAATAGTAGCCGTCTTCGCCTTCGGAAGCGGAAGACGCAACGCATCCGCATCAATAACTGCAAAGTGAGCCGCCGCCGCAACCTCGCTGACTGCAGCAAACGACTCTGCATCATCCCCGAGACCGGGACCTGCAACAACCACATCCGAAGCGGCGGCAAGCTCACGCAGACGCGGCACATGCTCACGGCTGATTTTATCGCCGGAAAGCCGCTCGATAATTACATCCGGCACAAAACTTTCCACCGGCATAAACCCGTCAAGAGGAGATGCCGCACGGGAAATATCTGCACCGCCGCGAAGAGCAGCTTCAGCAGCCAGAACAGGCGCTCCCTGATACGGACCGCCCCCAACAACTAAAACCCTTCCGCCGTCTCCTTTATGTGCAGACGGCTTATTCAACGGAACACGGGCAAGGTCGCCTTCGCCGCAGTACACCTCAGCGGCAAACGGAATGCCGATCGAATACACCTCCGCACCGACCGACTTCGCCGCATGAAATGCAATTACTCTGTCGGCACGTGCACCAGGCGTCGAAACATCACAGGCAAGAACACGCGCCTCTGACGCATTCAGCCGCTCAACTGCTGCCGCATAGAGGGAAGACAACGGCGTGCGTGCGCCGGTACCAAGCATACAGTCGACTATAATATCAGTATCAAATACCTCGGGGAGATCCTGCTCCGAAGTCACCTCCAGGATAAATGCAGACGTTGCTTTCAGGGCCTGTAAGGCGGACTTTGCCTCGTCTGTTTTTGCGCCGAACGAAATAACATAAACATCTGCCTCTTCTGCCAGGTGACGGGCTGCAGCATATCCGTCACCCCCGTTATTTCCGCTGCCGCAGAGAAACAGAACCGAGTGCGGCATCTCAAGACGCACAGCATACGCAAGCTGCACACCTGCTGCCTCCATCCGCTCGCGGGGGGAAATGCCGTACGCATCAGCGTTTTTATCAATGGTCCGCATCTCCCCGGATGAAATTACGCCGCGGGGGCGAAACATCCGAAGGTCAGAATCTATCTCAGGTAGTTCAGTCATAATCTTACAGATATCAGTGGTGATGTTCTTCGCCGCAGTCCTCACCGCAGCAGTCTTTTTCAGCATACTGTTTCTTCTCTTCCTCCATGCGTTCTAAAATCCACTGCTGGTCTACTGCACCGCACTCGTTTATCGGATAATCCCAGATAGGCTCTCCGGTAATAACACAGGACTGATACAGTGAATACGGCAGTTCAAGAACGCCGAGATACTTTGAGTCATTGAACGCGGCAAAGAATATTTTCTTGTCTTCCTCTTCATCATCGATGCCGGTAAACCGCAGTTCGTCAGGAATACTTTCTGCATCGTCAGATTTCATCTTGGATAACGCAAGCATCTTGAAAAGCTCAAGCACACGGTCGTCAAGACCTGCTTCGAAAACGAAAATCTTCTCCTTCAGCTCATTAATCGTCGTAACAAGCCGCATCGTAATATTCTGCAGAAGAACCTGGTCTGCCACATCACCGTCAATTCCGACCTCACGGTCTTCACAGTCCGGCTCGAGATAGATAAGAAAACCGCCGTTGGTCTCTTTGTCCTCGTAAATGAACGGATATCCGGCAAAACCTTTGAACCCGCATTTTTCGCAGGTGAAAAGAAAAATCTCGCCGGAGAGTACTTTTTCCCGCATGTCAGGATCAAGCGTGGCGTTTACGCTCGGAATAATTCTGAGCTCCTGCTCATGCCCGCAGACCGGACAGATTACAGAGTCTTCAATATCGCTGAAATCCTGTTCCTCATCCATACTCAGACGTCCCGGACCCACTGTTTGTCAACAACGGAGTAGCCTTTTACCTCGCGTTCCCAGATACCTGACATCATCTTCTTGATATTTTCGTAGGTGGTAAACGGGATTTTTATCGGGTCAAGGTAAGCGCCATCCTTCTTCGGAACAAAGATAAGGCTTCTTCCTTCGCAGGCGAACCGGTCTTCTGCATAGTAGAGTGCATCAGGAAGTTTCTCCTCCTTTTTCATCTCCATCTCTTTGAGAATCGCATCCTTTACCAGTTCAACAATCCTGTCATCAAGTTTGTCACGGAAGATATAGATTTTTTCGCGGAGATCATCCTGCGTATGAACGAGACGGAGTCTGAACTCGCCTTCAAGATGTGCCGGAAGCATATGGGATAACCCGGAGGCACGAGTGTCGGTGTCCGGCTCGAAATAAACCGAAAACTTATCTTCGATGTCGTGGAACACCAACGGGTACTCGACAACGCCTGAAAACCCGCACTGGGAGCAGGTAAGAGTGGTAAGACTTCCGTCAAGGAACTTTTCCCGCAGGTCATGGTTTGCACCGTTTATAGTCGGAAACATCACAAACTCCTGCCGTGTTCCGCAGCGCGGACAGGTTATTATTTTTGTTTCTGATTTCATGAGTACTGTATATATTAGTCATAATGAAATATGAGTTTGTCCTTTACGGTATCTTAAGATAAAAAGTGCATCTAAGAAACTAATCTTTATCTCTTCATATATGCAATGAGTATTCATATGGACGAATTTGCAAAACATGAGGCACGAAACTACCTGACTGCTGCCGGATTTTTTATCCTTGCAGTCTGTGCACTGTTATTTATCCCTACGCACTTTGAACCCTCGCTCTTTACTGAGACGTTCGCATTCGTAAATGCAGTTATTGGAATCTCCCTGATTATCATCGGAATCCTCCTCGCCGCAATCGGCAGCCGCGGATTTACCGCAGTAACCTTCCTTCTGACAGGAATGTTTGTACTGGTTCTCTTCTTCGCCCCGGGAATATCTGCTGTTACCGGAATCTGTCTGATTATCTTTGCGCTCATCTTACTGACCGCAGGCGACAGAAAGAAATACCTGATTTTCTTAATCCCGCTCTTCTTAGGAATTCTTCCGATTGTACAAACCATCTTCTTCAGCACAGCAGGAATTGCCTGCGACATTATCCTTGCAGTCCTCTCACTCTGGTACGCATTCGCATCAGTATCTGAAAGAGCAAAAATCCCGGGCGGAAAACTGCTCAAATCTGATGATGAAACCGACTTCAAGAGAAGCGGCTCGGTTCTCGGATACCTTCTCTTCGCATTAACCTGCGGTGCATGGACAGCATACTACTTCTTATCCGAAGCAGTCATCCCGCTTGCAGCAGTACAGGCACTTTCCGCAGTTGCCTCCATCCTTCTGGTATTAACAGGAATCCTGCTCTTTGCCGCTGCAAAAATGCGGTTTACCCCGATTCTTTTCATACTTACAGGAGTACTCATAAGCCTCAGTCTCTACGTATCCGGAGTTCTGATTATGATTATTGGCGCAATGTTCATCGTTCTTGGAATCTTTGCCTTCCTGCGTGAGGAATCCAGACTCCTTCCGGGACTTATGTTCATCATCTACGGACTTACTGCATTCGTTTCAGTCCTTATCACCGGAAACTTTGCATTCGGCACCCTGCAGGCAATCTTAAACCTGATTCCGGGACTCATTGCCCTTTATCTCGCAGTCGCAGTATTCGCAGAAAAGAAACTTCCGTTATTCTAAAACGGAGTTGCGGAGTTATCCGCATAACTCCTTTTTTTTGGCTCTTCGATATTTTATGTGAACTAAAGTTTTTCAGCGTGCAGGTACTTTACTAAGGTGTAGATTACATAGTTACAGTGCGTAGGCTCTCCCCAGACACGGATTACGTCCTTGTCAGTGTGTATGCTCTCCCCAGACACGGATGACACGGATGACACACGGATGCTCGCTTCGCTCGCGGCTT
>DALTWQ010000110.1 GCA_029987025.1 Methanocorpusculum sp. | reverse complement strand
CAGAGCGTACCGGTGTAAATATGGCTGGACCTATCCCGCTGCCGACCAAGAGACTTGTTGTACCAATCCGGAAATCCCCGGATGGAGAAGGTACTGCAACTTGGGACCGCTGGCAGATGAGAGTGCACAAGCGTTTAATCGACCTTGACGCCGATGAGCGTGCACTCAGACAGCTGATGCGGATTCAGGTTCCAAAAGATATCAGCATCGAGATTGTTCTCGAAAACTAAACAGGTAGATGGGGTTCATCCCCAAAACCCGGTTTTCGATTTTGTGTTTTTGTAATTTTTAAAATTGTTTGTTTGTCTGTTTTTTTGAATCAGCTGCCGCAGTACAATGTATTCTCTAAAACAGCAGTGTGTATTTTCGTGATTTTTATTTCAGTAAAATAATCAGATAAGATTCAGCAGTGCAAATATTCCTGCCGCAGCTAATCCGCCGGATAATGTTGCAAGAAGGTTTGTTCCTGCATTTCCGAAGTATCCTTTGTTTTCGAAAAGAGCTCCGATTAAACTGTCTATATTTGTACCGAGAATTCCGGAGATGCAGGCAGCAGCTGCACCCCAGA
This sequence comes from Methanocorpusculum sp., assembly GCA_029987025.1. Lineage (GTDB taxonomy): Archaea > Halobacteriota > Methanomicrobia > Methanomicrobiales > Methanocorpusculaceae > Methanocorpusculum. The sequence continues at coordinate 1,992 of DALTWQ010000110.1, read as the reverse complement.
GCGGAACAATGCCGAAAGCAAATCCGAGCACGGAGATGAGGATGGAGCCTCCGAGACAGGCAAGTTCTCCTGCAAGAGTGACTCCTCCGTTTTCCCCGGGCTCACATGGTTTCATTGTGGTTATCATGCGCGGTTTTCCGCCCGCAACAACTCCAATCTCGCTTGCGAGCGTGTCTGCCGTTGCCGTTGCAACAGAGCCGAGGAAGGTCACTGCAAATATTGGCTCTTTCGTAATGCCGAAGAGGATACAGGAGATAATTGCGATACCTGCATTTGCAAATGCATTTTTGTAGCCGCGTCTTCCGCTTTTTTTCTGTGCAACGCCCATCTCTTTTTTCTTTGCATACTTAAACTTGGTAAAGACTGAGCCAATAATAAAGAAAGCAAGGACAATGAAGAACCAGAGAAATCCTCCCGTGAATACAATAAGAATCACGCCGAAAAGAATCAGGGAGAAGAGTCCGCTCATGTCGATGGTTTTTGCACGGTAGGCAAAGTATCCGAATGCGGCGCATAAAAGAATAGCAAGCGCCAGCAGCCTGAAATCAACCAGGAACTCAAGGTCCATGAACAGAGTAATTGTCATGGCCACGCCGAGATAACTTATCATCGAACCATCGTTTCTGCTGGTAAGAATACTTCTCAGCATCAGAAGAACAATTTCTCCTAATGCTCCAATTAACGGATCGGTTTCTCCGATGTAAAGCATGGTGAAAACCAGTGCTGCAGTAGATCCTATACCGAAGAAGAGAATGTCGTGTCCTGCTTTTTTGAATAAGACACGCACTCCTTCACCGGCAAGAATCATAACAAGCGGGCCTATGAAGGCAAGGAGCGGAACAAATGAAATTGCATACAGAAGGCCGAGGACTGCAACCGCGATTGAAAAGTATCTGACCTTTGCGCCGAAATACATAAAGGCGGCAAATACTATGCCGAGTACACCGGTGATGACGGGACTGATATACGGCGATATACATAAGAGGATTGCCGCACAAAGTCCGAATATAATCCGGGATACTCGAATATCCATTAAGATTATTAATTGTAGTTACTCTGTATTAAAAAGAAGGTTAGGGTCTGTCAGAATCTGAGTAATATGGTTTGATGTCAAGTACCGGTGTGCCGTCGACTGCTTCAAGTCCGGAGACGGTAAGTTCAGTGCCGCTGATTTTTTCCAGAGCTGCTAATGTCAATGAAATCGGATTCGGGCGTACGGGCGAACGGGTAGAAAATACGCCGCGGGGTTTTCGTGTCTTATCTCCGCGCGGATGTACTTTGAGAATGCTGCGGTCTGATAAATGGAACCAGCAGAGAACAAATATATTATCACCTGCGTGAAGGCCCTCGAGTGCATCTTTGTATTCCGGTTTTATGGAAATAATACTTGTCTCTGCTGTCTCTCTTCCCCAGTTTGGAGATTCTTTCAGTGTTTTGAACGGGGATGAAACATATCCTATTGGTCTGCAGATAATTTCAGGTTCTGATTCTCGCGGAGTTATTTCATTCTGCTCAAGGTCGAGTGTCTGGTTGCACATCCAGTCGCACGATGAGATGTAGGGATTTTCGCGCGGAACATTTCTGTATGTTACTTTGGCGTATGACTCTGCAAGAGTCTGTGCTTCTGCATAAAGCGGTTTGAGCGCGTCTGCGCGGACAGTGTATTCACTGCGCATCTGTTTTATCATCAGTTCACTGTCGGATACGACTTCAAGTTCTGTTTCGCGCGGCGCGCAGTATTTTTTTGCAGCTTTCAGCGCGGAGATTAAGGCACTGTATTCTGCAGTGTTGTTTGTACATACTCCGAGTGCGCGTGAATCTGCTTCCAGTACATCTGTGTTTTCAAGTATGAGCCACGCTGCAGCTGCTTTTCCGGGATTTCCCCGTGCTGCTCCGTCTGTGTATATGGTGAGTTTCATCGTTTATTTTCCTAAGTATATCTATGGATTTTAGTAGTATTATGTTCTGTTGTATGTTTTGTTTTTTCGGCGG
>DALTWQ010000109.1 GCA_029987025.1 Methanocorpusculum sp. | reverse complement strand
CCTGTCACTCGGTTGCCCAGCAGGTCTATGAGCAGCAGCTGCAGGAAGTCGATATTAAAGAGCCGGTCATCATGGTTGGAGGTTCCTCTCTGATTCAGGGACTGGTCAGAGCCATGGGCCGCATGCTGAAGACGGAAGTTGTTGTTCCGCATCACTCTCAATACATTGGAGCTGTCGGTGCAGCACTTATCGCATCCGGCTTCGTGGAAAAGAAGCGGGCGCAGAAAAAGGGGCGTAAATGAGCGGACTCGATTATCTCCACGTTGAATGTACCGAAGACGGCGGAAAGAAGTATGAAGAGATTGCAACAGCTGTATTGCAGGACCACAATCTCTTATCCATCGTCGAAGGGCTCTATATCTATATCGACCCGGCAGCACCGCTTTTTGCAGCAGCAGGCGTTATCCGTCCGCCGCGTACGGCAATTACGGTATCTGATGTGGGCAATGTCTTAATCGAGGAAGAGAAAAAAGCAACTATCGCAGTCGGTTCTGAAACCTACCTTGCAGCGATGCTTAAAATGCTCTGGGACAGATTAGGACATGACAATGTTGACCAGCCTGACCGTTTCACGGTAATTATCAGCGGTGTCACCATTCCGAAAGATCTGAAGGACTGGGTTGTAACCGACCCTGCAGAGTCTCTCTTTAAGGATTTAATCTACGCAATTCAGGTCATCGCACCGGAGGGATTCAAAGTCCGCCGCGAGAACTACGGAAAGAACCGTTTCTCCTACGCCGCATCAGAAAATTCTCTGCCGGAAAAGACCGCAAATGAGATTATATCCCGCGGATTTAAAGAGATTGAGGAGGCGTTGGTATGACACTTGTTCCGGTCACCTACAAAGGAGGTCTTTATCAGTTAGATGAGGTCATCGACTATATCGAAGACCTCGGGGGATTTATTGTTCAGCGTCACAATATTGCATCCGAGGTTATTCTGCAGATTTTAATGCCGGCAGAAGATATCGAACGCCTTCGTGAATTCTCCCGCCCTCTTGCAGGTGAGGTCTCCAGCACACCGCTTGTCGGAACTGAGATTGCAGTTGTGATTCCCAGTCTTGAGATTCACCACCTGCCGCACTCTGCCTGTGATGTTGCAGAGTATCTCAGGTCGCACGGTTCGAAGTCCAACATGCTCGGCATGGCCCGCGGATTCGGACGCAGAATTTCCCAGATGAATGATGAGGAGCGCGACCTGATTAACGAGCACGATGCAGCTATTTTTGTTTTAGGTAATTTTGCATCCTGTATAGGAACAAAGTTCCCGAAACTGCGCTCAGGAATCAATGTTCCGATTATTTTAACCGGCGGCCCTTCCCGCGAAGTTCTGGAAGCGGTTACCGACCCGCCGGTGGAAGGGTATGTCGGAAATCTCGGACGGTTCATGCACAGAACCCAGACGGAAGCTGATATCTCCCGTCTTGATGCGGTCATTGAAGAGGTTGAAAAGGTAATTGACGCCAGAAGAAAGGAACTGGCGCTTGACCCGCTTTCAGTAAACCCGGCACGTCTTCAGGCGTTCCTGCAGCAGAAGATTCCGGAAATCGAGGAGATTTTAGCTCCTGCGCCGGTTGCAGTTCAGCTAAACGGTCTGAGAATTAAACTCCCGTACGGAGAGTATGCAGACCTCATCAGAAATCTGGAAATCGAAACAGGAATTAAGGTTGGAGATATCTGCGATGTTAAAAAGTCCAGAATGCGTGACTACATCTTAATCCGCATCAGACCGCTTTCGGAAACAAATATCGTGGTCTAAGAATCATGGCAGAAACTGATACTGAGATTAACTTCGAAAAGGCAATCCGTGAGATTGAAGAAAACGGTGCGGAAAAAACAGCGGCAGCATGGCTTAAGAATGTGGAAAAAGAGTACGGTTCAGCCCCTCTTATCTACAAAAAACTTGAGGACTGCCCGGAAGCTCTTCTATCTCACATGATGTATAAACATGCGGTAAATTCTCTCGGGGCGCTGTCGCCGAAGACGGTTGAACTCATCAGTCTGGCTGTAGGGGCTGCGCTTCGCTGCGACCACTGTACTTCGTATCATATGCATGTCGCACAGAAGATGGGAATCTCCAAAGAGGAGATTTTAGAGACGGTGTTAATCGCAGGTCTTCTTTCGAACTCATCAGTTCTGGCTCACGCGTACCGTGTGGTAACGCCTGATACGAAGGAAGAACCCTGCGGTGCAGCATGCACGGTGAAGTAAAACAGACAATCTCTGTTTTCTTTTTTGTAGTACTTTTTAAAAATGGCTCTTCGATGTTTTGTGTGAACTAAAGTATTTTTGTAACTATTTTTTTCATCTGTTATCAAAAATAAAACGGTTGATTTTGGCCGGTGCGTATTTCCCAAAAGAACGCGAATCTTCGCGAATCTCACGCAAATCGCGAGCCTTTACACCCGTGCTTATCCCGCTTATCGCGGGCACGGGCGGCTCGCTGGAATGGTTTAATTCTATCTCTCCGTGGAGATAATGCCCCTCAGCAGCCCGCCCCAGCCCCGCGATAAGCGGGTAACAGCTGGGGTGAATAGGGCTGCGATTTGCGTGAGATTCGCGAAGATTCGCGTTCTTT
>DALTWQ010000028.1 GCA_029987025.1 Methanocorpusculum sp. | reverse complement strand
GTGCAGACCTTATCATGTACGGTCCGATTGAGAACATGGAAGGCGCAGCAACTGCATCCGCATTCTGTGATATTGTCTTAGCAGAAGCATTCAAGGACTTCGGCGGAACTCCGGGAGTTACCGACGGTCCGATTGACAAGCTTATCTAAACTTAAGAATGGAGTATTAATTACTGCAGAAAGGGGTTTTACCCCTTTTCTGTTTTGGATGTTATTTCTTTTTTGATTGTTTTTATCATTTCATCTTCCGCAAAAATCCTATAGGATTACGGTCAAATAATATTCTCAGGTGAAATATAACTTGGTCCGGGTTTTTATTGCAGTTGAACCTTCTGCAGAAATACGGAAGAATATCGCAGAAGCGGGTACCGCACTGACCGGTGCAGGAAGACTGTCTTTGGTTTCTGCAGATCTGATGCATATCACGCTGAAATTTCTGGGAGAGATTCCCGAGTCTTCTCTTGCAAAAATTCAGACGGCTCTTGCCGGTATCGGCAGTGTGCAGCCCGGCTATACTCTGACTGCTTCGAAGGTGAGTACTTTCGGCCGGCCGGTGCGTGTGATTAAAACAGAGGTGCATGACTGCGGAGCGTCAGCAAATCTTGCCGCAGAAATAGATAAGCGCCTGTCGCGGCTCGGGTTTTCCCGCGAGGATAAACCGTTTTCTCCGCATATCACTATGGCCCGCGTTAAAGAACCATCTCCGCTTCTGGGACAGAAAACTGCAGAGTTAAAAGACTGTGAGTTCGGGAGCTGCGATATTCATGAACTTCTCATAAAGAAGAGTGTTTTAACCCCTAAAGGACCAATATATAGTACAATTTACCGGATAGAGTTATGAGAAACGAATACGAAACAGCGGTTCTGAAGACAATTCTTCCTTCAAAGGAGGAGGAGGATGCAGCTGCAGAGATGGGGAGAAAACTTGTTTCGGCAGTGGCTGACGCGGCAGGTGTTCCTGCGATGATGACAGGTTCTGTTGCCCGCGGGACCTGGGTCCGGGGGGATAAAGATATTGATATTTTCATGCAGTTTCCGCCGGAACTTTCCCGTGAAGAACTGCGTGAAAAAGGGCTTGCCTGTGCATATGCTGTTGTAGAACGCTTCTCCGGAACAGCAGAAGAGATGTATGCGGAGCATCCGTATCTGAATGCAGTAATCGACGGGTTTGATGTTGATCTGGTTCCCTGCTATCTGGTAAGTTCGACTGCCGAAATGAAATGTGCTGTCGACCGCACGCCGTTTCATACTCGGTATCTGATGGATAAAATAGCGCCGCTGCGTGAGGATGTTCTTCTTCTCAAGCAGTTCTGCAAAGCAGGAGGAGTTTACGGGTCTAACCATATGACGGGAGGTTTTTCCGGATATCTTTGTGAACTCTTAACGCTTGCTTTCGGCGGATTTTCCGGCGTGCTGGAAGCAGCCGCCGCATTTCGTCCGCATACGGTAATTGATATCGAGGGATATTATTCTGATAAAAAGGCTGCAGCAAAACTTTTCTCAGAACCCTTTGTAGTGATAGACCCGACTGACAAAGACCGCAATGTTGCAGCTGCTGTTACAATGACAAAATTTGCCGGGTTCATCGTTTTGGCTCATGACTATCTGCAGCATCCGTCAATGCAGTATTTCACGCCTGAGCCGAAACAGACTTTTTCCCGTGATGAGTTCTGCAGTATTTTGAAAAAGCGTAAAACAGCACTTCTCTCAATGGTTTTTAAGACTCCTGATTTCATCGAGGAGACGGTTGTTCCGCAGCTTAGAAAGACGGAGGATTCGATATCCTCTATGCTGAATGAAGCGGAGTTTACAGTTCTTCGTTCCGGCCTTTCGATGGGAAAAGAGAACTCTATTCTTCTGTTTGAACTTTCCGCTGACTCTCTTCCTGCGTTTTCTATTCGGGAAGGGCCTCCGGTGTGGGTTTTAGAAAACGCTGAGAAGTTTACCGCAAAGTATGCCGAAGAGAACGGGTTTGCAGGTCCGTGGATTTCTGACGGCAGATGGTACACTGAGGTTCCGAGAAAGTATGTGTGTGCATCTGATTTCCTCAATGATACAAAGAAGGTTTTATCAGGGTCTCTTGGAAAACATGTCCGGCTTTCACTTGAAGAAGGGTATGAGGTCCACACGGGTGAGTCGGTCTGGAGTGAAGAGTTTGCATCGTTCCTTGCGGAATTTTTCTATAAAACGTCTTCATCCATCCGGAAGATGAGGGATAAACTTAGATGAACGCAGATTTCGGCGGTGTTTCATCGGCACTCATTGCACTCTCCGGCGGTGTTGACAGTTCGGTTCTTCTTCATCTGGCAATGGAGGCAGGTATCCGCGTAGATGCGGCATGTGTGGTCTCTGAGTTTACCGCAGAGTCGGATATTCGTGCTGCAGAAGCGGCGGCAAAGCGTGAAGATGTTCCGTTTCATCTTCTGCGCATTTCTCTGCTTGATGATTCAAAGATTATGAAGAATCAGGAAAGCCGCTGTTATCTCTGTAAAAGACGGATGGCTGAAACACTTATGGCATGTGCAGAAGAGCTTGGATTGTCTGCAGTATTTGAAGGGACAAATGCGGATGACGGCATCCGTCCGGGTCTTTCAGCACTGCAGGAGGCAGGTGTAAAAAGTCCGCTTCTTTCGGTCTCAAAAAAGGATATTTGTGATGCAGCAGCGTCTTTCGGGATTCCGATACCGCCGCCTTCGGCATGTCTTGCAACGCGGATTCCTTACGGAACGCCGCTTACGAAAGAACTGCTGTCGCTTGTTGAACGTGCTGAGGGTATTCTGCGGGATGCGGGCGTGTCAGGTATTCTTCGTGTCCGTCTGAAAAATATGCACGAAGCCGTTGTTGAAACGGATGATGTTTCACGGTATTCAGCAAAGTTTTTTGAAGAGAAACTAACAATCATAGGGATAGAAAACGTGTCCGTTGAAAAATACGTCTGCGGAGGTGCAGAATGGATAAAGAAGCAGTAATGATTCGTGTCGGCGAGCTGTGGCTTAAGTCGGAGCCGGTAAAACGTCAGTTCATAAAAACGCTGATAACAAATCTGAAGTCTGCCTTAGAAGCCGCAGAAGTTCCGGGCAAAATCGAGGTCTTCCGCGGAAGGATTCTTATTTATGGGGATGCAGATAAGATTGCGGCTGTTGTTTCGAGGGTGTTTGGTGCTGTTGATGTTTCAAAGTGTCTTCTTTCGGAAAACACTCCTGAGTCGATTGCAGCAGCTGCTGTATCTCTTGCTAAAGAGCATCTCCGTGCTGGGATGCGTTTTGCAGTTCGTGCGCGCCGGCAGTTTGTTGAAGGGTTTACCAGTCAGCAGCTTGCCGCGTTTGTTGCTGACAGAATATGGGATGAGATTCCGGATTTTGTTGTTGACCTTGATAATCCCGAGTACGAGATTTTTGTTGAGGCACGTGAGTTCGGCGGTATTGTCTATGATGAACGTATTGCAGGGCAGGGCGGTCTTCCGCTCGGAACTGCCGGTCGTGCTGCGGTTCTGCTTTCTGCAGGTATTGACTCTCCGGTTGCTGCATGGCTTATGATGCGCCGCGGGGTTACTATGAGCGGGGTGTTTGCAGATTCGGGAAGTTTTGCCGGCAGTGCTTCGAAGAATCTGGCGAAGGATAATGCCAGACTTTTATCTCTCTGGTGCCCGGGGCGTGCGTTTCCACTCTGGATTGTTAATGTCGAGCCGTTCCTTTCGGCAATGCGTGAGCACTGCGACCGCCATTATACCTGTCTTTTCTGTAAGCGGTTTATGATTAGAGCTGCAGAGTATATTGCAAAGAAGAACCGGCTGGAGGCGGTTGTCACAGGAGAAAATATCGGGCAGGTTGCAAGTCAGACGCTTCAGAATATGCGGGTGATTACTGCTTCATCAGATTTACCGGTATTACGTCCGCTTCTGACGTATGATAAGGAAGAGATTGTTGCTATTTCACGGCGTATCGGAACATTTCATGAGTCTGCAGGGGACACGTCCTGCAGGGCTGTTCCGATAAAACCTGCAACCAGGTCTGATTGTGAGTTGATTTCTGCTGAGGAATCCAAACTGGATGTTGAGGCGCTTGTGTCAGAGGCTGCAGAATCTGCTGAGCTCTGGGTTGCAAAGAACGGGGAGATTTATCAGAAAGAGCGAAGAAAAGAGTAAATACACTCTTTTGATTTTCAATTAAAACTCTTTATTGATGGGGTATTACTCCAAAAAAAGTTGTATTTTTTTTATTCTTATAACTGTACAAACTTTGCAGAGGTAATGCCGTCTGCTCCTGCGACCTGTTTCATAACATCCGGGGTTACGATGGTGTCAACAGCGAGAATCATCAGTGAGTCTGTTCCGACGTCAGCACCTCCGACCTGCATGCTGGAGATGTTGACATTGTTTTTACCGAGAATGGTTCCGACAATACCGATGATGCCCGGGCGGTTGACGTGGTCTGCAAGAATGATGTTTCCTGCTGCTTTGAGGTCGGTCTTGTATTTGCCGATGGAGATGATGCGTGCACCGTTCTCTTTGGAAACCATGCCGGAGATTTTGTTCTGACCTCCTTTAGTAGTGACGGTTAAGGTAATCAGGGACTTGTATTCTCCTGCTTCGCCGGAGGTCTTTTCCACAATGTTCATGCCGCGTTCCTTTGCAACGAACTCAGCGTTTACAATGTTAATCGGTTCGTGAAGGATGCTGGATAAGAGTCCTTTGACACCGAGGCGGGTGACGTATTTGAGGTTCTGCTTTAAGTCTGCAGCCTCACCTAAGTATGCGAATTCTGCTTCAGTAATCGGTGCGTCTGCAATCTGGGTTGCAAGAAGTCCCATCTTTTCTGCAAGTTCTGCGTATGCGTCAACTTTTGCGCGCAGTTCGGGCGCTACAAGCGGTGCGTTTACAGCGCTCTTTGCAGAGCCGCCCTGTAACACATCAATGCACTGGTGTGCAACAGAAATTGCAACGTTCTTCTGTGCTTCAACGGTGGATGCACCAAGGTGCGGGGTAACAATTACATTGTCAAGTTTAAGGAGCGGTGAGTCTGTCGGCGGTTCTATCTCAAAGACATCAAGGGCAGCTCCTGCAACTTTGCCGGAGACAAGTGCATCGTAGAGTGCTTTCTCGTCGATAATGCCTCCTCTTGCACAGTTGATGATGCGCACACCGTCTTTCATGGTCTTGATGGATTCTGCATTGACCATGTGGGTGGTTGAGGGGATAAGCGGGGTGTGAACGGTAATTACATCTGCTTTGGTGAAAAGTTCTGCAACAGACATCATCTCAACACCCATAGCTGCCCCTACTTCTGCCGGGATGAACGGGTCGTAGGCGATAACAGTCATTGCAAGTGCCTGTGCACGTTTTGCAACTTCACGTCCGATTCTGCCGAATCCGACAACACCGAGGACTTTGCCGTTCATTTCGTTGCCCATGAACTTTGAGCGTTTCCACTCTCCTTTCTTTAAGGAGGCGGTTGCCTGCGGGATGTTGCGGGCCAAGGCCATCATCATACCGATGGTGTGTTCTGTTGCGGCGAGCGTATTTCCTTCAGGTGCGTTTGAAACGATGATTCCTTTCTTTGTTGCTGCATCTGTATCAATATTGTCAACGCCTACACCTGCGCGTCCGATGTATTTCATCTTGTCTGCTGCTTCGATAATTCTGGCAGTAACCTGGGTTCCGGAGCGGACAAGCAGTGCATCATAGTTGCCGATAATCTTTACCAGTTCATCTTCCGAGAGGTCAGTCTTTTCATCGACTTCGCAGAAGTTTTTAAGGATGGCGACACCCTCAACTGCGAGGGGGTCGGAGACAAGTACTTTGAAGGTCACGATAATCTGTATAGTATATGCTTTACTCTCATATAGAGTCATCTAATCTATAGGGATGATTCTGCCTGAAAACGGCGTGATTTTCGGGATATGCGGCAGCATCATACGAACACTTATCCCTCTCTGCGTCAAAGAGAATGGTAATTATGATTTATATTATTCCGAAACCGACGGACACCAAAACAGATAATTCTACTGCTATGGTGATGGATGCATTAACAAAGATGGGTGAGTCATACAAGGTTCTTGACTTATCTTCTGTAGATCCGTTTAATCTTCCTGTTGAGGATGCTGTTATCTGGGCATGCGGCATCAAACAGGATGGTGTGCAGTTTGAACTTCTTCAGGCTCTTGAGATGGAGAACCGTGTGATTAATTCCACGAAAGCCATTGCAACCTGTGCAAGCAAGGTGGTAACAACAGCCCGTCTATTTAACATCGGAGCTCCAAGTCCTGCAACCTGCTTTACAAATGACAAGGCAGTTGTGCAGAAGTTTGCAGATGCTCACGGCGGCCGTGCAGTTTACAAGCCGGTTTACGGTTTTGACGGGAACGGCATCTACATGTTTAAGTCAGTTGATGAAATCACTGAAGAGCCGCCGTATTATGTGCAGGAGTATGTGAAAAATGACAGGGATTTCCGTATCTTTGTTATCGGAAACAAAGCAGTCGGAGCCATTCAGCGTGTGTCTGACCACTTAACGCACAATATTCATCAGGGTGGTTGCGGCACTGCTATTGAGATTCCGAAGGAGATGGCAGAAGCGGCAGAAGCTGCTGCACGGGCTGTTGAAGCCGACTATTGCGGTGTTGATCTTCTTCCGCTTGAAGACGGCGGATATACCTGCCTTGAGGTCAACGGTACACCGAACTGGCATTGTATGACAGCTCCTATCCCGCGTCTGCTCGCTGAGTTTCTGGTTGAGCAGGATGAACTTAGAAGAAGATAATGTTCTTAGAGGAAAAAAGATAATCTTTCAGATTTAAACAATAGATACTAACTATGAAAGCCTGTATTATGTGTGGTGGAGAGGGGACACGGCTTCGCCCCTTAACCTTCGAACGCCCGAAACCGTGTATTCCGATTGCCAATCGTCCCTCGATTGAGCATCTGGTAAGGCACCTTGCAAACCTCGGATTTACTGATATTGTAATAACTATCGGATATCTTGGTGATGATATTCAGAAAGCCCTGGGAGACGGTTCTCTTTACGGCGCAAATATTACCTATGTCTCTGAGGAGACGAAACTTGGCACTGCCGGTTCTGTTAAGAATGCGCAGAAGTATCTTGAAGATGCGCCGTTCCTTGTTGTAGGCGGCGACCATATGACTGATTTAAATCTCCTTGAGTTCTACCGTGCCCACATGAACTCATCTGCTGTGGTTTCTATCGGTCTTATGAGTATTGAAGATCCGCGTGAGTTCGGTATTGCAGAACTTGATGCAAACCTTCGTATTCACCGTTTCAAGGAAAAACCGCACCCCGGAGAGATTTTCTCGAATCTTGCAAGTACGGGTATTTATGTCTGCGACCCGGTTATTTTCCAGATGATTCCAGAAAACACTAAGTTTGACTTTGCAAAGGATTTGTTCCCGCTTATGATGCAGCGCGGTCTTCAGATTAACGGCTGGCTTGCCCACGGAAACTGGACGGATGTCGGAAATCCTGCCATGCTTCGTGCTGCTGAAAAGTGGAAGTTGCAGGAGAATATCTCGTCCAGTATGCTTGGAAGTGTTAATATCAAGGATGCGCAGGTTACAGGTCCTGTTTCTTTCGGTGATGGTATTACTCTCGGTGCAGGAAGCCGTGTTGTCGGTCCGGTTCTTTTCGGAAACGGGGTTGTTATCGGAGAAAATGTTTTAATCGGTCCGTACACCAGTATCGGGGACAACTGTATTGTGAAGAACAATGCAAAAATATTCTCCTCCTCAATTTACAACGGAGCAGTTATCGGTGCAAACTCTACGATTTCCGGTTCGATAGTAGATATCAACACCACTATCGGAGACAACTGTTCCATTGAACACAACACGGTTATCGGTCCGCGCTGTGTTCTTCGCGGCGGTATTACGGTCCACTCAGGAACCCGTATCTGGCCTGACGTTATCGTTGAAGAAGGCAGGATTGTCGAGGAAAATGTGCTGAATGACAAATATGATACCCGCTGTGAGGGTTCATAATATTTTTTTCAAATTCTGTTTTGAATTATTTTTAAAAATAGATGGTTTGTACTCCTGTCACCAGGGTACGTCTTTTAATTTAAACATATATCCGATGATGTTTGCACTGCGATGCATGAGCGGGGACAGAATGAATATTGCAATAAGTACTGCGGCGAGTGCCCAGCCCCATCCGATATCAAGGACAATGCCGTTTGCAAATGTGCTGAATACGGTCTGGAACCAGCTGATGTTTCCGGTGATGAGAAGAACAATGGTCATCAGACCGAGGGAACCTATGACCATGTCATACATATCTGCAATCGGCCATTTTGCTCCGCGGTCTTTTCCTAATCTGCGTTTGAAGTAGCTTTTAATCAGGTCTCCTAAGAGTGCTCCGACAGAGAGACATATTACGGTAATCCAAGTCTGTTCCGGCAGGAAATCGAGGTGGAAAAACCAGCGTGCCCATATCTGGATTCCGCCGAAGATAATTCCTACAATGACTCCGCCGAAAAGTCCGCGCCATGTTTTACCGTCTCCGAAGATTCGTCTTCCATCTTTGGCGCATTTTCCGAAATCAATCGGAGTTCCGCCGCCTAAAAGTGCTGCGGCAGGGTTCGGGATGTATGCGGGAAGCATTATCCAGAGTGCCCAGAGAAATACCATTCCTATAGTTGTCAGTATTTCGACAATCATTATTGTAATATTGTTTGTTCTGATTTCCTATCTTAATTTCTCTTTTGCGTGCGCAAGTCTCTTATAACGGGCGTACTAACATCAATAGTATCTGTATGCGTTTCTGGAACCGGATTGATAAAGATGCAGACTATGCGGCTGACTGGTCATATCTTCAGCGTCAGAGGACGAAAGGGGAGTTGTTGTCAGCTCTTCAAATATCTGCACAGAAATATACATCCGACGACCTTGATATAATGATGGTGCACTATGATGCAAAGATTAAGCATCTTCCGGCAGAGTACCGCAGGCGTCTTGAACGGTTCGCGCGGATTCAGATTACGGAAGGGTACAACCGTCTTTCAACTGCGGTTCTTGACAAGATTCATGAAAAGGAGCGTCTTTCCATACTCTGGCACGAGTATGCATCTTTTGCGAAGAAGGAGTCTTCAAAGGACAACGGGCGGCTTTCCGGTCTTAAGTACCTCATAGCCGCATTTGCGATGTTTATTGAAGAGATTCCACCGCATCCTGTCGGGATGCCGTTTCCGGGCGGTCTTGAGGTTGAGTGTTATGACGGGGTGTATTACTGTCCTGTAAAAGATCTCTGGAATGATGAGGATTCGGCTCTCTGCCGGTTCTGTCCTGCTGTCCAGAGCAGGGAGCGGGATATTGTTTTGTCAAAAAAGGAACGGGACGCGGCATGCAGGGATGAGAAGATTTCCAACTACTTCTATAATTTCAAGGGCTGATGTTTTAATGGCTGATGGTTCAACGGCTGCTGCAGATTTGAAAAAATCTGCGATGTTTCTCTTTCCGGCTGCAAAACGGAGCGTCTTCGGATGCAATTTAACCACACTTTTTTAAATCCGCGAGTTCAAGATTAATATTGCAATGAACAGTGGCATCTGCCCTAAATGTGGTTTACCCTTAGAGCTCTGTATCTGCGAAGAAGTCGCTAAAGAGCAGCAGCGTATCAGTGTGAAAGTGAGCAAAAGAAGATACGGAAAAGAAGTTACCGTCGTAGATGGTCTTGATCCGTATGAAATAGACCTTGAGGACTTGTCAAAGTACCTCAAAGGAAGACTCGCCTGCGGAGGAACAATCAAGGAAAATTCGATTGAACTCCAGGGTAATCACCGGGACAGAGTCAAAGAACTTTTAACCAGCAGGGGATACAACATCGATAATATCAACTGAGAAATCAGTATCTCCCTTATTTTAATGAATTAACCGGCATCAGGCAAGCGGATGCTCTACCGGTTAGTTCCTTCCCTTTTTCCCGACAACACGCTTGCTTCTCAGAAGTCTGTTATAAGTTATAGCAAACCGGTGTGCTTCATCACGGATTTCCTGAAGATACATATTTGCCTTTGTCTTTTTTCCGAAGGGGAGCGGAAAGGGAACGCCGGGGACAAAGACCTCCTCTTCGGATTCTGCAAGGGAGATGACTGGAATATCCAGGTCAAGGCTGTCTAAGACCTCTTTTGCGGAGGAAAGCTGACCTTTTCCGCCGTCGATTACTATCAGGTCGGGAAGTTCTTTTTCTTCTTCGATAAGGCGTTTGTACCTTCTTCCGACTACCTCACGCATTGATGCAAAGTCATCGATGCCTTCTACAGTTTTGATTTTATAGTGCCGGTAGTTTTTCTTATCCGGCTTTCCGTTGCGGAACTGGACCATTGAGGCGACCGTGTCTGTTCCTGAGAGGTGTGAGATATCAAAGCATTCGATGATCTCAGGTTTTGTTCTCATACGAAGAGCGTTCTGAAGTTCGCAGACTTTCAGTTCGTTTCCGAAATGAACTGTTTCGATGTTTGTGCCGGCGAGTTCGAGCAGTTTCTTTTTAGCTCCTGCTTTCGGTGAGATGATGGATACTTTATGGCCTGCTATGCTTTCGAGGTAGAGGGAGAGTGCTTTGTCCTGTTCTTCTTCGAGGATGATTTCATGCGGGATTGTTGTTTCTGCATAGTATCTCGGCAGGAACTCTTCAAAGAATCCTTCACTGTACTCGAAGATGAACTCATCTCTTCCGGAAAGAGTGCCTTTGTGGACATGGAATACTATCAGATAAACAGTTCCATCTGAAACACGGCAGGCAACTACATCTTCATTGTGTTCGGATTTGCGGGTAACGTACTGCCGTTCAGAGAGGTTTACAACCGCGGTAATACAGTCGCGAATCCGCATGGCCTCTTCAAACTCCATCTTTGCAGAATGTGCTTCCATTTCCGCGGTCAGTTCGGCGATGAGTTCTTTGGTGTTTCCTTTGAGGACATCTGCTGCATACCGGCACTGTTTCTGATATTCTTCTGCGGAAACATGTCCGATACAGGGTGCTGTGCAGTACCCTATGTGGTATCTGAGACATGCGCGCTTCGGCATTGTCTGACAGGAACGAAGTGCAAATGTTTTTTTGACGACGGATAAGACGTAGTCCCGTTCACGTGCTGACACAAACGGTCCGAAAAATCGACCCTGTCCTTTTTTAGATCTGGCTATTTTTAAGCAGGGAAATTCTTCATGCGTGAGTTCAATATATGCATAGGTTTTTGCATCGCGCAGATCGATGTTGAACTTCGGCTGGTATTTTTTTATGAGGGTGTTTTCGAGAAGGTATGCTTCTTCATCGGTCCTGGTGATGATGTATTCGACTGAGACGAGTGTCTCTACGAGTTTGCGCGTTTTTGCATCATGGTCTCTTTTCTGGAAGTAGGATGAGACGCGGCGCTTTAAGTCTTTGGCTTTTCCGACATAGATGATAGTGCCGCTGCTGTCACGATAGAGATAACAGCCGGGGTTGTGCGGGATGATTGTCAGGTCGGGGTGTGCCATGTGTATGATAGTAATTGGTCTTCGGGGATAATATAGATAAGTTAATGTACTTTTCGGGAAAAGGATTAGATATGGTTGTTCCGTGTCTTACCTGCCACAATCGCGGCGAGTACAAATATGAGTATGATGAGAAGCGCAAATTCTTTGACTATTTTCTGACCTGTAAATGCGGCATTGAAATTCCGCAGCCGGTTCCGAAGGAAGGATTTGTCTGTGATAAGTATGACAGCAGATTAAACTATGCTGCGCCAAAGACACGCAGTGAATATGCTGTAGAAATCAAACACGATTAATTTATGTAACGGGATTTTCCCGAATCTTTTTTTTCTGATGCGTTTTATTGGAAATCTCTTTTTCAACCGTTCATTAAATCTCTATATATCCTATGAATGTCAATATGTATAATGGTATGAAATTCAAATACGACATTAACAAATACAACCCGAAAAAGATGATGGGTATTCCGGCCATCTTTTTCGCGGCTGCACTTGTTATTGTAATTATCTCATTTGCTACGTGCGGTCTGCCGGTAGCGCCGGGTATTGATTTTGCCGGCGGTACTGCAGTTACCATCCACACTGACCAGACGCAGGAACAGGTTGAAGCGTACTTTGCAGGTTACGACCTGAAATCAATCGACAGCGGTGTCGGCAGCAGTTATTATCTGAAGTTCGGACCGATGGATAATGCAGCAATGCTTGCCTTTAACGAGTATATCCTTGCCGGATATCCGGATGCAGGTATTAACCAGATTGGTGCGTCGTTCGGTTCAACACTGCAGACACAGGCAATGATTGCAATTCTTGTTGCATTTATCGGAATGGCAGTAGTTGTCTTTATTGCCTTCAGAAAAGTTATTCCGGCATTCACTGTCGTATTCGCAGCAATTGCTGATATTACTATCACTGCTGCGGTGATGAATATTGCAGGAATTGAGCTCTCTCTTGCAACAACAGCAGCCCTTCTGATGCTTATCGGATACTCTGTGGACAGCAACATTCTGCTGACTACTAAAGTTCTGAAGCGGCAGGGTAATTCCGAGGAGAAGTTTGCCGGTGCTTTCCATACCGGTTTTATCATGACGTCTACGACGTTTTGTGCAATCCTTGCTATGTTTATTGTCTCGCTGATTGGTCAGGTTCAGACGCTCTATACTATCTCAGCGGTTTTATTAATCGGTCTTCTCTCTGATTTTGTCTTTACCTGGGCTTTTAACGCAGGCGCTCTGCGTCTTTATCTTGCAAAGAAGAACCCGCAGCCGAAGTATAGGAAGGAAAAGGCTGAAAAGAATGCAGATAAGGCTCAGACTTCCGAGGAGAAAGAGTCCGGAAAGGCTCCGCAGAATAAGCAGAAGCAGAATCAGCCGAAGAACAGTGCAAAAAGAGGCGGTAAGAGATGAAGCAGCCGACACAGAAAAAAGAAAAGAAGGAGTATCACGGTTTTGCAGCCATTATCCGCGACCCGAGAGTAATTGTCACTCTGGTGCTGGTAGTCGCTGCTTTATGTGCGATATTTATTCCGTTCACTGACAACTATAATGGAACCAACCTTCAGTTCGGTCTTGACCTCGAAGGCGGTTCATGGATTCAGCTTGAGTTCCAGGCAGATGTCGTAACTATTGAAGAGACGTCTGATATCTATAAGATTGCAGAAAAACTTGGAACAATTCTTGACTGTACGGTTAATGTTGTTGATAAGAATAAACTTGAAGTTGATAAGAAGTTCTCTGAGAGTGAACTGCTGTCAGCAGTTGAAGCTGCCGGCGGAAAGTTTGTAAGTACTCAGCATGGTGTCGGAAAAGATACTGCTGATACCATTAAACGTACGTTAGAGTCCAAGGTGAACAGTCTCGGAACAAATGATGTCAAGGTAAACATTTTAACCGGAATGGACGGTGTAGCTCAGTATGTCCGTGTTGAGATGGCAGGCGTTGACATGCAGGAGGCTCAGGAGATTGTTGGAAAGCAGGGTCTTTTCGAGATTAGAATCCAGACAACCGGTGATGAGACCGAGCATGTCCTCTACGGTGACTCGGTTATTTCCGTACAGAACCCGTCAAAGACAACATCCGGTGTGTGGGGTGTTGGATTCTCTCTGAGTAATGATGGTGCTCTTGCATTCCAGCAGGCATGTATTAAGACCGGCGCTACCAGGAATCCGAATGCACATAACATCAACATGTATCTGGATGGAGAACAGGTTTACAGTGCGCCGCTTTCATCTGAACTTGCTGCATCTATTGCCAAGAGTCCGGTAAACACGCTATCTGCATCAACAGGTACCGGTGATGAGGGTTATGAGAAGGCAAAGGAGCTTGAGGTCCATCTTCGCGCAGGTGCTCTTCCGGTTGAGGTTCAGATTGCCGGTTCCGGTTCAACTTCTGCAGTCTTAGGCGGATACTTCAAAGTTATCTGTGTTATTGCAGCAATTGCAGCTCTTGTGGCAGTCGGTGTTCTTGTTTATCTCCGTTACAGAGTGCCTCTGCTTGTTATTCCGATGCTTCTTACAAACATCTCTGAGATTGTCATTCTGTTAGGTATTGCTGTCTTTATCCAACAGCTTGATTTAGCAGCGATTGCGGCATTGATTGCGGTTCTTGGTACCGGTATCGATCAGCTGGTGATTATTACTGATGAGGTTATTCATGAGGGTATTGTTCCTGCGAAGGCGCTTTACTTGAAGCGGCTGAAGCGTGCCTTAATAATTATTATCACCTCGGCAGCAACGGTTATTATTGCTATGTTCCCGCTGATTATTATGGATTTATCCACGCTGAAAG
>DALTWQ010000108.1 GCA_029987025.1 Methanocorpusculum sp. | reverse complement strand
ATGCCGGGGGTTCGAATCCCTCCAGGCCCGCTTGTTTTTTGTGATTTCTATTACTCATTACAGCAGACGCGGAGTTGATTTATGCTGTTGAAAAAGACCTGCTGAGTCAGGAAAAACGATAGAATAAAAAAAAGGAAGTTACTCCTCTGCAGGCTCTTCTTCGTCCTGCGGAGTGAGTTCGACATTTGCGATATTAAAGTGACGAAGTGCTAACTTCTTTGCTTTAATGATGTTTCTGCCTTCCTTTCCGATTGCAAGACCGCGGTCCTGCGGCTGAACTTCGATTGTTGCAATCTCAGTTCCTTCTTCCTCTCCGGGTTCAAACGTAACAGTCTGAATCTGGACCGGAAGGAAACAGTTTCTGATGAACTGTACTTTGTCCGGGTTGTACTCAACAACCTCGACCTTCTTTCCGAAAGCATCAGATGCCTTTTTGACGCTTGCGCCCTTCTTTCCGATTGCAAGACCCATCTCTCCCGGGTTGATGACGAAAAGGATTCTTCCGAACTTGTCGTCAACAACACAGTCGCGGGCACCTGCACCAGTCAGATTTTCGTACTGGGCAATCATCCGCATGTTTTCTTCGGAAATTGTAATCTCAGACATGATACGTTCACTCGACAAGGGATAAGATGTCAGAATCACCGGCGTCGATAACTGCGAGGACGCTGATCATGTGGTCGCGACCGCATTCTTTGCCGAGCTGGCGGGAACTTCCTGCGAACTCATAGATTTTAAGGTCTGCTGCCTGTGCAAGCATTGCGCGGACTTTGTCCGGTGCGTTTGCCGCAACGATGACGAGTTTTGCTTTCTTTTCTGCTGCAACCTTTTCAACGGAGTTGTTTCCAAGAACAACATTTCCGGTCTTGATTGCTCTGCGTAAGGATAAGTTGAAATCCATAATTAATCTCACCATTTTTGAGGTTTTGACAGATGATATGCATCTGCCTGAAATCTGCACTCTGAACAATACTCAGGGAAGGTGTATTTCCCAGGAACAGTATTAAATTGTTCGTCCCGCAGACGGACTTTCGTCCTGTTTCATAGAAGAAACAGAATATTATTGACATTCTATTATTATGAAGCTATCGTGAAAATAAGATATGACCTATAAGCACCCGGGAGAAAGATGTTACAGAACCCGCGGTAAAAAAAGAAGGGGATTTCCCGGACACTTATGCAGCATACTGCTGTGCCGGAAACAGCTGTTCAACATCTCCGGCGTTCAGATATACAGTTCCTGCGGAAAGTTCATTGATGATAATATGAGGAGTATCTTCATCTCCGAGTTCAATTGCATACTTCAGCGTCTTTGAGTACTGCAGAATCTCTTTGTTCTCTCCGACAACAGCTTTGATGTCGAACCGGTCGAAGGTCAGGGTTTTGAGATTTTTGAAGTACTCGATAATTTCAATATGGGTCCCGTCATCCTGCTTTTCATTGACAATAATGCTGAACAGCTGAATGTAGCTGTTCAAATCGTCAAACGTAAGTTTATCCTCTTTGCAGATAAGTTCCATATTTTTCTCACTGCTCATACGTACGTCCCTGCATAATATGAGTCTTTCTATTTCGGCAGAATTAGTTTGGGAGAAAATCCGGGTAAAAAAGATTAGTCGTAGAACGTGCGGCCTTCGCCTTCACGCTCATTTCTGCCGGAACCGTAACTTCTCTTCTGGTAGCCGTCGCGGTTATTATCTCTGCGGTATCCTCCGCGGTCGTTACCTCTGCTGTTTCCGTATCCGCGGCGGTCTCCTCCCCTGCGGTTGTCATAATCACGGTTTCCGCCTCTGCGGTCGCGGCCGCCGTCGCGGTCACCATCTCTGTGATAACCGCCGCGTCTGTCGCCGCCGTCACGGCTGCTGTCTCTGCGGTATCCTCCGCGTCTGTCACCGCCGTTTCCATAGCTGCGGCGGTCACCGCCTCTTCTCTCGCGGGACTCGCCTTCTTCACGTTCCGGTCTCGGGGTTGCAACAGTAATCTGCAGCTCTTTGTTGCGGATAGTTGCCTTGCTCATAGTCTCGCGGACCTTGTCAGCGTGTTCAAGCGGAACCTCGACAAAGGAGTAGTTGCCGTATAAATCAATTCTGCCGATGGATGAGCCCGGAATATCGCATTCGCCTGCAAAGGCCCCTACGATATCCTTCGGACGAATCTGCTGATTCTTACCGAGAGTGATTCTGAAACGGACCATCCCCGGCTCTGCACCTGAGTTCTCATAGGTACCTTCCTCAACAGGACCTCTCATCTCACGGCGGTCGGATTCATATCCTTCAGAGCGTTCTCTTCTCTGCTTCGGCTGCGGCTGAAGTTCTTCAATCTCTTCGCTCATAGAACTCTTTGCGTCCTCTAAATGCATCTTTAAAAGTGCTGCAGCAACTTCAATACTGGTAACCTCTTCGCCGGATTCCGGTTCGGATTCAAGAAGCTGCTCAACGAGCGGAAGGTAGCGTTCAAGATCTTCTGCATCGCTGGTCATAACCTCGCGGACTTTTTCGAGGAATGACTGCTGCTTTACTTCAGCAACATCGCTTAAAGTCGGAATCGGTGTTTTTGCAATCTTGATTTTTGCATAGCGCTGAATGTCGCGCAGTTTGTAAATCTCACGCGGAGCAACGAACGT
>DALTWQ010000027.1 GCA_029987025.1 Methanocorpusculum sp. | reverse complement strand
GCTGGGGTGAATAGGGCTGCGATTTGCGTGAGATTCGCGAAGATTCGCGTTCTTTGTCAATATCCGCTCACAAAATCAACCATCGGCATTTCAGATAGAGTAAAAATAGTTACAAAAATACTTTAGTTCACACTAAACACCGAATAACCAAAATATAGATAAATTAGATTTGCAGTTTCCAAAAAAAATTATGCTTCCTTCGAAGCATCTTCTTTCGGCGCTTCCTTCTTCGGCTTTTCCGGTTTTACATACGTAATTTCAAACGTATCGACACCGGACGCTTTGCGCTCATCTGCTGTAGCCGCAGCAGAGTAGGACGTTCCCATCGAAAGAACACCAAACTTACATAAATCAATGCAGCTGCCGCAGATAACACAGCGGAACCGGTCAATAGACCATGTCTTTGCCGTCTTGTCTACAACAATAGCCTGTGAGGGGCAGCGCTTCATACAGATGGTGCATGAAGTACACTTTGACGGCTCAAAAAGAATCGAACCGCGGGTTGCATCAAACACCTTTGCAGGTTCTGCAGGGAACGTTGTTGTAACAGGTTTGTGCACAAACTGTTTTACAATAGTTTTCAGCATCTTCATAGTATCACCGCTCCATACATCCGATACAGGGGTCTATGGTCAGAACAATCTGCGGAACATCAGCAAGCTCACAGCCTTTCAGCATCTCAACAAGCGCCGGCACGTTCGTAAGCGTCGGTGTTCTGACTCTGAACTGTGTCAGATTCTTAGTACCGTTTCCGCGCAGATAGTGAACAACCTCTCCCCTCGGCTGCTCCGAACGGCTGAAGAACTCCCCGTCCGGGTTTCCTTTCACCGCAACAGAAATATCTCCGTCGGGCATATCTGAAATAACTCTGCGGATTGTTTCGATGGACTGAAGCAATTCTCTGCAGCGCACCTCGCAGCGTGCGTATCCGTCACAGCCGTTTGAAACAACCGGCTTAAATCCGATATCTCCGTAGGCAAGGTATCCTGTCATACGCAGATCTTCAGAAAGACCGCTGCCTCTGGCAACAGGACCTACAGCGCCGAGAAGGTGTGCCATATCTTTTGGAAGCATTCCTTTGCCGCAGAGACGCTTTTTCATCGTATAGTCATTGAGGAAGACCTTGTTTAACTCCATAATCTCATCCTCGATGGAATCAAGCTGCAGATCCATTAATGATAAGGTGTCTTCCGGAATGTCGCGGCGGACACCTCCTACTTTGCAGACGCTCTGGATAACACGGCCGCCTGTGGTATTCTCAAGCACGTTTAAGATGGTTTCACGAATCTTCCATGCGTTGTAGAACAGACTCTCAAATCCGAGTGCATCAGCAAAGAGACCGAGCCATAACAGATGGCTGTGAAGACGTGAGTACTCACCCCAGAGAGTCCTGAGATAGACTGCCCGCTTCGGAATCTCGATATTCATCAGCCCTTCAACACCATGACAGAATGTTGAAGAGTGGGTGAAACTGCAAATCCCGCAGATACGTTCTGCAAGGTAGACAAAATCCTGATAGTCGCGGGTTGATACAAGACTCTCGAGACCGCGGTGGACATATCCGATTGACGGGATTGCTTCTACGACATGCTCGTCCTCAACAACAAGGTCGAGATGAATCGGTTCCGGAAGCACCGGATGCTGCGGTCCGAAGGGGATAACCGTTCGTTTGTCCGTCATTTTTCTTCCTCCTTTGCAGGCTTTGCCTCTTTCGGCACTTTTGTAACCGTCGGCTCAGGCTGTTTCTTCTTGAACGGATAGGGGACCGAGGTGCGGATGAACGTTCCTTTGAAATCAATGGAAAGCCCCTTGAATCTGAACCCGTAGAGGTCATGAATCTCATTTTCGTAGACGAATGCGCCGGGGAACGCCGAGGTAATTGAAGGGATTTCCGCTTCTTCCGCCTCGTTTAAGCGGAGATGGCGGAAGTTCTGCAGCTCCTTGTCAAAGGAGTAGGTAATATCATATCCTTCTGCGGCAGGAGTACAGGTTATAACAACCAGCCGGTATCCGTCATTTCTCATCTCTTCCACTGCGGAAACAATCTCAGACACCGTCTTCATTTCAATATCTTCAGTCATTTTTTACCCTCCAGCTTTGCACGTTTATCTTCCAGAACACCTATCGCTTTAACGATTCCTTCAATTAAGGCCTCCGGACGGACTGAGCATCCCGGGACATAGACATCAACCGGAATTACGGTGTCAATTCCGCCGGATACGTTGTAGCAGTCACGGAAAACACCGCCTGATGATGCACAGATGCCGACAGCAACAACGACCTTCGGCTCGGGAATCTGGTCATAGAGGTTTTTAACAACCTCTTTGTTCTGCTCGTTTACACCGCCGGTTACCACAAAGATATCTGCGTGTGCAGGGTTTCCGGTATTTACAATACCGAACCGTTCAACATCATAGAGCGGTGTTAAGGCTGCAAGGATTTCAATATCGCATCCGTTGCAGCTTGATGCATTGTAGTGAAGAAGCCAGGGTGATTTTGCTGATGAACTCATATGATGCCTCCTGCAAGTAAGATGCCGACAACAACAATATTAATCACACCCAGAATAAGCGTGATAAGCCAGAGGGATTTTACCGTCATCTGCCAGGTAACTCTCGGGAAGACGTTGTCAATTACAATTTCGAGGAAGAACGCTGCAATTACAACAATTAATCCGATAACCGGCTGACCTGCGAAGAACAGGAAGATTAAGGCGAGAAGAATTACCGTCTCATACCAGTGGGCAATCTCAACTTTTGCAAGCGTGCGTCCGGCAAAAGAAGAGGTAACTCCTTTGACCAGTTCCTGATGCGCATGGTGCGATGTCGAGATGTCAAACGGAGATTTCCTGAGCTTTAAGGTAAGCACTGCAATAAGCGCAAGGAAGACTCCCGGGAGATAGCAGATTGCAGGAAGGGCTGATTCAAAGAATATCTCGGAAACCATGAAGGTTCCGGTAATCATGAAGAATCCTGCACCGATAAGAATTAAAATCGGTTCTGCAACCATCACAGAGATTAACTCACGTTCTGCACCTATATGCGAGTACGGTGCGTTTGCAGCGTATGCTGCAAGGATAATGAATGTGTGAGCAAGCGCTAAGCAGAAGATAACCAGGAGGATGTTAAGTCCTGCAAAGAGCAGAGCGCCGGAAACCGCAATGAAGACAAGGTATGCTGCGGTGAAGATTTTTTCCACCGGATTTGCAAAGACCTTTTCCTTATGCCAGAGTTTTGAGACATCATAGAACGGCTGAAGAACCGGAGGGCCTCTTCTGCTCTGCATTTTTGCCGTAAGTTTGCGGTCAATTCCTGCAAGAAGTCCGCCAACAAACGGGGCAGCAATAAGGAACACGACTGCACCTATTACGGCTAATATTATCTGATTCATATCAGCACCCCCAGGAAACCTAAGACAAGCATTATGACAATGAGTATGACTGCAATTATCTGCGACGGCTTTAAGAGTTTCTTTTCGCCGACATATTCTTCAAGATAGTAGTTAGAGGTCTTCGGTTCTTTGTACACACCAAGTGAACCGAGGAAACGTCCATCACCGTCGACTGCTCTGCCGTTTAAGTAGGGTTTTACTATTCTGCCGCAGGACTTTGAACCGGCAGCGGCTGCAATGATAAGAATTACCAGAATTGCAAACATCAGTCCGCACATAGTAACCGTGTCTGCTGCAAAGAGACCGGCGGTATTGAGGTCTCCTGCAAACGGTGCAATACAGTATTTGGTAATCAGCGGGAATCCTGCTGCGGTAAGTATGGTAAGAATCCCGATGACGGTTACTGAAAGACTTTCACTGATATTGAGTTTCGGTTTTTCAGCTGACGGTTTTGCCATGCGCATGAACAGTTTTCCAAGCCACTTTGTCCAGAAGAAAACGGTAAGGGCTGAACCGAATGCTAACACTGCGATAAACACATAACCGAACGGTGCGGATAAGAATGCCTCGATTGCCGCCCACTTGGAGATGAGCATACCAAACGGTGCAAGATACATGCCGGCAATACCTACAACCATCATAACAGCCAGGAGCGGCTGTCTGATAAGAAGTGCATCCATGTCTTCGATGTCGCGGCTGCCGATTTTGTGCTCAACAGCTCCGACACACAGGAAGAGAAGGCACTTTGCAACTGCGTGGAATATGGTCAGAAGAATTGCTGCGGTAATTGCTTCAGGCGTTCCTATTCCGGCACAGGCAACGATTAACCCGAGGTTTGCGATTGTTGAGTAGGCGAGTACACGTTTTGCGTTGCTTTGAGAGATTGCAAGAGCAGATGTTGCAAGGAAGGTAAATGCACCGATGAATGCAAGAGCTATTCCGACCCAGGTCTGATGGAAGAGCGGGGCTAAGACAATTAAGAGGAACACACCGGCTTTAACCATCGTGGATGAGTGAAGCAGGGCAGAAACCGGTGTGGGGGCAACCATAGCGCCAGTCAGCCATGTCGAAAACGGCAGCTGTGCGGCTTTGGTGATTCCGGCAAGTGCTAAGAGAGCCAGAGGTATGGTTATTGCTGCAGCATTTCCGTATGCTAAAAGGTTTGGAATAAAGAGCAGATCTGCTGCCGGGTCGGCAGCACAGAGAAGAATTACGGCCGCGGTGAATGCAATGCCGCCTATTAAGTTCATCCAGACAGCTCTGAACGAATTGGTAATTGCCTCTCCGGTTCTTGAGTATCCGATTAAGAGGAAGGAACAAAGCGTAGTTACTTCCCAGAAGGCTAAAACCATCAGCAGATTTCCAGAGAGGACAATGCCGAACATCGCTGTAAGGAAGAGGAAGAGAACTACGAAGAAATATCTGCGGCGGTCTTTGATGTCCGGATTATGCGCTGTATAATCCTTCATGTAGCCTAAGGCGTAGACGCAGATAAGAGAACCGATGATGCCTATGATAAGCACCATTATGAGTGATAGGTTATTGAGTGTGAAGGTAATCTCCGAACCGGCGGACACGATACCGGAGACTTCAAGCCCGATAAGAAGACCTAACTGAATAAGTCCCAATACAAGGGCAAGCGGTTTTTTGTATTTTATCGAAAGACCTATGATAACAGCAGCGATTATCAGTTCTGCAATGAACAGCACCATCCATATCCAGGGAATCGATGTTACCGCAACACTGATTCCTGTACACCATGCAGTTATCGCAAGGTAAATGGATGATACTATCAGCACAACTGCAGCTGCTGTTACAACTATGCTTCTTACAATATGCTGCCTGAAAACAGCCAGCAGAACTGCGGCTGCAAGGGGCACCAGAAGAAGCAGAAAGATTGCAATCAACTCAGGTG
This sequence comes from Methanocorpusculum sp., assembly GCA_029987025.1. Taxonomy (GTDB): domain Archaea; phylum Halobacteriota; class Methanomicrobia; order Methanomicrobiales; family Methanocorpusculaceae; genus Methanocorpusculum. Next base: position 9,411 of record DALTWQ010000027.1, on the reverse strand, counting down.
TGTACATAGATATCAATAGTGGTATTGTATGGGATTTATCACTATTAATCATTGTGTTTTGAAAATGAAACCGGGCGCCCCCCGGATATGGTGTTCATTAAATGAGAGCAGAAATCAGGCACTGAAAAATCGGGAAATCTGATGATAAAATGCACTGATAAAGCCGGATATAAAATAAGAGAGGATATTCCTCTTAAATCAGTCTGAATCAGGCATTGCCTGCTGCTTTTCCTGCCTTCTTTTTGGAGGAAGGCGGATTTACAAACTTTGCGCCGAGGGTGAGTTTCTGAATCGGCTTATCAAAGAGCACCAGAAGCGTCGGAACCACAAAGAGTGCCGCTACAATGGACAGCAGTGCACCTCTTGTCAGAAGAACACCTAATGCACTCAGCAGCACATTCGAGGAAAGGAATGCCAGTGCAAGACCGCAGATGAAGAGAATCACCGCGGATGTGAGAACCGATATCGATGAGGCGCACATCGTTTCTGTTATTGCCTCATGCTTCGGCAATGTCTTCCTGAACACAAAGTACCTGTCCGCTATCAATATACCGTAATCCACCGTTGCTGCGAGCTGAAGTGCAAAGATAATCATACGGGCAAAGTAGAACATATCCTGTCCTAAGAAGTACGGGATACCGCAGTTAATCCAGATTGCAGATTCAATAGCAAACAGGAGAATTATCGGTGTAAAGAGTGACCTGAAGATAAGCATCAGAACAATGAAAATTCCACCGATACTTACAATATTTACGAGCAGATCATCTTCAAGAACACACTGACGCATATCATAACCGTTTACAATTTCGCCTGCAAGTGCCCACTTTCCGGGGTAATACTGTTCACCAATGGCACGAAGTGATTCCACCGCTGCAAATGCTTCATCTGATTCGATAGGAGTATTTACTGTAATTATAAACCTGGTATAATTCGCAGATATCAGTTTTGATATGGTTTCCTGATTCGGATACTGCTGCGGAATCTCAGTACCTACCGTTTTACTGTATGATACAATCTTATTTACCACGGATATATTTTCTATCTGAGGAATCATAGCCCGTTCATAAGCAGAGTTGCCGTTCGGAACCATCAGGACCATTGCCGAGAAGTCTCCGAAGGTATCCTTAATCGCCTGTTTATCCTGACCAACCTGTGTATCCGGACCGTCAAGAACATCAGCATAAATGTAATGATTGCTTTCGGTTGCGATAACACAGGGAACGAAGATAATCATCATGATAATTACTGCAGGAATACCGAACTTCTTCAGTTTCTGCACCGGTTTGTGCAGATCAGGGATGAAGGATCTGTGATGTGTCTTTTCGATAATTTTCGTGCAGCAGACGGTGATAGCCGGCAGAAGAGTAAACACACAGAGAAGACTGATGAAAATACCTTTTACCATTACCCATCCGATATCCGGCCCTATCTGGAAACGCATGACCATCAGAGATACAAAACCGAGGGCAGCGGTAATGCCCGATGCCCAGATGGAGGTTGCCGCCTGTTTCATTGACAGAGCCATACATGATTGTGCCTCCATACCGGTTTTCCTGTTTTCATTGAACCGGTGCAGGAGGAAAATCGCATAATCTATGGCTATTGCAAGCTGCAGAAGAGCAGCAATACCCTGGGTAATAAAGGAGATTTCACCGAAGATGATGTTGGTTCCCATATTGATAACAACAGCGACACCTATCGTAAACAGGAACAAAACCGGTTCAATCCATGATGATGTAGTAAGAATGAGAACAATAAGAACAAGCGGAACTGCTGCAGCAAGAACTTTTACCAGATCTGCTTCGATGGTGTCGCTTGAGAATGCCATACTCACGGTCATTCCGGCCATCTGGGCAACATTGCTTGCTGTAGAACGGACAGTCTCAATAGCATCCCCTACGAACGGAACCGGACTCTCATCTCCGGTATGACCTGAATGCTCAGAACCGAACTTCATACCGGAAATATCTACATTCTGCTCTCCAAGCATCGCATTGATTTCATGAACAGCCTTTGCAGCATATTTGTCTTCAACAGATAACGTAAATAGAGCCGTTCCATTGCGGTAGTAATCCTTGACGGCATCTTCTCCGAGATATTCCAGCGGAATATTGGTAGAGACTGCACTGCTTATCCATAGAACATCAGTCACCCCTTCAATAGTCTCAAACTTCTCTTTCAAAGCAACGGCTTCAGGAATGCTGATATTATGCACCATCACTCTGGCGTTGGGAATACCTCCGGGGTACTCTTCCTTCATCAGGTTCAGGGCAGTTGTCGATGGTGAATCTTCCGGGAGATAATCTACAATATTATAGTTGATTCCCACCTGTGTGAATAACACAGCAGAGATTGCAGCAATTAATAAAACAATTGCTACAACGCCTTTTCTGTGCTTGACAATGCCTTCCCTGAGATTAACCATAAAGATACGATTGTTATATGTCTGTTCCTGAATAAGATATATTTCCGGATTTTTTTACAAAAACATACGTGTGTCTAAATATCTTACATATAAACCAATCTGACATTCAGATTCAGTATAGACCTTCCTCTTCTATCTGACATCAGGAACTGCAGAAAGAGATGTTCGTAAGAGAGAGGTTTGTACGTACAAAATGTTTGATACATAAATTAAAAAAAGTAAATTAAAAAAAAGATTATTGGGTGATTCCGAAGAGAGCAAGAATACGTTCAAAGAAGGTTAACTCCTTTTCAGGCGTTTTTCCGACCGACGTATCATCTGATTTCTCATCTGCTTTGATTTCTTTAGTGTGAATTACGAACTGCACACGTTCGACATCAGTGTTTTTATCCGAGGCAAAGGATTTGAGCTGCTGCGGATTTTTGCTCAGCGGATCGATAACCTCATTTACTTTATTAGTAATCTTGGTATCCATATCCTTTGTCTCATTTTTAAGTTTGACCAGGTTGTTGTACAGTTCGTTGGTGACTGTTGCAATCTTCTGTGCTTCGGAACGGATGGTGGTATTCAAACCGCCTTCAGGAAGATACGTGGTTTTTGAATAGTGTGATGATGTAAGTGTCAGAAGAGTGTATGCAGTATCTGTGAGTTTTTTAACACCGTCTTTTAAATCATCAACATCAGACATGTCAATTGAATCTGTACTGATGTGCAGTGAGAGTCTGACTCCATTGATGTTTATTTCACCCATATAGAAGTCCACAGTATCAGTATCAATAATGATTTCTGTGTCTCTGTCCGGCAGAATGGTGTACGAAAGCTGTTTATTAGCACCATTGTTTGCCATCGTTGCATCCTTTGAAACGATGTTTAAACACTTGTTTGCATCGAGAAGGACCGTTACCATCAGTGCATAATTTTTGTAGAAATAATTATCCCGACCGTAGGCAGGGTCTGCAGCAATCTTTATGACGACTGTGACATGACCTGCCGCACCGGCAGCATCTTCTGCTGATATCTCCTGTCCGTTGAGGAAATAGGTAACATCAATCGACCATGGAATTACCGGGTCACGCATATTTCCCTGATAATAGAGTTTGCCGTCAGCGAGAATTGGAGATTCGAGATAGATTGTGTATTCGTCAGCACCGGTTTTGACAATCGGTTCTGTTGTTACAAGGTTTTTAACCGAGGAGTAATCACCATAATCAACAATGACAGGCTCTTTAGGATCTGCTGCGACTGCTTCGAGAAGTTCCTTGTACCCGAAGATATTTACGACATAAACACCCTCGACATCGCCGTTTTTGTCAAGATTTGCATAGACTACCTCCTCTTTTGCGGCTGCAGAGGCGGCAAAGAGGCAGGATGCAACAAGGAATACAGCAAGGAGTATGAGTACTGCCTTGCGGAATTTGCTCTGCTGGTTCATGAATGATTCCTGTTTATGCTCTTTTCTTCAGAAGAACTGCCGCACCAAGTCCGAGGAGAAGTGCAGCAATACCGAATCCGGGAGACTTTGCTTCAGTTGTTTTTACCGGAACAGCTGTCGGAAGAGCGGTTGCTGCGTCTGCCGGCACTGAATTGGTCGGAACCGGACCTTCTACAATTTTAACCGGCATCGGATTGGATACTACGGTTCCGGTAGTAACGGTTACGGTGTAGTCATCAGGATTGAGACCATCTGTTTTGAAAGTTACAGCCCATTTTCCGTTTTCATCAGGGGTTGCTGTCAGAGTTATGAATGATGCGGTTGTTGCAGAATATTTTGATGCGGCCGTAAATGCAGTTGACAGCAGTTCAACAATTACGGCATCGCCGTCTTCTTTATTTGTCGAACCGGAAACGGTGAGCGGGTATCCTCTGATAATCTGCGACGGAATCGGGTCAATCTGTGTTCCTTCTGCTGTTACAATGAAGGAAAACTTTGTACAGATATCATCGATGTCTTCACTGTCAATTGCATCACAGAGCGCCTGTGCTGCGTTTGAAGACTGACGTTCGTTGAGGGTGAATAAGATATTATCTGCAGCTGTTGCCTGACCTGTGTTGTTTAAAGCAATGGCCATTACACCTGCTGATATCTCTACCGGGGCTATGTTATAAACACCGTCATACATCGGGTGCTGGATGACAACAAAGTACTGGCCTGCATCATACTGTTCTTTGAGGATGGTCTTTTCGAGAGTAAATGCACCGTTCTTTCCTGCATCAACAGTTCCGTTGTAGAATTTGTTGGTTCCGAAGATGTAGTACTGCACATTCGCTGCAGACTCGGCCACTCCTTTAACAGTGAGTTTATCACCCTGGACAACGACACCCGGTGAAGATGTGATGGTTACTGTCGGCTGAATCAATCTGACACCAACTGCGGTGTAGACGCCTAATGAAGAAATTACATCATCTTTCTTTGTTGCATTGATTGAGGAGATGTAGATAGTATATGCTGCAGTATCAAGTTTCAGGTCTTTGATGTAATCGCCTTTGATGGTCGTCTCCCACTCTTTTGAAGATTTGATAAGTTTCAGATTTGCGTCATCGATTTTTCTGAACGGAAGGTTGGTTCCTTCAATGTAATAGTAGAGCGGATACAGTGCTTCGTTGGTTCCGATGAGCTTGACATCAGTTCCCATGTAGTAGGAATCCTTCTCGACTTCTGCAGTAATTTTTGCTTTGGTGAATGTCAGTTCCAGATCTTCTTCGACGACTTTCATGGCGGCATCAGAGCAGAGCTGAAGGGTGAAGGTTCCGGAATCAAGAGCTTTAAGGGTAAGGGTTGTTGTGCCGTCCTTATCGATTGTTACCTCATTAGTGATGTAGTCAAAGTTCGCCTGTCCGGGATTTACCTCGTATTTCTCATTCGGTTTCAGGTAATAGACATCATTCGGCTTTCCGCAGACGGTGATTGTTACATATCCTCCGACTTTTGCAGTATCACTTTCTGCTGACATTGATACTTTCGATGTAACAATGGTGAATGTGAACTTCTGTCCGTTTAAATATTCGTCAGGAGTATAGGACGCAAAAAGACCCGAAGTACCTACAGGCACAAAGTATGCCCACACAGTCCAGGTGCCTTCTGTTAAGTTACTGTCAAGCGGGAGAACACTCCATCTGGCCGGACTGTATTCACCGTAGTTCTGTGTTCCAAGGAATGTACTCTTTCCGGAACCGTCAGGACCTATGAATTTAAGACCGACAAGAGGGAAAGCTGCATTAAGGGTGGATGCAGTATATGCTGTCGGAAGATTCGGATTTACTTTAAATGAAACCTTAGCACCCTGCGGAACCGTCCCTCCGATACAGGAATAGATGACATTTCCGTCATCATCATGTACGTACATCGTGATTTCTGCATCAAGTTTTTTCAGCATAATCCCGTCAACAGTATCTCCGGGAGATGTGTTAACATACGTACCTGCCGGATGACTGGCGACAGTGTCTAATACCTGCATTCCATCAAGGAAAAGAGTATTATCCAGATACTTGTATGTTCCGGATGAGCCGGACACATTCTCGTAGTAGAAAGCTGTACTGGAAACAGTGGTATTCAATCCGGCCGCTGCAGCGCCGGTAAATACTGCACCTGCTGTCATCAGTACAGCGAGAATCAGAACAGCTGCTCTCACACCGCTCTTTTTCGCTGAAATCAGTTTTTTGCTGTCATGTTTCATAATTCTGCAAATTCATCTCCCTGATTGAAGCAGAAGTCAATTCCGCATATCAAGTATGATTAATTATGTTTTTTTATGGAAACATAAATGCCGGCATTTTTTTACAAAATCATACGCGTGTCTATATACCATGTATATAAATCAATCCGCCCAATAGTATTCTATGGAAAATAAAGAGGTGCGCAGTACAATCACTAAAAGAACGCTTGGGACTGCTCTGAAAAACCTCATGGAACATAAACCGCTGCAGGAGATAACCATCTCGGAAATTACAGAAGCCTGCGGATATCACCGGCAGACGTTCTATTATCATTTCACCGAGATTAATGATCTTCTGCGCTGGACATTTGAAGAAGATGTGGAAATATTTATGCGCGAACACCCCATAACCGGAGACTGGGAAAATATTCTCCGGACCATATTTCTGTTTCTTTCAAAAAATCAGAGGTTCTGCTTCGCAGCATATCAGGCACTCGGACGCAATGTCCTGATTGAATACTTCACGGAAGATACAAACAGAATCGTTTATTCTGTGATTCTGGCAGAGACAAGGGATACACCTATTGATGCTAAAAATGCAGAGTTTATAACCGCAGTAATATCCAGTATGCTGCTGACGCATGTTGAAAACTGGGTCTGCGGAAAATCAGTCTGGAGTACTGATGAAATTATCCGGCAGATTCATTATCTTACTGAAGATTTAATCGCCGGTGCAAAACGCAGAAGTGCGGAATTGAATGTCTCTGCAGACTCTGCTGCTGAAAATAGATAAAACCAGGATAAGGATTATCCTCAGACAAGTTCGCGGGAGATGTGCAGAACATCTCCTCCGGCACAGATAAATGCCATCTCAAGATGCTCGCGGCTTCGGGACAAGGAAAGTCTGATACTTTCAGCATGATTCTCAGCGGCAGCAGATGCAGCCTCTTCAGCAAGTTCTGCGGTCTGTGTTTTATCGAGTGTCCAGAGACCCGCACACTCGAATACAAATTTCCGGATTTCTTTTGTATCCGAGGTCATCAGCATTTTGTGGTGCGGAATGCCGATTTTGAGGAAAAGTCCTAACACCACCGCGGCAAATGAACCTGCAGTTAAGGGGGATGCAAAGAACAGTTCTGCCCCTTCAGGAAGCCCTGAGTACAGATACGGGCAGACTGCTGATGAAACACCGATTAATATCGGAAGCAGCACCACAAATATCCGCCGCGGGTCAAGAACCCGTGATGCGATGCTGGTAATTCCGCTCATCATCACAAAGACGACTGCGTAAATCAGCACGGCTCCTAAAATCGGTTTTGGAATCAGATGGAAAAGCCAGCCGAAAAACGGCATGAATCCGCAGATGATTAATAGAATTCCAAGGCCGAATCCTACTCTGCGGGCTGCAACACCGGTGCTTACCACAAGACCTGCAGCACTCGAGGATGTGCCGGTTCCGATTCCTCCAAGGACTCCTGAGATGAGAAGCCCCGCACCTTCTGCAAATAGACCTTTTCTGAGAGATTTTTTATCAGTGTTTCCGGTGTAGTTATCAAGAAGCGTGATGTTTCCTGCTGTTTTCATGACGATACAGATGACCGCAATGATAAACGGTGCTAAAAGAGCCGGGCTGAACTCATAGCCGGTCAGAAATGCAAACTCGGGGACGGCGAAGGGCGTAAGAGTTGAGATTTCGGTAAATGATTCCAGGCTGAATACCCCAAGAGCCGCTGCGGCAATAAATCCTATGATGATTCCTATCAGTGTCGAGTAGAATTTGAAGACGCGCTTTTTTATGACGCTTAAGATAATCATTGAGGCAAGCGTGATAATACCCACCGCAGCTGATGCAGGGTCAAGCGGGGATGAGTCAGTGCTTCCAAGAAACAGCGGGAATGCGAACGGAACTATGGCTATCCCTAAGAGGAAAAGGACTGTGCCGCAGACTTCTGTCGGGAAAATAAACCGGAAGAACCGCGTAAAGCGGCTGATTATCATCTCAACAATGCCGCCTGCAATTAACATGCCGTAAAGCATCGGAAGACCGCCGCCGGTTGCTGCCAGAAGCGATGCAGGAAGATATGATGAATTTGGAATTATAGGAAGCACATGTCCGCTTCCGATTCTGCGGCAGGCCTGAAGAACTGTTGCGATACCGCAGCCTATCAGTGTTGCTGATATCAGTGTTGTTGTTACATCCTCACTGCCGCAGACCGCTCCGCTGATGATTACCGGATACGTGATATAGACGGCAAGCGCGAAGAAGTGCTGAAGGATGGTCAGGATAAGCGTTGACGGCGGGAGTTTGTCATTGATATTGTAAACCGGACCGCTGCCGTCAGACGCAGTTTGTTCAGGCATGAATGATGATTAGTTTTGTTTCTGTCGGGTAAAGAGATTTGCTGTTGTGTACAGTCAAACCGTGCGTTTAATACTGCATCACACCTATTTCATACTATGATTCGTCCAATTCTGCTCTACGGAGATTTACGGCTTCGTGAGAAATGTGCTGATGTTTCTGCAATTACTGATGCCGAACGGAAAATATTAGAGGATATGGAGGATACGATGCGGGAACATTCCTGCGTGGGGTTATCAGCCCCGCAGATTGGTGAGTGCAAAAGACTCTTTATCGTAAATGCGGCAGGTGTGTTCATCCGCGGAGCAAATCCGGAGATTTTATCGGAAGGGGTGCTTACTGAAGATATGGAGGGAAGTCCCTGTATTCCGGGAATTCAGCGTCCGGTGCGCCGTCCGTCAAAGATTACCTGCCGATATCTGGATGAATCAGGCGGGGTTGTCGAACGCGAACTGAAAGGTCTTCCTGCCCGCGCTTTCTGCCATGAAAAAGACCATCACGACGGGATTTTGTTTATCGACCGCTTAAAACCGGTTCAGCAGAAGCTGCTTAAAAAAGATCTGGAACGTATCGCATCCGGCAGTTTGATGATGAAAGGAGGTGAATAATCTATTATGAACGGTATGGAACCTGAACGCGAAGAAGTACTGGAACTTGCCGGAAAGATTCATCCGGCAATAGAGCGTGTTGCAGAACACAAGGGATGGAAACTGAATCCGGAGACAGCTATTGCGGATTCCGTGATTGAAGGCCTTGCCAGAAATCAGATTATACGCGGAAAACGCTACTGCCCCTGCAGACTTCCAACCGGTGACGAGGAAAAAGACCGGCAGTATATCTGCCCGTGCAGACCGTCAGATGAGGATATTGAAAGAGACGGTCACTGTCACTGTTATCTCTATATGAAAAAATAACCTGTTTTTTGTAACTATTTTTACTCTATCTGAAATGCCGATGGTTGATTTTGTGAGCGG
>DALTWQ010000107.1 GCA_029987025.1 Methanocorpusculum sp. | reverse complement strand
CGACGTGTTCTGTTCCGCCCTTGATGATGATGGAGACTGCCTTCGGGTTCTTGCACTTCTCAACAAAGACCATCTCTTCGCCTGAGCCGACTTTGCGCTCTTCAACTAAGCCTGCAGTTCCGAGCTCGTTCTTGGAGATTGCATCGATTGAGGAGATGATAGTAGCGCCGGTTGCGCGTGCAAGCTTTTCCATATCGGACTTCTTGACACGGCGGAGTGCGAAGATTCCTGCCTTGGATAAGTAGTGCTGTGCAATGTCGTCGATACCTTTCTGACACATGAGGACATTTGCACCGGACTTGATGATCTTGTCAACGATGCCTTTAATCATCTTTTCTTCCTCGTCAAGGAACAGCTGGAGCTGGTCCGGAGAGGTGATGGAGATTTCTGCATCGACTTCGGTCTTCTTGTACTCGACTGCTGCGTTGAGTAAGAGAATCTTTGCGTTCTCGACTTTCTTCGGCATACCCGGGTGGACACGCTCTTTGTCGATTAACATACCCTCAACGATTTCAGAGTCTTCAATTGCTCCTCCGACACGCTTTTCGACTTTGACGTTTTCAGTGTCGACGGTGCCGTCTGCATCAGTTACAAGGGTAACTGCACGGACGATTAAGTCGCAGAGCTTCTCTTTGGATGCTTCTGCGTTCTTTCCGGTCATTGCAGTGCCTGCAATCTTGGCAAGGATGTCCTTGTCGGTTGCTTTGACATCTTTTGCAATGTCCTGCAAGAGTTCCTGCGCTTTCTCTGCTGCCTGGCGGTATCCGAGAGTGATAACAGTCGGGTGTACGTCCTGCTCTAAGAGTTCTTCGGACTTCTTTAAGAGTTCACCTGCGATAACAACTGCGGAAGTGGTTCCGTCTCCGACCTCGTCATCCTGGGTCTTTGCGACTTCAACCATCATCTTTGCTGCCGGGTGCTCGATATCCATCTCTTTTAAGATTGTAACACCGTCGTTGGTGATGACGACATCTCCGATGGTGTCAACGAGCATCTTGTCCATTCCTTTCGGACCGAGCGTAGTTCTGACTGCACCTGCAACTGCTTTTGCTGCGGCGATGTTCATACTCTGAGCATCCCGTCCGCGGGTGCGTGATCCTCCTTCTTTCACGATTAATATTGGCTGACCGCCTAATTGTGCTGACATGTATAATCACCTAATACCCTTTTGCAGGGTAATGTATGGAATATGTTGTTTAGTAGTTCTATATATAGTTTATTCTTCATACCTGCAAAAGAAAGAGATTGCGGCACCGGATTTCAAATTGCCGGTGAAAATTGCGGTGCCGCGCCGAGATGTCAGGCTGAAAACCGGATGAGTGAGTAGAGTCCGTCAGGGAGCGGGTGGACTTCGAGGAGGGATAAAAACTCCTTTGTGTAAAGGCCGCATCTTACCATATGCCCGAGATACGTTCCGACAGCCCCTCCCGAAGGAGATGAGGAGGCAAACCCGAGTACTTTTTTGTCTTCGGATACGGTTATCTGCATGTGCCCTACGGTTGAATCTGCAACATGCCAGAAGGCGCCCGGACCTGCAATATTGTACGCTTCTTCGGTTCTGCCTTCCTCTTTTGCGGGGCAGACGGTGTAGTCAAGACCGAGGGCGACGGAAAACGGCTGCTGTTCGAGGCAGATTGAGTGCGGATGCCCTAAAACAGCGTCCGCTGCGGCAAATCCGCGCATTCTGGCAGCCGGGGTGAAGTACGGCGCTCCGCAGATATCTCCTGCGGCGTAAACGCCCGGACAGGATGTCTGCATGGTTTCATCGACATGAATAGAACCGTCGGGGTTTCTCTTAAGACCTGATATCCACGGGAGGTCGTGGGTGAATCCTGCGCATACGAGAACTGCATCACAGGGGATGCGGCGTCCGCCGGCAATGACCGCCTCTGCTTTTTCGGTTCCTTCGATGCGTTCTACGGCGGTGTTTTCTTCGATGCGGACGTTTCTTAAGTCACGCATTGCATCTTTTCTGAGCGTTTCAGGAAGGACTGAGAGGAGTTTCGAGCGGGCGATGAGAGTTACCTCAACACCGAATGCTGCATAGATATAGGCAAACTCTGCGCCTGAGATGCCGCCTCCGATGATGACCATCTTTTTCGGCAGAGCGCGCATGGTGCGTATCGACCGCGGGGTGTAGACGCCGTTTAAGGTGATGCCTTCGATGTCAGGATTTTTCAAATCAGCACCGCCTGCGATGATTACGGCTTCTGCTTCACGCTGTACGCCGTCGAGATAGACCGCACCGTCTCTGAACTCGGCGGTTTTTCCGTATTCGATTTCAGCGCCGGCTTCTTTTGTTTCTTTTTCGATGATATGAGAGAGTTTGCTCTGGACATTTTCGAGCTTTTCCAAAAGCTGCGGGTAGTCGATTTCTATGGTTCCTTTGAAGAGTCCTAATGACTGCATGTGCCGGGTCTGAGTTAATGCACGTGCTGCGTCGTTTAGTCCGCAGATGAGCATGCAGCCGTCAAAAACACACTGACCGCCGATTTTGCGCTTTTCAATAATGGTGACTTTTTTTCCGGCGCCGGCAAGCCGCAGAGCAGACATCCGCCCTGCAGGACCTCCGCCTATTACGATTATCATGATATAGTGTAACTATTCGTTTCTGTTTGTGAAATATCTTTAGGAGGATGTTCTGACTCCTTATGAAAGGATTAGGTATTGCTGCTGTTGAAAATTGCCAAAGAACGCGAA
>DALTWQ010000106.1 GCA_029987025.1 Methanocorpusculum sp. | reverse complement strand
TTCCTTTGCCTGCTTAGCCTCTTTCTTATGACAGGTCATGATTGTCACCTCGATTGGATTTTTGTCTTTCCTCGTAGAGAAAATACGTGCGGGTGAAAGGCTGATTCTACATTTGTTTTTCAACTATATACGCATTCGGTATGGGGTTATTTTCAGCCGTCTGCCTTTGTTTTTCGCGGATGATTTCCCGAAACGCTTTTCCTGCGGCTTCGAGGTCTGAGGTGCGAACCTCATCAACCATTGCTTTGTAGTGTGCGCCCCCGTTTCGTTTTTCGCGAATCCATTCTTCAGCGAACTTTCCGGACTGCACTTCTTTGAGAATATTCTGCATCTCTTCTTTTACATCAGGCGAAACAAGACGTTTTCCGCGGGAGATACCGCCGTATCCTGCGGTCTTTGATACAGAATCGTGCATGGCTGAAAGTCCTCCTGCATACATCAGGTCAACAACCAGTTTTACCTCATGCGCACATTCCGAGTAGGCGAGTTCCGGAGGATAGCCTGCATCAACGAGTGTGGTAAATGCTGCCTGAATCAGTTCCGGAATTCCGCCGCAGATAACGGCCTGTTCTCCGAAGAGGTCTGTTTCGGTTTCATCTTTGAATGATGATGCTAATATTGCTGAACGGGATGAACCTATCCCTGCTGCATAACCGAGTGCGGTCTTTAATGCGTTTCCGGAAGCATCCTGTGCAACTGCGACCAGAGACGGCACACCTCCGCCGTCGACATAGAGCTTTCTTACCATGGGCCCTACTCCTTTCGGGGCAACCATAACTACGTCGGCATCAGCAGGCGGTGTGATGAATTTGTAGTGAATATTAAATCCGTGCGCGAAAAGGAGTGTCTGATGTTTTTTAAGATGCGGTGCAATCTCTGCTTCGTATATTTCTGCCGCTGATTCATCAGGAAGCATGAGTGCTATGACGTCTGCTTTTTTTACCGCATCTGAAACTGAGTATACATCAAATCCCGTGCGTACTGCTTTATCAAAACTTTTTCCGGGTCTGTTTCCGACAATAACATCTGCGCCGCTGTCACGAAGATTTTCTGCCTGTGCTGACCCTTGTGAGCCGAAACCGATTATTGCTATTCGTTTTTTCAGGAAGAATTCCGTGTCTTTTGGTGATATGGTATAGCGCGGTAACATGATGTAACATAATTATGCATCATACTATAATATCCCTGCGGATTTTCCGGTTGGAAATAATGCGCTGTTGATGAAAAATACGGGGCAAGGCAGGGGTCAATGGAGGTAAATGAACAAAATGTTATATAGAGGTATGCCAAAACAATACTTACACGTTGGAATCGGTAATTCTTCTCCGAAAAATACCGACGTAAGAAAGGACACGATATATAATGTCACTACCAGACACCCAATCCAAGGCCCCTGATGTACGCATCAGTCTGACACGCGTTGGAGTGAAGAATGTCAGAAAACTCGTTGAGGTAGCACGTCCGGGTAAAGCACGCCCGGCAATTTTTATCTCTACCTTTGATGTATTTGTTGACCTGCCCAGTTCTTTAAAAGGAGCAAATCTTTCCAGAAACTTTGAGGTAATCGATGAGGTTCTGCAGCAGGCAGCTGAAGGCGAAGTAAAGGGAATTGAGGAAATCTGCGGCATTGTTGCAAAGAAACTTTTAGACCACCATGAATATGCTGAAAAGACCGAGGTCTTTATGCGCAGTCAGTACATGATGAACCGTGAAACTCCTGTTTCCAAGACTACCTGTCAGGAGGTTATTCAGGTCTTTGCTCATGCAACTGCACAGAGAAACGGCGGAAACCATGTGGTAAGAAAGAGCATCGGTGCAGAAGTTACCGGAATTACTGCCTGCCCGTGCGCGCAGAATATCATGAAAGACCATGCTATTCATGTGATGGAACAGCTCGGTATTGAAGATGAGAAGATTACTGCCTTCTTTAATGAGATTCCGATGGCATCCCACAACCAGAGAGGACGCGGGTTCCTTTCCGTTGAAACAGACGGCGATGTTATTGTTCCGCTCGATACCATTGTCAATGTCTTAAAAGAATCAATGAGCGCAAGAATTTACGAACTCTTAAAACGCGGCGATGAAAGTTATGTGGTAATGGCAGCTCACAAGAATGCGCGCTTTGTTGAAGACTGTGTCCGTGAGATGGCTCGTCAGGTCGTTACTGCTTTCCCGAATTTACCGGGTGACACCCGCGTTACTCTTCACCAGACAAATGAAGAGAGTATACACCAGCATGATGCATACGCAGAACGTGATGCAACTCTTGCTGAGCTCAGAAGCGAACTGAACGTATAATCTCCTTTTTCTTTTTTGCCGCTGCAGCAGCATTTATTCCTCTGCCGTTTTTCTGAGATGCGGATTTTATTCAGGTTCATTTTCTGAAAAATCTTCGATTCGCAATTTCGCGCTTTTCTTTCGAAGATGCTGATTAGTGTGATGAATCTCTTTTTTAGTAATACATGAAACAATCAGAATGCGATTATAATCTCACAAGTGTCAGACAAATCACTGTATGGACATCTCTCTCATCTCAGCGGTGAGGAATGTTTAATACTATTCCATTCCAATAATAAACGTAACGTACTTAGGTACGTGTCATTAATCCAAAAGGACAATGGTAATATTTCCGTATAGCTGTTTGAATACCTAATAATTTAGGATGAGGCGAAAACATTGTCGAAAGTAGTAGAAATTTCCCCGACCACCAGA
>DALTWQ010000105.1 GCA_029987025.1 Methanocorpusculum sp. | reverse complement strand
CGGTTCCTCCAAGCGTGAGTGCCGGACGGAGAACTCCCGGATACCCGATTTTTTCTGCCGCAACTTTTGCTTCTTCGACAGAGTAGGTAATTTCAGAAGGAATTACCGGCTCACCGATTTTTTCGCACATCTCCTTAAAGAGTTCACGATCTTCTGCACGCTCGATACTTGATGCAGGCGTTCCTAAAAGTTCTGTATGACACTCTTTTAAGATGCCTTTTCTTTCGAGCTGCATGGCAAGGTTAAGGCCGGTCTGACCGCCTATGCCCGGCAGGATTGCATCCGGACGCTCGTAGCGCAGAATACGTGCAACATACTCCAGGGTCAGCGGCTCCATGTAGACTTTATCTGCAATAGAGGTATCTGTCATAATCGTTGCCGGGTTTGAGTTTACCAGAACAACTTCGTATCCTTCTTCTTTTAAGGCAAGGCAGGCCTGAGTTCCCGCATAGTCGAATTCAGCTGCCTGCCCGATTACAATCGGACCTGAGCCGATTATAAGTATCTTTTTTATGTCCGTTCTTTTAGTCATTTGTTCACCAGTTCATTTCTGCAGTACACTGCTTTTGAGGAGCAGACCGTCAGATAGTTTCTGCCGAAGACGTCTGCTCCGTCGAAGGGTGTTGATTTCCCCATTGATAAGAAATCCGAGGGTGTGATACGGTATGATTCATTCAGATTCCAGACCGAATAGCCGTTGTCCGGAATTGAAAACCGTGCCCGCGGATTTACTGATACGAGGCCAATGAGTTTTTCGAGAGTAATAATACCGGTCTTTACGAGTCCTGTATACAGGACCGGAAACGCTGTTTCAAGGCCGGTTATTCCAAACGGACTTTTCTCTAAGCCGAGTGATTTTTCCTTTTCCGAGTGAGGCGCATGATCTGTTGCAATCATGTCTATCGTGCCGTCTTTTAGGCCGGCAAGAAGGGCCGCTTTGTCCTCTTTTGACCGGAGCGGCGGGTTCATTTTGAATCTGCCGTCTTCTTCGAGGTCGTTTTCGTCGAGTAAGAGGTAATGAGGGGCTGTTTCGCAGGTTACATCAACGCCGTCTGCTTTTGCTTCGCGGATTAATGCAACGCTTTCTTTCGCGGATATATGACATACGTGGAATGCACAGCCGGTTTCAGCGGCGAGCCGCAGATCGCGTTCGATTTCTGCGTACTCGCTTTCGGATGATATTCCCCGGTGTCCGTGTGCTTTCGCGTACGCACCGTCATGGATATATCCGCCATGAAGCAGTGAGTTTACTTCACAGTGCGCTGCAATGATTTTTCCGAGTGACTTTGCTTTCAGCATTGCCCGCTTCATCATCTCTTCTGACTGAACCCCGCGTCCGTCATCCGAAAACGCGACAACCCCGGATGCCATTTCGTCCATGGCGGATAAGGTCTCGCCCGCCTCGCCTACGGTTATGGCGCCGTAAGGATAGACTGCGATTTCTGCGTCACGGGCTATGATGTCGGTCTGTTCTTTTAAGTGCGCCGGACTGTCCGGAACGGGCGAGAGATTGGGCATGGTGCATACTGATGTATATCCGCCGTGCGCTGAAGCGCGTGAGCCGGTTGCAATCGTTTCCTTGTACGAAAAGCCGGGTTCTCTGAAATGAACATGAACATCACAAAAACCGGGGAAAAAAGAAAAATCAGGAGTGTCAAATGCAGCGGAAAATGAATCAGGTAAGGGATGAGAAAATGACCCTCCCGTACCTGATATTATGTGCGCATGTTTAAGTTCCATAGGATACACACTTCCGCTGACAGTTTCATAATATATTGGTTGTCTATGTAGTTATAGTCTTGTTTTGTTTGTCGAACAGCAGATAAAAGGACAGGGTGGTTTATACATTGAACTATATGTCATCCTGTTTAAACATTGGAAAAGGAGTTGTTCGACAAATGTTATAGAATGGAGAACAGATTAATATTGAAATTAAACTATGCTCTAAAAAGGTTGGTGTTTTCTCAAGTTCTCAATCATTCCTAACAGTATTTATATAATTCCCATAACATATAATAGATACATGTCATCAGCCGTAAAGAATGTTGGCGAAGCTATCGCCAATGGAGTTCCTTTTGAAAATGTCTTACCAATAATACTTTTGATAATTGTTGCAACGTGCATACCATTAATCATCATAAAGATTAGTAACACAATTACTAACTCAAGAAAAGAAAAAAACAAGGTTGATGATGATTATGATGATGATGATTATGATGATGATACAGAAATTACCAATTATGTTCGATCAGTGAACAACACACCATCAAATCCATCATCAGAAATAACCGGTATGCAGTATTGTATGTACTGTGGCGAAAAACTCCCAGAAGACGCCTGTTTCTGCATAAAATGTGGACGCAAAACACCACAAAATAAATAACTCCTGTTTTTATCAGAAAGACAGATTGTTTTTTGATTAAGGCTAAAAGTAATAGATTTCAACTTTTATCCACATGTTCAGTTTTATCTCACATTGTTCGCAGAACATCAATCGCGTGCGGCCCTGCGCCAAAGTATTCACCTCGCGCCTCGAAATACACAATAATTTACTATTATGTCAGAACAACTACGAATCACGTTTTTTGGCCATCTTCTTTGATAATATTAACCGTTTAAAAAAAAAGATTTGAATCAGCATCCCCAGCTTTATCTTACGCTTCCGGAACAACGGCGAACAAAACCAGGTCTTCATCACCGGTGTTAATCAGCGTGTGAGTCTG
>DALTWQ010000104.1 GCA_029987025.1 Methanocorpusculum sp. | reverse complement strand
CCGGAGTCTCATAGACACCGCGGCTCTTCATACCGACAAGTCTGTTCTCAACAAGGTCGAGGAGGCCGATACCGTTTTGTCCGCCAATCTTGTTCAGCTCAAGAATGATGTTTTTCGCACTCATCTTTTTGCCGTTTAAGGCGACCGGCTTTCCTTTTACGAACTCAAGTTCGACATAGGCCGGAGTATCCGGTGCATCAACCGGGGAAATTCCCATCTCGAGGAAACCTTTCTTTTCATACTGCGGTTCGTTTCCGGGGTCTTCGAGGTCAAGACCTTCGTGGGATAAGTGCCAGAGGTTCTTGTCTTTACTGTAGTTGGTCTCACGGTTGATTTTGAGCGGAATGTTGTGTGCTTCCGCGTAGTCAATCTCTTCATCACGGGACTTGATGGTCCATTCACGCCAGGGGGCTATGATGTGCATCTGCGGTGCGAAGTGTTTGATGGCAAGTTCGAACCTGACCTGGTCGTTTCCTTTTCCGGTACACCCGTGACAGACTGCGTCAGCACCTTCCTTTAAGGCAATCTCGACAAGTCCTTTTGCAATGCACGGTCTTGCGTGGCTGGTCCCTAAAAGATAGCCTTCGTATTTTGCGCCTGCCTGCATGGTCGGGATGATGTAGTTATCTACATAGTCGTCGGTTAAGTCTAAGACGTAGAGTTTGGATGCTCCGGTCTTTTTGGCTTTCTCTTCAAGTCCTTCGAGTTCATCTGCCTGTCCAACGTCGCCGGATACAGCGATTACTTCACAGTTGTTGTAGTTTTCTTTCAGCCACGGGATGATGATTGAGGTGTCAAGTCCTCCGGAATATGCGAGGACTACTTTTTTGATGTCTTCTTTTTTCATGATGATATCTCCTGAGTATTTTTGTTACACAATCTGCCGGTACATGATATCGTAGATCGGTTTTTCCGCCCCGTCATAAATACCGTCGTGTTCCGGGAGGAACTGTACTGCATAAACGCCTAAGTTGCTATTCTCAAAACCCTCGGGGGTTTCGTCGTTGGCACTGCACGCAAGAAGAGAACAGCCTTCCGGCAGAGTGTCTTTGCAAATTGCATATCCATGGTTCTGGAAGGTGACGGAAACAGTACCGTCAGCGAAGCGGACCGGTTCTGCGGGGCTTCTGTGACCGAGTTTGAGTTTTTCAAACTCCGCACCGAAAGCGGCTGCAATAACGCAGCACCCTAATGAGACGCCCTGTACGGGGATGGTTCCGAGAAGGTCTTTTACCGCGGATACAGCTTTTTCTGCTGTTTTCGGAAATCCGGGGCCGTCTGTTACAAACAGAGCTGCCGGTTTTTCTGCGAGAATCTCTTTGGCTGTTGTACCGTACGGATAGACGTAGAGGTCTGCACCGCGGCGCGAGAGGCTTTTTAAGGCGGATTTTCTGCAGCCTAAATCAAGGACGGCAATTTTTTTGCCGGATCCTTTGATGCGGTAGGGTGCTTTGCAGGTTGCCTGAGAGACAAAGTCTCCTGTTTCTGCTGCAGGCGCCTTTTTCGCAAGTGAGACTGCTGCATCTCCGTCATCAGAGCCAGTGATAAGTGCGGCGCGCATTGTGCCGCATTCACGTAAATGACGGGTAATCATCCGCGTGTCAATGCCGCTTACGCCCGTGACGCCGTGTTCTTCGAAAAACGTTTCCAGAAGGGGCTGACGTTTCGGAGTACGGCAGAGTTCATGCACCACAACACCTGCAGCGTGAATGGAGTCACTTTCGAGTTCATCAGATGATGCCCCGTAGTTTCCAATCAGAGGCGAGGAAAATGTTACAATCTGCCCGGAGACCGCAGGGTCGCTTAACGTACTTACATAGCCGTTTGAGGCAAAGTTTACGATAAGTTCTCCGGAGGTTTCTCCTTCAGGTCCGAATCCGTTCCCTCTGAAAACGCTTCCGTCTTCGAGTCCAAGGACTGCTTTCATAATTACAGCATGATTATACTCATTGTAAGGATATAAAGATGCGGCAGAAAAAATATAGGTATTTTGAGAGTTTAAGTGTGTTTTATGTTAAAACTATATAGTATGAAAAATATCTATTTATTTTTGTGCATCCGCGTGAGTTCAACCGCTTCTTTTCCGCTCAGGTGTTCGATAGTCATTTCAAGGAGGCATACGGCTGCGGATTCCCGCTCAATTACCTCGCTTCGGTGCTCTGCAGTATCCTCCGGATTATATTTTTTCGCGAGAGTGTCAAGCAGTTCACGCTTTTGTGCATCGTCTTCTGCGATGCGGATTTTGCCGAATGCGATAACACTTCTGAAGTATGTAGTATACTCTTCAGCTGCGATTTCATCCTTATCGATGACGCAGAACGAAGCTTTAGGTGAACGTCTGACTGAGTCGATTTTGTGTCCGGTTTTTGCGCAGTGAAATATCAGTTTTCCTTTTTCATAACTGAAACTGAGCGGCACACCGTACGGATAGCCGTCGTCGCCTGATAAGGATAAAACACCTGCAGTGTTCTTAGAAAGAATTTCTTCACAGATGTCTGATGAAAGGGCCTGTGCTTTTCGTCTCATTTCACGAAACATATGTATTCTGATGGTCCCGGAAACGGATAAGGATTTCTTCTCTGCGATGGAGTAAAGCGGCGGAAATGGATGTTCAATACGTATCTTTATGTGGGATGAAAACAAATATTTTAGAGCACTTTTACAGGCGAGAGTAGCCAAGCCAGGTCAACGGCGCTAGCTTCAGGGGCTAGTCTAGTAGTAGTTCT
>DALTWQ010000026.1 GCA_029987025.1 Methanocorpusculum sp. | reverse complement strand
AAATTGAATCCGCGGCCTCTACAATGCCAATGTAGCGATCTACCACTGATCTACTCGCCCGAAAACACACACGTGAATCGTGCCTTATACTATACTCCCTCTGGGAATAAAAATATATTGATTGTTACCTGAAGTACTCAACCAGCGACTCAAAGAGATGCATCTCATACGTTCCGGAAACATTGCGGTACAAACCGGTTCCGATACGTTCAGCGTGACCCATCTTGCCTAAAACACGGCCGTCAGGAGATGTAATACCCTCAATTGCCCACATGGAGTTATTCGGATTGAACTGGATATCAGTCGTCGGGTTTCCTTCAAGGTCTGCGTACTGCGTCAGAATCTGACCGTTTGCCGCAAGCTCGCGAATGAGTGACTCGGGCGCAATGAATCTCCCTTCCCCGTGAGAAATCGGAACCGAGAACACATCGCCGCAGTTTACCTTTGCCATCCACGGAGATTTTACTGACGCGGCACGGACGCGGACAATCCTGGACTGGTGTCTTCCAATCGTGTTGAACGTAAGTGTCGGCGCATTTTCATCAGCATCGCGGATTTCTCCGTACGGCACAAGACCTAACTTAATCAGCGCCTGGAAACCATTGCAGATACCGCACAACAAGCCGTCGCGGTTCTTCAGCAGGTCATGCACTGCATCTTTGATTAACTCGTTTCTGAAGAATGCCGTGATGAACTTGCCGGAGCCGTCCGGCTCATCGCCGCCGGAGAAACCTCCCGGAATAAAGATAGCCTGAGAGCGTGCAACCGCTTCAGCGAACCGCTTCGCAGAATCTGCAATGCCTTCTGCTGAAAGATTGTTGATAACAAAAATCTCAGGCACAGCACCGGCACGTACCGCTGCTTTTGCACTGTCGTACTCGCAGTTGGTTCCCGGGAATACCGGAATTAAAACACGCGGATGTTCGCAGCGCACCTTCGGTTTTGCTGTATTGCGTTCTTCGAAGGACAGTGCCTGTACTGCCGCTTTTTCCTGCGTGATATTGCACGGATACAGAGGCTCCAGGACACCTTCGTATGCCGCCTGAAGCGTTGCAAGAGGCAGGGTTTCCTTTTCGAAGACGAATGAAGGAGCCTCGGTTGTTACACCAAGCTCAGTACCGCTGATCTGCGTATCCGCTGCGACCTCAACCACGAATGAACCATAAGCATAGCCGAATAAATCCTGCATGGCAAGACCTTTGGTGAAGGTGATTCCAAGACGGTTTCCAAGAGCTGCCTTGAATAAAACCTCGGCGATACCGCCGTATCCGGGTGTGCTGCAGGATACAATCTTTCCTTTGCGGATGTATGAGGTAATTGTCTCGATGTTTTTAAGAACAGAGGATGGTTTCGGCAGATGGTCGCTGTCGTAGTCGGTACGAATCCAGACAAGACGGTGACCTGCACTCTTCAGCTCGTTTGTAATGATGTGCCGGATTTTATCATGCGTTACCGCGAATGAGACAAGTGTCGGCGGGACATCGAGTTTCTCAAACGACCCGCTCATCGAGTCTTTTCCACCAATTGCGCCTATGCCGAACTCCATCTGGGCTTTGAAGGCGCCGAGAAGTGCTGACGCCGGTTTACCCCATCGCTTCGGGTCGGAGCCGAGTTTTTCAAAGAACTCCTGCAGCGATAAGTAGACTTCAGAGTAATCAGCACCGGCTGCGGCAAGTTTACAGACGGACTCAGTGACTGCAAGATATGCCGCATGGTACGGGCTTTTCTCTGCGATATACGGGTTGTATCCCCACGCCATTAAGGAACAGTCCTCGGTATCTCCGGTCTCGACCGGGATTTTATGAACCATAGCCTGAATTGGTGTTTGCTGATATTTTCCGCCGAACGGCATCAGAACAGTGCCGCATCCAATCGTGGAGTCGAAACGCTCGGAAAGTCCTCTGCGTGAACAGACGTTAAGGTCTGTTACGAGTTTTTTATAGTTCTCAGTGAAACTGCCTTTTACAAAGCGGAGATACGGCTCAGGCTTTGCCATCTCGACGGTGATATGTTTTGCAGCACCGTTTGAAGATAAGAACTCACGGGAGATATCAACAATTACATCCCCGTTCCAGTGCATAACAACACGTTCTGTATCAGTAACCGAGGCAACAACTGCGGCTTCAAGGTTTTCTGCATGTGAGAGTTCAATGAATCTGGATACGTTTTCATCAGCGACAACGACTGCCATTCGTTCCTGCGACTCGCTGATGGCAAGTTCTGTTCCGTCAAGCCCTTCGTACTTTTTCGGAACTGCGTTTAAATCAATGTCGAGTCCGTCTGCGAGTTCTCCAATGGCGACTGAAACACCGCCTGCGCCGAAGTCGTTGCAGCGCTTAATCATCCGGGATGCTGCAGGGTTTCTAAACAGCCGCTGAATCTTTCGTTCTTCGGGTGCGTTTCCTTTCTGCACCTCGGAGCCGCACGTCTCAATCGATGCGGTTGTATGTGATTTTGAAGAACCCGTAGCACCGCCGCAGCCGTCGCGTCCTGTTCTGCCGCCTAAAAGAATTACTTTATCGCCGGGGGCAGGCGTAAGCCGGATGACATTTTCCGCCGGTGCTGCACCCATAACGGCACCTAACTCCATGTGTTTTGCGGCGTAACCTTCGTGATAGATTTCATCAACAATACCAGTTGCAAGACCAATCTGGTTTCCGTAGGAACTGTATCCTGCTGCTGCAGATGCTGCAATCTTGCGCTGCGGCAGTTTGCCCGGAAGCGTTTCAGAGATAGGATTTAAGGGGTTTGCACAGCCGGAGATGCGCATTGCAGAATAAACGTAAGCACGCCCTGATAACGGGTCTCTGATAGCACCACCTATGCAGGTCGCTGCACCGCCGAACGGTTCAATCTCAGTGGGATGGTTGTGGGTTTCGTTTTTGAAGAGTAAAAGCCAGTCTTCGTTTTTGCCGTCGTGCTCAATGGTGATTTTAACCGTGCAGGCGTTAATCTCATCGGACTCATCGAGTTTATCCATCTTGCCTGCGGCTTTCAGATGCTTTGCGGCGATGGTTCCGATATCCATTAAGGTAACAGGTTTTGTACGGTTCAGTTCTTTTCTGACCTGCAGGTATTCATCACAGGCTTTCCGGAGCAGCGGACTTTCGGTGGTTATTGAATCTATTTCAGTCAGGAATGTGGTGTGGCGGCAGTGATCAGACCAGTAGGTGTCTATCATTTTTATTTCGGTGATGGTCGGGTCACGTCCTTCGGATGCGAAGTAGTCGCGGCAGAAGGTGATGTCGCCTAAATCCATTGCAAGGCCGCGTTCTTTGATAAATGCGGCAAGGCCTTCTTCGCTGAGGCGGGTAAAGCCTGTGACGGTCTCAACTTTTCCAGGAACGGCACATGGTGTATCAAGGGTTTTCGGGAGTTCAAGCGATGCTTTGCGGGATTCGACAGGATTTATTAAATGGTGTTCGACTGCGGCAAACTCTTTGTCTGAGATTTTTCCTTCAAAGACATAGATGCGGGCATATTTCACCTGCGGACGCTCCATCTGGGAAATGAGCTGGATACATTCCGCAGCTGATGCTGCACGCTGGTCAAACTGACCGGGAAGGGCTTCGACTGCGAGTACACGCTGTCTTTCAGTGAGCGGCAGTTCATTATAGACGGTGTCAATCTGCGGTTCGGAAAATACGGTACCTACAGCATATTCGAACAGCTCTTTGGAAAGTCCTTCTGCATCGTAACGGTTGAAGATGCGGACTTTTGTGATTCCTTTTATGCCCAGAAGGGTTGTTATCTCATTTTTGAGAGCAGAGGCTTCCTGACTTACCCCCGGCTTTTTCTCAACGAAAATCCGATAGACCATTATGTGTAATTATATGCTGTTTATGAATTAGTAATTGTGGGTTTGACAAAATGAGATGGGGATTCAGCAGGTATGCAAAAGTATCTCATCTGCTGCTGTTCTATCAAAACTATTATCATAGCCTGCGTCTATTATTCATTACGGATACCCGTATGGCTAAAATATATTATGACCCGGATAAGGATGAGTTAATTCCGCTTCCGAAAGGAAAATCCGCGGATTCTGCTGCAAAATCATCTGCGTCCAAAAAATACTCCGGATGTGATGCAGAGGATATTTCAGAACGTCTTGAGCGGATTGAAGAGGAACTAAAGCAGCTGAACTGCAAGGCAGATGCGGCAGCAGTTCGGCAGGAGTCAGCTGCATTCTGCAGTGAAGATACCAGATACTGCAGCGGAGACGGCGATAATCAGGCCGCTTTTCTTCTCGGAGCGTATGCCGGATGGAAACTTGTAGATGAGGTCTGCGACTCGGTGAAAAATGTATTCGATACCGGAAACAAGTGCTGCTGCGGTAAAAAGAAGAAGTGGTTCTGAGAGGAGCTGCGGCCCGTATTCGGGGCATGTTACAATTTGTAACTGCACATCCGAGTAGGTGTTACAAACTGTAACAGACCTTCAAAACAGCAGTTACAATTTGTAACATACAGGTATTCTGTAAAAAACACATTTTTACGTTCCGCAGCAGTTCAGCCGGATTACGTACTGTTTTCCTCAGGCACAATAGATTCGAAAATAATGTTGTCTGCAGCTGTTTTTGCCCTCTCAAGTTTTTCCTTCGAATCAATAGTCCAGGCTAAAACTGTTTCACCTTTTTTCTGCAGCCTTCCTGCATATTTGTTCGGCAGATAATTTATGTCATACGAGATAAAATCCGCATGAATCAGGCGATAGAGTTTTAGCGATTTGAGCAGATACAACGCCGGAATTGAAAGATTCTTCAATTTGAAGGAACTGAGATATCCGACAGAATACGTGTTTGTGTGTCTTTTGAGATGGTTTACCGCCAGAGGATGAAACGACTGCAGAGCAATCATATCTTTATGAGGATATGATGCAAGGAGTTTCAGCAATGCATCAGCCTGGTGATGGTCAAATCCGTCGTCAAACTTCAGCTCAATTAAAATGGGGACACGCCCCTGTATCAGAGCCAGAACATCATCTAAGAGCGGAACCGGTTCTCTGTCTGGAAGAAGCGTATAGTCCTTAAGCTCTTCTGATGAAAGATGCTCTATAATCCCTTCTTTTCCAGTCACTCTGAATAAATCAGAGTCATGCACGACTGCGAGTTTTCCGTCCTTTGTCAGGTGAATATCAAGTTCAATCCCATAGTTCTTTTCAGCCGCAAGACGAAAAGCCGTAAGCGAATTTTCACAGACAGATGCCGAATGCAGCCCGCGATGAGCAACAGGCCGGGTGAGAAAAGATTTCGGCAGAGAGACTCGTTTCAGGTTCAAGATAATCATATATCTTTTACATGAAGGGATATTATGGTTATGAATCAGAAAAATACAGAAGATGAAAAAAGAATACCTGATATCAGAACATCAGTCTGATATCTGTCCTAATCTGGGCAACAACCTTACCTCTGACAAAGACACGGATGATTCCGCCGGATTCTGACACAACAACACCCACAGCCGGTGCTACCTTTGTAATAGCTGCTGCCGCAAGATGACGTCCGCCAAGACCGCTCTGCAGTTCGACATCGCGCCCGTCAGCATCAAGATAGCGTCCTGCTGCCTCGATGATACCCGTATTTCCGATTAAGAAAGCACCATCGAGCTGGGCAAATTCCTTGACGCTCTCCCAGTTTTCGCGTTTCAGAATATCACGGACCTCAGCAGGATGACCTTCATACGGATTTAAAACACCCTGATGAGACCAGCGCTTGAGTTCTTCGATGTCTCCTATGATAAATGCAGTTCCGATGGAGTGCCCTTCACGTCCGTCGTGGGCGATTTCAAGCGCCAGAGAAAGAACCGAGTAGACAACTTCAGAATCTGCAAGACCTGCGAATGATTCCGCAGTGAACTCATCGTTTGTCGAATCAATGTCATAGATCAGGATAGCATACGGAAACACGGCAACAACTTTGCCGCTGTTGTTTTTCGTCATAATCCGGTACTGTACAACCGCGTCAATTACATGGTTCGAACAGTAGTCCAGAAGTGCTAACATCGAGTGGTCGTGCAGGACCTCGGGATGCACATCCATGATGTTTATAATCGGGGTTTCCAGTTCGATGTCCGAGATTGTCGGAATAAAGGAGATGATGGCTAATGCATCAGTTTCCTTTGCGAGTTTATCTGCTGAAAGCAGAAGGGTTCTGTCTTTATCTCCTGAATTCATAAGCACCCCTTGATAAGGGCAGGGATTTCCGACGGGCGTGTTGCTGTCGGAATTCCAAGGGCACGGAGCGCCTCAATCTTGGAGGCTGCATCGCCTTCGCCGCCTTCGATGATGGCGCCTGCATGCCCCATTCTTTTCTCCTTCGGAGCAGAGATTCCTGCAATGTAGGCAGCAACCGGAAGGCCGAGGGCTAAAGCACGTTTTGCACCTTCAATCTCCAGATTGCCGCCGACTTCACCAATTAAGACTACACCTTTTGTTCTGCCGTCAGCGTGGAACGTGTCAATGACATTCGAGAATGTCTGACCAATTACTGCATCCCCTCCTATTCCTATGATGCCTGACTGTCCCAGGCCTGCCGACGATAACTCGGAGATGACCTGATAGGTAAGTGTTCCGCTGCGGGA
The DNA here is from genome assembly GCA_029987025.1 of Methanocorpusculum sp. GTDB lineage: Archaea > Halobacteriota > Methanomicrobia > Methanomicrobiales > Methanocorpusculaceae > Methanocorpusculum. Next base: position 8,549 of record DALTWQ010000026.1, on the reverse strand, counting down.
TACAACACCTATGTCTCCTTTTCTGCAGAGGTTTGCCGGAATAATTCCCAGTTTGCATTCTCCCGGAATCATCATTCCGGGGCAGTTCGGACCGATTACCTTCGAGCCGCACTTTTCTGCGTAGGAAATTGCCCGCATAACGTCATGTACCGGAATGTGCTCGGTAATAGTGACAATCGTGGGGATTCCTGCATCTGCTGCTTCCATAATGGAATCACCGCAGACACCGCCCGGAACAAAGATGACGGTTGCTCCGATGTCATGTTTACTGCAGGCCTCTGATACAGAGTTGTAGACCGGAACACCGAAGACATCCTGTCCTCCCTTGCCGGGAGTAACACCTGCGACAACACCGCGTCCGCCGACGGTTTTTGCGTATTCATTCATCAGGTTGATATGGAATTTACCCTGCGAGCCGGTTGCACCCTGAACCAGAACTCCGGTGTTTTTGTCTGCGTAAATCATTTTCTGCACACCTCCACAGCGGCGCGGATGGCTTCATCCATTGTGTTGAGCATGGTATAGTTATGTTCTGCAAGAAGACGTGCGCCTTCCGCCTCGTTTGTTCCTGCAATACGGACAATAATCTGCTGCGGAACTGCGGCATTGATGATTCCTTTTGCAACCTCATCGCAGCGGGTGATACCTCCTAAGAGATTTACCACGATTACTTTTACGCCCGGCATTGAAGCAACAAGTTTTACCGCGTGACAGACACGCTCTGCATCAGCGCCTCCTCCGACATCGAGGAAGTTTGCCGCTTTTCCTTCATAGTGGGCAATGATATCAAGCGTTGCCATCGTAAGGCCTGCACCGTTTCCGATTACACCAATCTCTCCTTCGAGTTCAACGTAGGAGAAGCCGTGCTTTTCTGCTTCCTTCTCGCGTTCGGTAAGGTCGCGGTTTTCAGAGATACCCTGACGGGTTAAAGCATTGTCATCGATGATGATTTTACCGTCAGCTGCAAGGATTCCCGCGGGACATGCAACCAGCGGATTGATTTCTGCAAGGACAGCATCTTTTGCGGTAAAGACGTCATAGAGTTTGCGCACGACTGCGCCGATTTCCTTCGGAGCAGTTCCTATGACATTTCGTACGATGAAATCCGGAAGATGCGTAAATGAAGGGTCGACATAGACGCGGCGGAGAGCCTCCGGCCGTTCCTTTGCGAGTGTCTCAATCTCGACACCGCCTTCTTCGGAGAAGAGAATAACCGGGGATTTGCGGGAGCGGTCTATGGCAATTCCGAGATAATACTCGTGAGAGATGGTGATAGCTTCTTCAACAAGGACCTTTTCGACCGGCAGACCTTTGATGGTTTTTCCGAAGAGGTCTTTTGCAACGGCATCAACATTTGACGCATCTGCGGGTAAAATGCCGCCTGCTTTTCCTCTGCCGCCGACATCAACCTGTGCTTTTAAGACGACTTTTTCGGCAACCGCTGCAAGGGCTTCTTTTGCCTCTTCCGGTTTTGTTATCAGTACGCTTTTCGCGGTAGGAATTCCTGACTCGCGGAAAATCTGTTTTGCTTCATACTCTCTGAATTTCATAGCTGTTTCCTCACAACTTCTCTTCCAATGGCAAGGGCTTTCTTGTTCTTCTCTTCGGTTCCTTTCGGTACGCTGTCAAGGACTGCGGCTTCAAGCGCTTCGTAGGATATGACGTCCGCGGCTTCTAAAAGGCCGCCGAGCATAACCACGTTTGCAAAAACCGGCTTTCCAAGCTGTGCTTTTGCTTCTGCTGTGGCAGGTACTTCAATACAGCGGCAGGACGGTCTGCTTCTCACATATCCGGGATCAATGAGCATTACCGCATCTTCGGGCGCGTCCTTTCCATACTTCTGGAACGCCGCCTCAGACATGATGACGTAAATCTTCGGATTCATGACCTTCGGGTAGTGAATCGGTTCATCCGAGATGATAACCGCAGATGCAGATGCACCGCCGCGGGCTTCCGGACCGTAACTCTGCTCCTGTACTACATAGTTATCTGTATAGAGTGCTGCTGCACGGCCTAAGATAACCGCAGCGGTGATGATACCCTGACCGCCGAGACCAGAGAAACGAATCTCGCGTCTCATTGCTTCACCTCTAAAACACCGAGTGCCGGGTTATTGCGCCGTACAAACTCGCCGACAACAAACTTGCCCGGAGCAAGAGGAATTCCTGCCGCGGCATCTGCGTCCGCTTTTGTTTTCAGAACAGCATGCCCGCGCATGTTGTCAATCATCTGCGATGCAAGTTTCATCTTGTTCTTCGCACCGAATGCCGTGGGACACTGGGCATAGACTTCGATGAATGAAAGTCCCGGGGTTTCAAGACCAGTCTGAATTGCGCTGATGAGCTGCTTTACGTGGTATGAGGTCCAGCGTGCGACATAGTTTGCACCTGCGGCGATTGCAAGACTGCACAAATCAAACGGCTGTTCCTGCATTCCGTACGGTGTTGTTGTCGTAATGGCTCCTTTCGGCGTACAGGGGCTTCCCTGACCGCCGGTCATTCCATAGATATTGTTGTTGATGCAGATGACAGTTAAGTCGATATTTCTTCTGCAGGCGTGGATGAAATGATTTCCACCTATTGCCGAGCAGTCGCCGTCGCCGGTAAAGACAATCACATGCTGCTCGGGCTTTACCAGTTTTACGCCGGTTGCAAACGCAAGAGCACGGCCATGGGTTGTGTGGAGCGAATCTGCTGCAGTATAGCCTCCTGCACGTGAGGAACAGCCGATTCCGGAGACGAATGTGGTGTTTTTAAGCGTGTATCCAAGCGCATCAGCGGCACGGAGCGTACAGTTGATAATCGTACCGTTTCCGCATCCGGCACAGTAGATGTGCGGAAGTCTGTCCTGGCGGTACCAGTCTTCTAATGTCATAAGCGCACCTCTGAGACCGGTTTTCCGGATTTGATAACATCAGGAACAGCGGCAACTGCTTTCCTGAGTTCGGCAGGGGTATGCAGTGCTCCGCCTAATTTCGGCACGATAATTATAGGAGTATTTGTGTACTGTCTGACCTCTTTTGCAATCTGACCTAAGTTCATCTCAGGGATGATGAAGACTTTCGCATTCGAAAATGCGGTTAATGCATCGTCGGGGAACGGCCAGACTGATCTGATATTTAGGTGGCCGAACCGGTTTTCCTCTTCGTAATTGAGCTGGCGTACTGCACGCGTCGGTGCTCCGTAGGAAACAAAGACAATTTCCGCATCCGGGTTTACGATATCGACATCCTCGATTTCCTTACGGTGCTTTTCGATTTTATCAACCTGGCGTCTGACTAATGCCTCGTGAACCTCCGGTGAATCAGTTGACGGATATCCTTTTTCGTTGTGGGTTAATCCGGTTATATGCACATTATGTCCGCATCCGAAGGTTGCAAAGCCGGGAACGCCTGACTCGTCAGCGGCGCACGGCTCTTCTCCGGTGCTTAACTCACGGCGGAGTACAATTTCAACGCTGTCCGGTATCTCTATTTTTTCCCGCATATGTCCAATCGTTTCATCTGCCATCAGGAAAACCGGCGTTCTGAATCTATCTGCAAGATTGAACGCTTTAACGGTTAAATCAAACATCTCCTGAACGGATGAAGGCGATAAGGCAATCACACTGTAGTCGCCGTGCGAGCCGTAGCGGGCCTGAAGCATATCTCCCTGGGCGGCTTTTGTCGGCTGTCCGGTGGATGGTCCTCCGCGCTGAACATTTACCACAACACAGGGGGTTTCAGTCATTACCGCGTATCCGATATTTTCCTGCATCAGAGAAAATCCGGGGCCGGATGTTGCTGTCATTGAGCGTGCACCTGCCCATGCACCGCCCACGACAGCTGCCATACTGCCAAGTTCATCCTCCATCTGGATGAAGGTTCCGCCTACTTTCGGAAGGCGAAGCGCCATACGCTCGGCTACTTCTGTAGAAGGAGTAATAGGATATCCTGCAAAGAATCTGCAGCCGGCAGCAAGAGCACCTTCGGCACAGGCGGTATTTCCATTATAGAATTCACGTTTCATCAGTATTCAATCACCACTTTGGATTCTTCGAGCGGTTTCTCATCAACCCATGAGATTGCCTGGTCCGGACAGATAGTCTGGCACATGCCGCAAAGGGTACGTTTGTGCAGCTTCTGCAGGCGGACATTGGTGCAGCGCTCCGGTCTGTCAAGTATCGGAAGGACATACCCGCGGACACCGGGTTTACTGCCTTCGGTAAAGATTTTGTAGGGGCAGACTAAGGTACAAAGGAAGCAGCCTTTGCATCGGAGTTCATTGATTACGAGTCGCATTATTAATACTATGTAATATATATGGTTTATTATAGTAAAAAGCATTTTCTTCAATGCATGAAAAAACTGCAGCAATACCTCGTCAGAGAGTGAGAATCTCTGCATAATTCAGTTCAAAAAACCGTAAAAAAAAATCTGCAGGAAAACTCCTGCAGACGTATTTTTCGGAGGGGATGTATGTCACGACGCCTGGTATGCGTCCATGTCTGGTGTGTAGTGATTTCTGATATGTATCTGAAGATTTCGGGTTGGTTGTGTGGTTCTGGTGTGTGGTGTGTATGACGTGGTTTTTAGCTGGTGATTCAGAAATCCGATACCGGGACTGCCCCGCCTGCTTTCTGCGTTACTCTCCAGGTTGTGCTGTTCGAATAGCTCCAGCGGGAGATTTCAAGTTCGTCGCAGATTTCAGAGAGGATTGCAAGGTTTGTTCCAACCTCTTTAGAGGTCAGGCCTAAATCCTCTGCGATATATTTCGCCTTGAAGAATCTGCTGCCTTTGGCAATACCTGCTTTGAGGTATCCGAGAATTTTCGACTGAGTCTCGTTTGATTTTTCAATTAAGGATTGTTTGAGTCCGGTCATTTTGACTTACCTCATGTAAATATTATATTTATTCATATATAAATATATTCCTTAAATCACGTAAGTTAGGGCAAAACCAAGGTATATGTGAGGTCATCTTGATATGCAGTGCGGATTTAACCTGCAGATTTTCTTCATCCGCGCAGAATTTTCGGCAAATAAACGAGCATGTTGACGAATGGTAAATGACAAAGTATTGCAACACATAAATTGAACCCTCACTTTTTAAAATCACCACGGAAAATGGCGAACGATTACAAAAGGGAGTAAAAAAGATGTTCTGTATCGCCGGCGCAGGTCAGCGGCTTTAGAACAGCGGCAGTTTTTTCTGCGAATATACTGCGAATGCCAGATAGATTGCAATCGCACAGGGGACAGCGTTGAGAACCAGAGATGCGGCCGGTGCATTTATTCCTGCGTGTGCGGAGAAGAAGCAGGAACATCCGTAAACAATGAGCATGATTCCCGGAAGAATTCTGGAGTCCTTTCTGAGTATGGCAACAAGCCCTAAGACAATATAGAATACGGCAATTCCAATGAACATGAGTCCCGTACTGTATATAGTTGCAAGGCATGCCACACCAATAAGGAAAAACATTACCGGCGTAAACCGCATCTTTGCAACAGCAAAGAGCATGACGGCAACATACATCATCAGAACCCCGCAGAGGAGTTTCATTGTTATGAGGTTTTCCAGCGGAAGAATTTCATTTCCGAAGATATAGTAAGCTACATACCCTGCGGTAATAAACGTAAAGAGCAGATAACCCAGAGCTGAACCGGATGTTTTGAAGGTGGATTTCTCATCCCCTTTGAAAAGTGAAGAGTCCGGAAGATTGAATTTTCCGGAGGCGCAGCAGAAGGCAAGGTAGAGGGCAATAAGCGCAAGGATACCGCAGATTATACCATAGACTGCCAGATTAATCAGTCCGCACATAACCAGTACGCCGCTTATGAATAAAATCATCGGAAACAGGAACAGGAACCATTTGCGTTTGTCTTTTGAAGTGAGAATTATCAGTGCCATAAGAAGAAGGAAGGCAAAGATGACTATATCCCACATATTTACTTTTGAGAATGCCATAAACAGCTGCCAGAATGACATCATTACAAAGAATATGGCAAACATATCCCGCTTCTGCAGAATTATCATAGCTGTTGCTGCGACAAGAAGGGCAATACCCATGATAAAAGGAAGAGTATCGCTCATTCCGGCAAACAATTCCGCAAATGGAACGCCTGTCAGCCAGGAAGACATGATAAAAATCAGATAGAGAACAGCGTTTATTCCCAATAAAAGGAAGCCTGAAGCACTTACGTAGTTACGGGCTTCGTTTAAGGCATGTTCATCCATCAGAACATCGCCTCCTGTCTATAAGCAGGTTGTATCATATGGGAATAATGTGTTTTTCGGGAATATATAATCACCGGGACGGGAAAAATAAAATCAGGAAAAAAGTATGGATAATATCAGTCAACCGGGAATTCCGCAATCTTCTCAATCATACGTGAGATAACCTCGGAACGCATTCCTTCGACAAACTTGATACTGCCGACAACAAGGTGACCTCCGCCTGAGATACCTGCGCCCGGCATTTCATCACGCATGCTTCGTACCATCTGCGGAATGTTCATCTGCACACCGCGGGATCTGATAACTGCAAAGTCAGGGCCGAGACCGAGGGTTACTACCGGGTCATCGGCATACTTCCTGCAGAGCAGATCGTGTACTTCGCCTGAAGACTTGCCCGGCGGCGGGAAGGTGAAGCGGTGGGCAAACATCTCGACATCCGCGAGGAACAGTTTTGCACCGGAGGATAAATCCTGCTCTTTTACATGCGGCATCATGGTTGTAATCTGGTCTTCAAGTGCTGCGTTTGCTTCGGTTACCAGAAGCTTTACCAGACGCTGGTGAAGCTCAGGCCTGCCGTTTAAGTTTAAGATGTCTTTTACAATCTCGCGACCGTCCATGAATCTGAGCCAGTACTGCTCATAGTCGAGAGCAAGAGCCATATCGCGGCATTCGTCAGCGGTGTATCTTCCTTCAATGAGATTCATATACGCCTGAAGTTCAGGCGCTTCACTTCTGTCAGCCACACCTGCAACGGCCGGGAAGTGCAGAATCTGGTTTTCAACTTCCGGAGAAATTAAGCGGGCAAGTTCTGTTCCAAGCATACCGGCAGTGACACCGAAATCGCCGCCGACATGGTACGGGTTTACGTGGGCTAACAGATATTTGTCAATGGTATCATCCGGGTGATGGTGGTCTGCGACAATTACATCAATGCCGTAGACATCTGTCATCTTGTATGACGGCATGTCCTCTTCGGTTGAGCCGTTATCCATTAAAAGAATCAGCGGATACTTCTGACCGAAGCGTGCGTTGTCTTTTAAGAGCATATCAAGGTCGCGGGTGACATCCTCAATCTCATAGAACGGAGCCTTTGACGGGTTTCTGCGGAAGAGGAAATTGTCCAGGTCCGGGTCACCGCCGTTTGCTCTGATAAACTTCAGAACCGCGGTTTCGACCGAGACTGCTGCACAGATGCCGTCAGCATCTGCATGGTGACGCAGAATAATCGGCTGCTGGGTTAAGACTGCACGGCGTACAATCTTTGCGAATTTTCTCATCTCAGGCCAGAGAGCACGGAGAATCTCTGAATCAATCAGCGGCTCAATTTCCGGCGGCTCGGCACGTGCTTCAAGTGCTGCTGAAATACGGGCACGAACTGTGTCTGACTCATCGCCTTTGAGGACAGACATACTGTCAACTTCAATCTGCACCTGATTGTTGCGTTTGTTGGATTCGCCGTGTACGCGGACAATATCCCCTAACTGGACTTCAGGATATGAACGAACACCTGCTTCGGTGAAAGCCGCTGCATCTTCTGTTCCGGACTCATCGCAGATGGTAAAAATGGTAGGGCCCGAGGTCTGCTTAATCTGTACAACCTCGGCCTCGATAGTGACATTGCGTCCTACTTTATTGAGAAGATCCGACAGTTTTGTTAAGACAAGTTTTTTGGCGACAAGTTCTGTCTCATAGTCGCCTGCAGGTGTTACCTCGCGTAAGTCGAGGTTGCCGTTCGGACGAATCTGATTTACCAGAACAATGATGTCATCGCGTTCTTTGCGTTCTGTTTTGATATTGCTTTTGTGCAGAAGTCCTTTTGTCTTGTCGTTTAACTGGACAAACATACCGAAGGTGGCAAAACCCTGGACTTTTCCGAGGTACATGCGGCCTTCTGCAACATCATCGACGGTGCATCCGGGCCCTAACCGATATACTTTTTCACTCATTATTTACTCCTCGTTATTCTTCTTCAAAATCTTCAATCTCATCGGTATCTGCACCGCAGAGACCATAGAGTTTTTCTTCACCGTCACGTCTTCCGCGGGATACTAAAAGATCTCCGGCGTGCAGACAGTAATTTCTTCCCGGGCGGTACACCCAGCGGTTTTCATGCTTTAACGCAAATATAACCATTCCCGTGACAGAACCGACACGTGACTCTGCGAGTGTCTTGCCGTCGAGTGCTGATGATTTTTCAACAGCAACCCAGGTAATAATCTCGTCAGATTCACGTACAATGCGTTTGATAATCGGCGGAACCTCGATTTCCCGCAGAACTACGTCAGCGATGGAACATGCAGCATCAGATATCGATTCTGCAAAGGAGGACATGTAC
>DALTWQ010000103.1 GCA_029987025.1 Methanocorpusculum sp. | reverse complement strand
GCTTGTCGGAGAGACCCGTCGATCGTGAGTTCAAATCTCACCGACCCCACGTTTTACAGAATCTGTTTTGATAAATTACCCCGCCGTTTTACCCGTTTTTGATTTTTAGTTCATGATGTCTGTTTTCGAAGTTCACGATTCTCTTTATCAGTACGTTTTTATCACAGCCATATCGTGCGGCGGAAAAACAGAATCACGCAGGCGGCATCATAATCCGGCAATTACGGTCAGTGACGTAATACAGCAGAAAAAGACTGAGTAAGAGCAGCACATCTGATACTAACTGCCGGTCAATATACTCTCAATCTTTTTTAAAAAAAGGAATCCGGTAAGAATCCTTACCAGACGGTAATTCTCTTATCCTTCGGGAGATACATCATATCTCCTTCCGTGACATTGAACGCATTCAGGAACTCATCGTACTGCTGAAGATTTGCATTCACTCTGTACATGTGCGGCGGATGTACATCTGTCAGAACAAAATTGGTGTAAAGCTCGTCAATATAGGGCGAATACATCGTCTTTGCATACTTCGTAAAGAACTTCTGATAATCGAACCCGTCAATTTCAGATGCGATATCAAGGATTACGGAAAAACCTCCAAGATCTGCAATGACCTCACCGGTATACTGTGAACCTTTCAGATACACGCCCGGTTTTACTTCAAATCCGCTGTAGTATCTGGCAGCTGCTGCAACCTTTGCATCAAACTTTGCTTTGTCAGTAACCGTCCACCAGTTTTTGTAGGAACCATCCTTGTCGAACTTACTTCCGAGCGGATCTAAGCCGTGAGATATTTCATGAGCAATAGTTGTTCCCACAACGGAAAGCATCTCCTCTTCGGACTCGGTTTCGGGATTATAGACAACATTCGCAAATCCTGCCATGATGTTAATCGAGTTGTCACCCGGATTATAGAATGCATTGACAGTCTGCGGGACGATGAAGACATTATCTGCAAGAACCTGCGGCCAGATATTTTCCGAGGGTGCATGAACCGCGTTTTTCACCAGCTGATTCTGATTATGTTTTTTCAGTTCGATTGTTGCATTCAGGAGCGAGTCAAAGCGTGAGGTATCAACATCACCATAACTGTAGTACGACCAGTCCTCAGGATAGAGAATACGAAGCTTCAGATTGTCAAGTTTTTCAATCGCACCCTTCTTCGAGGAGTTTGAAAGCCAGTCAGCCTTGTTTATGCGTTCCTTGTAAACGGAGATAATCTGATGCGTAAGGTCAGTGAGATTCTGTTTCATCTCAGGTGTGGTATATTTCTCTGTATAATATTTGCCGATTGCCATACCGAGATACCGGTTTTTATCTGCGTCGGCAATTACTCCGGATGATGACTGAATCTTGTCCATAAGAGTATTGCTTGCAGCATCCATCAGAAGTTTACCGCTTGCAGAATCCAGGTGTGATGCAGCTTCAGCATAGAGCGAGTACAGCATCATAGCCTTAAATCCTTCAAGATTCTCTTCGGTGTAGAGGGAATTTAATTTTTCAAGCCACTTCGGGTTGGTGATTGAGAAGGATTTTGCACCGGCGTCCGCGTAGACCTGCAGATCTGCTGCAGCCGGGAAGTTCATCATCTGCAGTTCCTCGAAGGTTACCGGATTGTTAACCTTATCATAGTATCCGGCCATGCTCTGCTCGGCATCTTTCGCATAACAGACCTGTGCAATCTCGGTTTCAAGTTTTTTGAATTCAGCGGCAGTCTTTGCTGCTTCCTCTTCAGAGAAGCCGCAGGATACCAGGAATTTGGTAAATGAAGTGATGATTCTCTCATACTGTTCCGCAGATTCTGCACTCATTGATTTGTAGAGTCCTGCGTCCCCGTTTAAGGAGAATCTGCCCGGGGACAGATGAACAGTCGCTACAGTACCGTCACTAAGTGAACCGGCAATCTCCTCACGGATGAAGGCTTCCTTTAAGGAGGCAGCACCGCCGGTGCCGATAAGTTTTGTAAGTTCATCAAGTGTGGATACGGCTTTAATCTCGTTTACATACGGGATGACCGGAGCTGTTCCCTCGAGATTTCGTTTCTGTCCGTCTGAAGAGATCTTCTGGAATGCACGGATAACCTCTGCTTCATGACCCTGAAGAGATGTGTCAGCAGCAATACCTGTAAGCTGCTCATTAACAGTCAGCTGACCCATATTCAACGGAGTGAGCATGGTAACAAGCATACCAAGCATTGAGTTTGTGTCCATTGTCTCATTCATCATTTCCCTAAGTTCAGCCTGACTTTCGGGATTTGACAGGGCATCACCCATCTGACCGGATACAGAAGGATTTGACATAAGTTCGCCCAGTTTTACAAACAGAGGCGACTTCATCAATGCAATGGACTGGTTCATATCTGCTTCACCGGGATGGTTCATCATATTGAGAATCATCTTAAGGTCACTGCCCATCATGACGGATTCCTTGTTAACAGCGTTGTAGAAGTTGTCTTTGTACAGGAAGGTCTCCTGAGCCATCTGTGTTTCATCCATAGTGTTTTCAACGATATCAGTGTTGAACCATGCGGCATTTTCATACCCAGGCTGCACTGAAGAAACACAGCCTGCGGTAAAAACAGCAGTCAGAAGAACTGCTGCTGCAAACAGTACCGCAGCATACTTTTTCAGAGAAGAGTTCATACACTACTATATTTGGAATAGAACATTATATTCATACCGAAAAAAAGGGCTTTGCCCAAAAATTAAGGTCAGACTGCGATTTTTTGGGCAGACACATAGGAT
>DALTWQ010000102.1 GCA_029987025.1 Methanocorpusculum sp. | reverse complement strand
CTCGATCCCGATGATCCGGCTGATGGAGCCCTCTATGCGCCAGAACGGCATGCTCAAGGCAAACGGCAGGATCATCCTCCAACATCTTGCGCGAACGCTTCACAAGCCGAACATCGAGGTCGCGGCCGACATGGCCAAGGAAGGATACACGGTCGCCTTCGACGGAATGGTCGTGACGCTCTGATAACCGCATAAAGAAAACACCGACATTCCTGAAGTGAACCCCAAAGTTTAGACAAAAATCAAATATTATGTTGTTGCGGAATGAGTTCGGTATTGCACCGGACTCATTCCTTTTAATTTTAGAGAAATCCTATCGTTGTTGTAGTAATGTATGTACTCTTTCAACTTTTCAATGAATCCCCGAGGGGATTCGAATTTTTCACCGTAAAACATCTCAACTTTCAGACGACCAAAGAAATTCTCCATAGCACCGTTGTCCATGCAGTTTCCCTTACGTGACATACTTTGAGTAATATTGTGCTCGGCGAGAAGTCGCTGGTATTCGGCGTGTTGGTATTGCCATCCTTGATCCGAATGAAAAATAGGTCTTGCATCGGAAGGAAGCTTATCAAACAATCCGTTCAGCATTTCTCGAATTTGCCAGAGGTTCGGGCTGAACGAAATTGAGTATGAAACAATCTCGTTGTTATATAAATCCATAACGGGTGAGAGATATATCTTTTCGCCGCAAACGTTAAACTGTGTCACATCGGTTGTAATCTTTACAAACGGTTTTTCTGCATAAAAGTCTCTTGCCAAAAGGTTATCCGCTACTTTACCAACCGTTCCTTTATAAGAATGGTATTGTCCGTTTTTACGCTGCTTTCCGCGCAAACCAAGACTTTTCATCAGTTTTTGGACGGTTTTATGGTTTATTTTGCACCCTTTTTGACGCAGAGCAAATACGATTCTTCTGTATCCATATCTCTCTTTGTTTTCAGCGAAAATGTTGGATATTTCCTCTTTTTCATTTTTGTATTTGTCTTCTACGGGATGCTTTAAGTAGTAATAAAACGTACTTCTTGCCATTCCGGATATTTGCAGCAAGTCTTTCAGCGGATACTTTTGCCTTAATTCAGAGATTATTTCTGCTTTTTGCCGTTCTTTTGCTCTTCCGCAAGAACTAAGGCACTCAGTTTTTTTAAGTACTCAATCTCCATTCGGAGGCGTTGGTTCTCAGCTATTAAATCTTCTTCAACCTTTTTATCCAACTTTGGCGGTCTGCCTTTCCTTGTTCCGCCGGCGGAACAAGCTCTGCCACGTCTCTCTTTCATGAGTCCTTCGGCCCCTTCTTCTATAAATATGCGTTCCCACTTTTTTACTGTTGTTTTGTAATTATCCTCTTGACCGTATGATAAATTCCAATATTTTCTTACGGTTTCGTGATAGGTTAAATGGTTTTCCCGCATATCCATTATAACACTAATTTTGAATTCTGCACTATAATTCTTGTTTTTTCTTCCTGTTTTGCCCATAAAAATATGCACCTCCAAAAGTGTCTAACTTTTGGGGTGCATATCAGAAGGCGATCACCTTTCCGTGGGAGCTTCTGCGTTCCTGAAAAGTTACATCATTTTCAGAAGAAGTACTCAGCGGCACACCGCGCTTACTTCTCGGCGATGACCTCGACCTCGACCAGCACGCCCTTCGGCAGCTTGGCGACCTCGACGCAGCTGCGGGCGGGATTCTCGGTAAAATACTTCGCATAAACAGCGTTGAAGGCGGCAAAGTCGCCCATGCTCTGCAGAAAGCAGGTGGACTTGATGACGCGGGTAAGGTCGGTACCGGCGGCGCGGAGAACTGCGTCCAAATTGCGGATGACCTGCTCGGTCTGCTCCTCGATGTTCGCTCCGACGACAGCTCCGGTGGAGGGGTCAAGGGGGATCTGCCCGGAGGTGAAGACGAGTCCGGCGACCTCCTTCGCCTGCGAATACGGTCCGATGGCGGCAGGGGCATTCGGGGTAGAGATGGTTTTCATAGAATGATTCCTTTCTGATTGAAATTACTTTTATTTCTTCTCCGCAAAGACAAGCGGGATCCCGAGCTCTTCGATACGCGCACAGCAATCCGCGACCCGCTCCGGGCGGTAATCCTCCAGTCTGTGTCCGTCAAAGCCGACGCTCAGACAGAGGCCGCTCTCCCGGACGGTTCCCTGCAGGCGCTCATCCGCAAAGAACCGGGCGACATACGGATGCTCACGGAAGCCGTGGATCGAATCGAAGTTGACATTCATCTCCCAGAAGATGCCGTGCTCGGCCATCCGGCGGAAATAGCCGGACAGATCCTGCCCGGCAGCCTCCAGCCAGCCTGGCAGGTCGGTATGGGCAATACCGACACGGGGACAGCGGAGGCTCTCCGCGTATGAGAATAGGTCGGAAGCGCAGGGGGTCGGGGTATCGATATGCTCGATCAGGCAATAGTCGAAACGCTCCAGCGTGGTCCCCTCGGGCAGGCAGGTCAGGGGACTGTTCGTGGCAAGCTCGATGCCGGAGAACAGCCGGAGCCGTCCGACATATTTCTCCTGAAGCAAAGCCATATGGTCACGGTAGATGCCGAGCGCACGGGAACACCCCGTTTTCTCACGGAGCGAGGTGATGCCGTAGTTATGGTCGCAGAAGCCGAACTGGGTGACGCCGCCGGAGATCACGGCCTCCAGCACATCCTCGGGCTTATCCCGGCCGCAGTTCGAGTAATAGGTATGGGCATGAATATCCTGAATCATAGCAGACCTCGGGAATGTGATGGGAAAAGTATACCGCAGTCCGTCAGGAAAGTCAACCTT
>DALTWQ010000025.1 GCA_029987025.1 Methanocorpusculum sp. | reverse complement strand
TCTCTTCAGAAGGCAAACATCAACCTGCCCTACATCACCGCATCCGCTGACGGACCCAAACACCTCGACATCGACTTAACCAGAGCAAAGTTCGAGCAGTTAATCGATGACCTCGTACAGAAGACCGTTGAACCGGTCAAGCAGGCATTACACGATGCAAACCTGACCGCAGCACAGATTGACCACGTCCTCTTAGTCGGAGGTTCCACCCGTGTTCCGATGGTTGTCGAAGAGGTCAAGAAAATCTTAGGCAAAGAACCGGATAAGAACATCAACCCGGACGAATGTGTCGCACTCGGTGCAGCAATTCAGGGTGCAGTCTTAACCGGTGAGGCAAAAGATGTTGTCTTACTCGATGTTACCCCGCTTACTCTGGGTATCGAAACCTTAGGCGGAATTGCAACCAAACTCATCGACAGAAACACCACGATTCCGACCAGAAAGAGTCAGATCTTCTCCACTGCAGCAGACAACCAGACCTCTGTTGAGATTCACGTGGTGCAGGGTGAACGCCAGTTCGCACGCGACAACTTCAGTTTAGGAAAGTTCCAGCTTACCGGAATCCCGCCGGCACCGCGCGGAATGCCGCAGATTGAAGTTACCTTCGATATCGATGCAAACGGTATTGTCCATGTCTCTGCAAAAGACCTTGGAACCGGCCACGAGCAGTCAATGACCATCACCGGCAGAAAAGACCTGAAAGACGACGAAATCGACAAGATGGTCAAAGACGCAAAGGCATTCGAAGAGGAAGACAAGAAGAAGCGCGAAGAGATTGAGCTCAGAAACAACGCTGACAGCGCAGTCTACGCCGCAGAGAAACTCGTAAACGACAAGGAGACCGCAGACAAAGTCGATGCAGAAGACAAAGAAAAGATTAAGACTGCATCTGATGAGTTAAAGGAAGTCTTAGCCAAAGAAGGAGCATCATCCGAAGACATCAAAGCAAAGATGGATGCACTGCAGGAGATTGTCTTCTCTGTTACCTCCAAGATTTACCAGAAGGTTCAGGAAGAGCAGCAGAAAGCACAGGGTGCAGCAGGCGCAGGCAATGCAGGTGATGCAAACTGCTCCGGCAGCTGCGGAAACTGCAAGACTGAAGACAACGTCGTCGATGCAGACTACGAAGTAAAGAAGGACTAAGTCCTTTTTTTATGGAGTAAACTATGGGTTCTTCGTACTATGATACCCTCGGGGTGCCGCGCAACGCCTCGACTGAGGAGATCAAAAAAGCTTACCGGACCCTCGCAAAGAAGTATCACCCGGATGTCTGCAAGGAAGCAGGCGCTGAAGAAAAGTTCAAGCAGATTAACGAAGCATACAGCGTGTTATCTGACGAAGGTAAACGCAGACAGTATGACCAGTTAGGACACGATAACTTTACGAACGCTTCGAAAGGAAGTTATTCCGGTGCCGGAGGAGCAGGTTTCAATGCCGACTTCTCCGGGTTCGGCGATATCTTTGACTTCTTCTCCGGCGGAAGCAGACGTCAGCAGGGCCCCAAAGACGGCGATGATATGCTGATGCGTATCCAGATTACCCTCGAAGAGGCGGTGTTTGGTGCGCAGAAGGAAATCGAGGTGATGCACACTGAAAGCTGTCCGGACTGTGACGGCACAGGCAGTGCCACCAAGAAGACAAAACCCTGCCGCAAATGCGGAGGAACCGGTCAGATTAAGCAGATCAGAAACTCCATCTTCGGCCAGATGGTAACACAGACGGTATGTCCGGAATGCGGCGGCAGAGGTCAGATTCCTGAAACTCCGTGCAGAAAATGCAACGGCACAGGAAAGACAAAAATCCGGCGCAAGGTTATGGTCAATATCCCGCCGGGAATTGATACGGGCATGCGTCTTCGTATGGAAGGATACGGTGAAGCAGGTGACTACGGTGCCTCGAACGGAGATTTATACATCGAAGTATATGTGGTATCAAACCCGAAGTTCGACCGTGAAGACGATAATCTGGTAACCCAGTATGAGATTTCTCCGGCACAGGCAGCACTCGGCTGTGAGGTTGAAATCGAAACTATCGATAAGAAACGTGTGGGATTAAAGATTCCGGCAGGAATCAATTACGGCACACGCCTCAGGATTCCAAACCAGGGCGTGCGCAGGAGAGGCGGTTATGGAAGTCTGCTTGTCCGGATTGTGATTGCAACGCCGAAGAAGCTGTCCTCACGTGAACGCGAACTCTATGAACAGCTGCTGTCGCTCGAAAACGGCGGCTCTGCACCGAACACGGATACAGATACACCTTCCGGGGCAAAATCGGAAGGGAAGGACAAAGAAAAGAAGAAGAAGAAAGGCTTCTTCAGCTAATTCTTTTTTTAATCATCAGATACAAAAGTCTCCCCTAAGAGGAGATGACTGCCCTTATAAGTCAGAGCAAAACCCACAGGTAAGTGTGATATGTACCGCATCGGAGAATTTTCGAGGATAAGCAGGACAACAGTAAAAACACTCAGATACTATGCTGAAAAAAATCTGCTGACACCGGAAAAAACAGATATCGTTACCGGATACCGTTACTACACAACAGCTCAGCTCCTGCAGTTGTACAAAATCCAGGAACTGCGCGAAGCAGGCATTTCTATCAGCGGCATCCGTGAGATACTGGCCGGTGCAGACTCAGCTGCTATTCTGAAGAAAAAGAAAAAAGAACTTCAGCAGGCTGCAGCCGAAACAGTATCACAGATATCCCGCATTGATTTTCTGCTGGGAGGAACACGACAAATGATTTATTCAGTAACCATCAAAGAAATTCCGGAATACATCGTCTATTCCAGAACAATGCACCTCAACGCATACAGTGATATGATGCAGGAAATTCCAAAAACCGGAGCAAAACTTGCAGCAGTAAATCCGACGCTGAAATGTGTTGTTCCGGACTACTGCTTCTGCAGATATCTCGACTGTGAATACCGCGAAACTGATATTACTGCAGAGTACTGCCAGGCGGTTGAAGAGGCGGGAACGCCGGTAGATGATATCATCTTCAAAACCATTCCCGCGGTAAAAGTCGCATCGATTCTGCACAAAGGACCATATGAATCGATAGGCTCAGCGTATGCGTACGTCATGAAGTGGATTGAGGACAACGGATATGTCTGCTGTGATGTCCCGCGTGAATCATACATCGACGGCATCTGGAATAAAGAGTCGCCGGATGACTGGCTTACCGAGATTCAGGTTCCGGTAGATTCTGCAGATAAATAAGAATAGACAAATGCCTACGGTGAGTGAGAAATCACTCATCACACTTTTTCAAACAAACAGAACAGATTTCCAAAAAAAAGAAAAGCAGGAGAATACCCCTACTTTATCTTCAAAGCGATATTCTTTTTCTTCAGCCTGAACGGCGGGTCTTTTACCTTCACTGCCGAAAATCCGGGGATGGCAAGTTTCTTTTCAAGCCGGTTGACAAAGAATGTTGCAAGAGAGACAAGTCCAAGATAGAATAATGCCACAAGTCCGAACGCCTCAATAAACGCCAGATAATGCATCGCAATTATCTTCGCAGCCATGGTCATCTCAACGACTGTTACAAAGTACGCAAGAGATGTGTACTTAATCATGTAGATGAACTCATTGGAAACTCCGGGAATAGCACGCCTCATCGCCTGCGGAATTATGACGTAAATGATTGCCTGCATCTTTGTCATACCAAGTGAACGTGCTGCAATCATCTGACCGCTTTTAATTGACTGAAGCGCACCGCGGATATATTCAGAGTTGTATGCCGAGTTGCAGAGAACAAAACCAATAACCGCTGCAGTAAATCCTTCCAGTAAAATGCCGATTGAGGGAAGTCCGAAGTAGAGGATGAAGAGAAGAACCAGGAGCGGACATCCTCTGAAGAAGATAACATAGAGTTTCGCAAGGAATGAAAACGGCTTCGGCGCATAGACGCGGCAGGCCGCAACCAGAATTCCTGCAAGAAGACCGAGCGGGGCAACGCATACGATTAAGAGCAGAGTTACCAGAAAACCCTGACCGAGAGCCGGAAGAAGAACCTGTATCCAGAACTCGGGGTCGGTCCGGATGAAACCTGACAGTGCTTCAGAAACTGCTTCACCTACAACACTGCCGTCTGTCATCTGATTTTACTCCTCGGTGTATGCGCCCATAAATTCGCGCATTCTCTTAAAGTTCGGGCTGGTCGGAATATCAGCAGGAACTCCGTGTTCAACGACTTCACCTTTTTCCATCAGGAAAATCTCTGACGCAAACGAGGTTGCAAACTTCATCTCATGCGTAACCACAATACAGGTCATACCCTGCTCTGCAAGCTTGCGCATAACCTCCATTACCTCACGTTTAAGTTCAGGGTCAAGAGCTGATGTCGGCTCGTCGAAAAGCATAATCTCAGGGTCCATAGCAAGAGCACGTGCGATAGAGACACGCTGCGCCTGACCTCCGGAAAGCTGCGCCGGATAATAATCAGCACGGTCTGCCATGCCGACACGTTCCAGTTCAAACATTGCTTTTTTGCGTGCCTCTGCTTTATCCATCTTTTTAACTTTCAGCAGTGCGAGTTCTACATTTCTTACTGCTGTTAAATGGTCAAAGAGATTGAAGTTCTGGAAGACCATGCCCATTTTCTGACGGTACTCATTAATCTTCTGTCCGGAGTGTACAATCTCTTCTCCGTTGAGATACACAAATCCGGAGTCAGGTTCTGTCAGCTGATTAATACATCTGAGAAGCGTTGATTTTCCGGTTCCGGACGGGCCGATAAAAACCATCTTGTCCCCTTTTTTCACCTCAAAGGAGATGTTTTTCAAGACCTGAAGGTCTCCATACTGTTTTGAGATATTTTCTACACGAAGGACAGGAACATCACTCATATCTGCTCACACTCGTTATTGCCGAAGCCGGGTATTCTCACCCGTTCCTCGATTTTCTGAATCAGAAGCATTCCGCCGTAATTTAAGAGAATAAAGATTACTGCGCAGGCAAGATACAGCGCCATTGCATTTCCTGTTGCTGCAACGCGAAATCCGGTACGTGTCAGAAGTTCAGTTACACCAATTGCTGATGCTACTGCTGAATCAGTTAAAAGAACCGGATACTCGTTTGCCCACGAAGGAAGTGAAAGCCGCATGGTCTGCGGGATGATGATGTATCGGATTGTCTGCCATTTTGTCATACCAAGAGAGCGTGCTGCAAGAGTCTGCCCCTCGGATAAATTTTCAATGACTCCGCGAAAAATCTGCGACTGGTATGCCGCGCTGCGCATTCCGAGAACGATAATTGCAATCAGGAATACAGGCAGAGTCGGAAGGAATACAAAGTAGAACAGGAACAGCAGAATCAGGTTCGGAAGGCCTCTGAAGAACCACACATAGAAGGCAATAAAGCCGCGAAGGGGTTTAGGACCATAGACCTGACCTACCGTCAGAAGAATACCAAGCACGAATCCGAGAAGGAGAGATGCACCTACCAGTTCCAGGGTGACGAGTACGCCCCCTAAGAGGTAGCCGAATGAATCAGTTACTACGGATATATCTAACATGGTATTTTTCTGCAGTCCGGTGAAATACTTCTGTTCAGATTTTTACATTTATTTTTTCAGATTCAGAAACGAACTAAAAAAATAGGTTGAAATTGGTTTATTCAGTTACAAGTCCGTACTTTTCAACCAGTTTGTCCCAGTCGTCAGATGCCATAAGTTTTGCATAGCCGTCGTTTAATTTGGAAAGAAGTTCAGTGTTTCCTTTCTTGACTGCTGCTGCAAAGAGTTCTTCGGTATCCTTAACCGTTCCGACAAGTTCAAAGACTCCGGGGTTGTTGTCAATCTGGGTCTTAATTCCGGCGCTGTCGAAGATAACAACATCAACACGTTCGTTCTTTAAGTCCTGCATGGAGAGTGCGAAGGTAGAGTAGGTATCAACAATCTTGCCGTCCTTCTTCATCTGTGCATAGAGTGCTTCTCCGAGGTAGTCCTCAAGGCCTTCGTATGCAGAACATCCTGCCTGGACACCAATCTTAAGATCGCCGTTGTAGAACTGATCCATGGTGTAGTCCTTTCCGGCAAGAGATACTGCATCGATACTGATTACCCAGTACGGGTCGGAGAAGTCAATTACTTCTGCACGGTCAGGGGTGATGGAAAGTCCGGAGCAGATGATATCGCGTTTTCCGGTCTGGAGGTAGGTTGCAAGTGCATCCCAGTCGATGTAATCGAAGGTTACGTCATAGCCTTCTTTTTCTGCAATCCATTTCATGCAGTCGACATCGAATCCGACAATTTCTCCATTCTCGTTAGTCCAGGAGTACGGCTCATATACATCGATACCTACGACATAGGTCTTTTTGTCGTCACTTCCGACACATCCTGCGGAAAGAATAACGGCAAAGATTACAAGGAGGCTCAGGGCTCCAAGGATAATTTTCTTGTTCATGTTTTTCAAACTCCAAGTTCAGGTTGATTTGCTGAAAAAGGGATACACACGAAGTCCCTAAAGATACAGCACACCCCAGTGAAACCACAGTTCCACCGGTCTCAGAATATCAGATAAGAGTATCACCTGACACACTGCCGAAAGGGGCTTATTCTGATTTGTCTTTCCGGTTCAGACGGTCTAATACAAGACGGTATCCGTTGCTTCCGTAGGTAAGACAGCGGTTTACTCTGCTGATGGTTGCCGTACTTGCACCGGTCTCTTTCGAAATTTCCTGATAACTTTTTTTGTTTGCAAGAAGGGATGCAACCTCAAGACGCTGTGCAATATCCTGAATTTCTTTGATGGTGAAAGCATCCTCTAAGAATGCAGCGCACTCTTCTTCGGTTTTAAGAGAGATGAGGGCGTCAAGAAGAAGCTTCAGTTCTTTTTCAGGTACAGGCAGAGATATTGTCATGATAGAGAAAGTATGTTTAATTGTTTATCACTTTATCATATTAAAAGTGTTGAAGCGTAAGGGGTGAGTTCTGTACGGTTACTGAATAGAAGCACAGGGGAAAATTAACCGGCGAATAAACTCCGGAATCGAAAAATGAATGCTCACATCACAGATAAAATAAAAAAAGTGCATGGCTGAATAATTACAACCAGAATAACCGGATAGGAGAATGAAAAGTCTGCTATCCAACTTTTCAAGGCTGAATTGAGGGTTGTTTCACGAATTAAGCAGTATTTATGGACTTCCCGAATAAGTTGGATAGCACTTTTCAAAAACTCTTTTTGATATAGTGATATATGACAATTCTTTAACTACACTTTTGAAATCTGCTATCCAACTTTTTAGAGATAGGGATATATGAGGTTATTTAGACAAAAGAAGGCAGAATTAAGACTTAAATTTGGATAGCAGAAATTTCAGTGTGCTATCCAAACCAGAGAAAAAATATTTTTCCCCTGCATCTTCACCGGATTCCGGATGAAAGAAGAGGATGAATCACTGCAAAAAACAGCAGCCTTCAGGATTCCTTCTTCATCCGGGCAGCGTTTGCCATCATCAGCTTGATTCTGTTTTCCTGATTAATCTTTGTTGCTCCCGGGTCATAATCAACTGCAACGATATTCGAGTGCGGATAATCATCCTTAATCTTTCTCATCATGCCCTTTCCTGCGACATGGTTCGGCAGACAGCCGAACGGCTGCGTACAGACAATATTATTTGTGCCGGAGTGAATCAGCTCAAGCATCTCTGCCGTGAGAAGCCAGCCTTCACCCATCTTATTTCCGCAGCCGAGGTATCCTTTGACCAGTTCCTCTAAATCTCTGAAGTGACACGGCGCACGGAAAAATCCGTCAGCTTCAATCTCCTCAATCATAATATCCTGACATCTGCAGATAAACCACTGATAACACCACATGGCAGCCTTTTTGATGCGGCTTCCTCCGTACAAATCCACATCAACGTATCTGTTGTTTCCTTTGAAGAGAAGGAAGTCGGTAACGCCCGGCACAACAACCTCGGCCCCTTCCTTTAAGAGAAACGCCTCCAGATTATTGTTTCCGAACGGAGAGTACTTCACATAGATTTCGCCCACCACACCCACACGCGGCTTTTGAACGGAACGGTCGCACTCAATCTTTTTAAAGTCGGCAATAATCTCTTTCATCAGCTGACGCATCGGTTCAAACCAGATGCCTTTTCCTTTCGAAAAGAGGTCGATAATCTTCTCCATCCACGAAGAAATCAGAGCGTCTGTTTCACCTGCGTGGACTTCGTAGGGTCTGCACTGGTTTCCGAGATTTACCAGCAGATCTCCATACATCATTGCAAAGACAGCTCGAAGAGCAAGACGGAGAGTGACCTTAAATCCGGGCTGTTTATCCAGACTGCTTAAGTTTAAGGATATCACAGGCACATACTCAAGACCTGCACGCTGCAGAGCCTTTCGTAAGAGATAGAGATAGTTCGATGCACGGCATCCTCCGCCGGACTGGGTAATCATCAAAGCAACCTTGTGCTTATCATAGCGTCCGGACTCAACCGCCTCGACAAGCTGACCAATGGACAGAATTGCCGGATAGCACATATCGTTATGTACATACTTAAGACCGGTCTCGATAACCTTTCTGTCCTGATTTGTCAGGAGTTCTATTGCATGATAGCCGCCTTCGAACTGCATCAGCTTAATCAGCATACCGGCCGTTACCGGAAGCATCTCAGGAGCTAAAATGGTGTACTCCTTTGCCATCTCCTTGGTAAAGAGCAGGCGCCCGTTTTTATCATACTTCAGTTCAGCCATATCAGAATCCTCCCGCATCACGTGCTTCTACTGCTGCCATCAGACTTCTGAGACGAATCGTAATAGCGCCGAGATTGCTTATCTCATCAATTTTTATCTGCGTGTAGATTTTTCCGCCGGTCTCTAAAATCTCACGGACCTCATCAGTTGTGACGGCATCAGTACCGCAGCCGAATGAGACAAGCTGCATCAGCTGCATATCCGGCTGGGTGCAGACATACTCCGCTGCCGCGTAGAGCCGGGAATGATACGTCCACTGATTTAAGATGTGACGCTCTCCTTTCCCGCGCAGATGCGAGATGGAGTCTTCTGTTATCAGCACAAAACCGTACGAGACCGCGAGTTCATCAATACCGTGACCGATTTCAGGGTCGATATGATACGGCCTTCCTGCCATTACAAGAATCTTGCAGCCGTGTTCGCGTGCGTATCTGATGTACTCCTCACCTTTTTCGCGGAGTTCTTTCTTGTACTCCTCGTAGGCTTCGTATGCGGCTTTTGCTGCATTCTTCACATCTTTTGCAGGGATGCCGAACTCGTCACCGAAGTATTTTGCCGCACGTTTTGCGAAGTCTTTCGGACGGTGCAGTCCGAAGTACGGATACATAAAGTGAACCTTAGACAACTCCTTTACGTTTGCCGCAATCAGTTCCGGATAGTAGGCAACAACCGGACAGTTGAAGTTCTTGTCTCCTAAGTGCTCATCAAAGTTGTAGGGCATGCAGGGGTAGAAAATCTCAGTAACACCTGCATCAATCAGGCTGAGGGTATGTCCGTGAATCAGTTTTGCCGGATAACAGACGGTATCCGAAGGAATTGTGTGCTGACCTAAGCGGTAGATGTTGCGGCTCGATTCAGGAGATAACACCACTTCAAAGCCGAGCTTTGTAAAGAACGCATGCCAGAACGGAAGATTCTCATACGTGTTCAGTCCGAAGGGCAGACCGATTTTTCCGCGGGGCGCTCCTTCGACGCCTTTGTAGGATAAAAGCTTCTCATACTTCCACCGTGCAAGATTCGGAAGGCTTGACTTCTCTTTTCCTAAGGGGCGCGAACAGCGGTTTCCTGAAACATAGCGTCTTCCTCCGTCAAAGGTATTTACGGTAAGCGAACAGTGGTTCGTACAAAGCTTGCAGGTAATCGGTTTTGCTTTGTGGAAGAATCCGGAAAGGCCTTCCGCGGTAAGCATCGATGATCTGGAAAGACCTAAGGATTTTACATAGAGAGCCGCACCGTAAGCTCCAGAGATGCCGGCAATAACCGGACGGGTTACCTCACGCTTGAGTTCCTGCTCGAAGGCACGAAGCACTGCATCGTTTTTAAACGTGCCGCCCTGCACAACAATGTGTTTTCCAAGGTCATCAGCGGATGCCGCACGGATTACTTTGTAGACTGCGTTTTTCACAATACTGATGGAAAGACCTGCAGAGATGTCAGCAACAGATGCTCCGTCACGCTGCGCCTGTTTAACTGACGAGTTCATAAAGACCGTACAGCGGGACCCTAAGTTCACCGGGTGTTTAACGAAAAGACCGAGTTTTGAGAACTCTTCAATCTCATAGCCTAAAGCGCGGGCGAATGTTTCGATGAACGAACCGCAGCCGGATGAACATGCTTCGTTTAGGAAGATGCTGTCTACAGCACCGTTTCTGATTTTGAAGCATTTCATATCCTGCCCCCCAATGTCGATGATGAAATCAACATCAGGATTGAAGTGATGCGCCGCTCTGAAATGCGCCACGGTTTCAACCAGACCGGCATCAAGGTTGAATGCGTTTTTAATCAGGTTTTCTCCGTATCCGGTAACAGCAGCACCTTTGATTATAATACGGTCACCGCATGCGCCATAGATTTTTTTGAGTTCCTCTAATACAATCTGCACCGGGTTTCCGCGGTTCGAACCGTAGTATGTGTAGAGGATGCCGTCGTTTTCATCGATGAGCGTCAGTTTGGTGGTGGTACTTCCTGCATCGATACCGAGCCAGGCGCTGCCGGTGTATTTCGTTATGTCTGCTGCCGGCGGCGCATTTGCATTATGCCGTGCGGTAAACTTCTGATACTCGGCCTCGTCTGCAAACAGCGGCTGCATGGTATCTGTTGTTACTGCATCTGACACGGAATTTATGATACCGGTACAGATATCCTCGAAGACATACGGGGCATAACCTTCTGTAGATAACGCCGCACCGAGCGCTGCAAAGCAGTCGGCATTTTCAGGGAATACTGCGTGTTCTTCGTCGAGATGAAGCGTTTCTGCAAACCGTGCGCGCAGGCCTTTATAGTAATAAAGCGGACCGCCGAGGAATACTATCGTGTCTCCGAGAGACCGGCCCTGCGTAAGTCCTGCTATAGTCTGGTCAACGACCGCCTGATAAATGGATACGGCAACATCTTCTTTTCTGCCGCCCTGATTTAATATAGGCTGGATATCAGTCTTGGCAAAAACACCGCAGCGGGAGGCTATAGGGTATATTTTTTCATAACCGGCGGATAAACGGTCAAGCTCTTCGACGGAAACATTCAGAAGAGTTGCCATCTGGTCAATGAATGCACCCGTCCCTCCGGCACATGAACCATTCATGCGTTCTTCCAGAGAGCCGCGGAAAAAGATGATTTTTGCATCTTCTCCTCCAAGTTCAATTACTGAATCTGCCTGCGGAATATAGGTTTCAACGGCTTTGGCGGTTGCAAAAACTTCCTGGATGAAGGGAAGATTTGCGGATTTGGCGACACCGAGACCGGCAGAACCGGTGATTAACAGCTGTATCTTTTTCCCCGAAAGCGGAATCTGTGCGGCAGCTTCTGCTAAAGCTTCCGCTGTCTTTTCGCGCACCTTGGAAAAGTGTCTTCCGTACGAACGATATATGATTGTATCCGAGTCCGCAGGAAGTACGATAACCTTCACAGTTGTCGAACCGATATCAATTCCTATTCTGTATTCTGCAGATTCATCCATTCTGTTGTATATATTGAGTTTAGAACAATTATATGTTTGGCGGTATGGGGCGTCTGATTCATGAGAGATACTGCCTGCCGCTGTATGGTTGATGTATCTAATATTAGGAAGAAATAGACTGAATTGGTTTTGATAAATGTTTTTCAAACCGCATGTAAATCAAGCCCTGCACAAATTTACTTGCGTTAATCATGATGTTTTATCATCTTCAAAAACAAATGAGTATTAATTAAATAAAGGAGAAGAGACATGGAAGAACACACAACAGACCCTGCCATATACAATATCCTCCGCAGCAAGCGTGAGACAACCAGATATCAGGTACTTGTAGAAGTCGCTGAACACCAGCCGTCCATCCGTCAGCAGGAGATTGCAGAAAAACTCGGTGTTACACCGCAGGCAATCTCAGAATATGTCAGAAAGCTCACCGAAGAAGGCTTCATCAGCGCAGAAGGAAGGGGAAGATACTATGTCACCCACAAAGGTGTCGAGTACCTTATCAACAACTCCGAACTTCTTGAAGCCTTCGCACGCCACGTCCGCCGCGACATTGTGCACCAGGTTGTAACCTGGGCCGCAATTGCTGACTGCGACCTTGAAAAAGGGGATGCTGTCGGTGTCTATATGAAAGGCGGATGGCTCTATGCCGGTAAAAAACCGCAGATGGCGATGGGAATGGTTGCCGCCGCCGCAAAAGAAGGTGATGACGTAGGTGTTGCACGTCTTGCCGGACTTATTGAACATACCGAAGGTACGGTAACCGTTGCCAAAGTCCCCAGAATCGCCCGCGGCGGTTCGTTAGCCGTTGATTCAGAAAAACTGAAGGAAACAGCACGCGGAAAAGACGTCGTCGGAGCTGTCGGTCTTGAATCCTATCTCGCACTCAAAAAAGCAGATATTACACCGGACATGTTCTACGGCGCACGCGAAGGAGTCGTTGAAGCAGCATTCCACGGTCTTCACTGTCTGATTCTCATTGTCGATGAAGAGTTCACCGACTTCTTAAAACGCCTCGAAACAGCAGGACTTTCCTACTCTATCTGCGACCTGGTGAAACAGTAAAGTGACTACCATAGTCCAGCCCTATAAAAAGGGTTACAAGGTCTTCTTCTGTGACGACGCAAAGGCAGGTAAAATCAAACACGTCGGAACAGTGGAACTCGAATCCACCTCAAAAGGAATGCGTCCCTCGGAGTTCTTCGTCAGAAGACCCGGAACCTCGCACGTTCAAAAGACCCCTACAAAAGAGTTCATCACCGTTCTGCGCGTAAATGGCGACGTCCTGCTCACCGAAACTCTCCCTGAGTTCCAGGACTTCTTACGCGGAATGCAGATTGCCTGGAAGAAAATATCTCTCTGCCGCACCTGTCTTTTTGACGACAGAATTACGGTTCTGACAGATGAGACCAGAATCCGCTGCGGAAACGAGTTCGTCTGCCTCGACTGCGCAAAGCGTGAACTCCGCCGCGAACTTGCCCACATCAGAAAGTTAGGCAAGAGGACACAGCTCCATATCGAAGAACTCCTTGAAGAGTACCGCGACTTGGACATGGTCTTAGCCATTCTCCAGCCGGAAACGCTGGACATGAAAAAGACCATGTTCGACTGCCTCGAAGCACACGAACAGGTGCTTACCGAACGTATCGAAAACCTGGCTCTCCCTCGTGAGTTTACCGACCTCTGCGGCGTGGAAACCCTCATGCCCGCACAGCAGCTCGCAGTCGAAGCGGGGCTTTTGTACGGTAAGGATCTGCTCGTTGTCGCGGCCACTGCATCCGGTAAAACATTCATCGGAGAACTTGCAGGTCTGAAAAATTATCTCGAAAAACGAGGGAGAATGCTTTTCTTAGTCCCGCTTGTGGCTCTTGCAAACCAGAAGTATGACCGCTTCTCTGAAAAGTACGCAAAGATTGCAGCCACCTCCGTAATGACCGGAACGTCACGCCTGAATCTGCCCGAGACACGCCCTGTCGGAAACCGCGGCGCGGGAGGGGGTATTGTTGTGGGAACGTATGAAGGCGTTGACAACATGCTCCGCAAAGGACTTCCCTTAAACAACATCGGAACTGTTGTCATCGATGAAGTGCAGATGCTCGAAGACCCTGACAGAGGTCACCGTCTCGACGGATTAATTGCGAGACTGAAGTATGCCGCACCGAAAGCACAGTTCCTGTATCTTTCGGCAACAATAGGTTCCCCGAATATTTTAGCAAAGAAACTCGGTGCATCGCTTGTATCATATGCTGCACGCCCGGTCGCATTAGAACGCCACCTGATATTTACCGAAAAGGATGCGAAGCCGAAGTACATCAAAAAACTTGTCTTCGAAGAGTTCAACAAAGTATCATCCAAGGGATACAAAGGTCAGACGATTGTTTTCACCAACTCCAGAACCAGATGCCACACGCTTGCCGCATCTATTGGAAATCTGGCAGCGCCGTATCATGCAGGCCTTACCTCGCAGGAGCGCCGTCAGGTTGAAAAACAGTTCGAGGAGGGAAAACTTGCCTGTGTGGTAACAACCGCGGCACTCGCAGCGGGCGTGGATTTCCCGGCAAGTCAGGTTATCTTCGACGCATTGGCAATGGGTATCAACTGGCTTACGGTGCAGGAGTTCCACCAGATGATGGGCCGTGCCGGAAGACCGGATTTCCATGATATAGGACGTGTGGTTATCCTCGCAGAACCCGGAGCATCCTACTCCCGCGATACCAAACTCACCGAAGAAGAGGTTGCTATAGCACTTCTGAAAGGTAAAATGGAAGAGGTAGCCCCTGTTTACGATGTCGAAGAAGCCTCCGAAGAGTTCGCAGCAAACGTGGTTGCAGCCCGCGGAAATCTCCGTGACGCGGAAAAAATCGGACAGTCGATGGTTGGAACCGGTGATGACCCCTTATCTGAAATGCAGAAGCACGGGCTTGTTAAAATCAGCGGAAACAGAATTGAACTTGCTCCGCTTGGACGGATTATGGCAGAGCATTTCCTCGGCATGAACCGCGTCTTAGAGATTGACCGGCTGGTTAAGATTATGGATGAGCCGCTGGAGATTGTAGCCGAACTTGCCGCTATCGAAGAAGAGGAGGCGAAAGAAAAACGCCGCGAGGAACGACGCTCTTCATCCGTCGAAAAAACAGGAGCGGAGACTGCAAGAGCGCTTTCTTCGAAGAAGAAAGAACCGCCGGCATGGGTTGCAAAACGCAAGGAACAAAATGCTGCAGCAAAGCACGAGCATTCACGGATGCGTGCTGAATCAGCCGGAAAGTCCGGGGCGGCAGAACCAGCACCTGCAGCGGCGGCAGCATACACGCCGCGCCGCGCAACGAAGGAGCAGACGGAAAGAATCGAGCGCAAGAAACGCGAGGCAAACCAGTTTATCCCTGCACCGAAACGGAAGAAGAGCAATGAGTGGGACGCGGTTGAAGCAGGTATCGATGCCAGAAGAGCAGGCAAGTATGATGATGCCTTAGGCATTCTTTCGGCATGGGTTGATAATCACCCGACAGACAGCCGTGCCTTAACCGAACTCGGTAAAGTGTACGACCTCCGCGGCGCACGCGACGAAGCATACAACTGCTACACCCGTGCAGCAGCAGCGGACACACATAACCGCGAAGCAATTGACCGGATGAATGCCTATTTAATCGGCATCACCGTTGAAATTGACAATGATGAGACAGCATCGCGGATTCCATCCGGCGTTGTGATGAAGAAAAAAGAAAAGGATGAGTAAGTTCTGAAAGTCCTATCACGTTTTCAAACCTTTTTTTTAAATCAATTTTGGCTCTTCGGCATTTAGCGTGAAAATTACTCTGCTTTAGAATTATCGTTGGATATGTTCTGAATAAGGATTGTTATTTTAACCAATGCGTAGGCGCTTCACCAGACACGGAGATGATAAATAACCAAATGCGTAGGCTATCATCAGAGACGGGTGAGATAAATAACCAAATGCGTGGGCTGTCCCCAGACACGGATGAGATAAATAACCAAATGCGTGGGCTGTCCCCAGACACGGATGAGATAAATAACCAAGTGCGTAGGCACTTCACCAGACACGGATGAGATAAATAACCAAATGCGTGGGCTGTCTCCAGACACGGATGAGATAAATAACCAAATGCGTAGGCTATCCCCAGACACGGATGTCGCGGATTATACCACGGATGCGGCCTTCGGCCGCGGCTCGCGCAATGCGCGAGCCTCCACGGATAAA
>DALTWQ010000024.1 GCA_029987025.1 Methanocorpusculum sp. | reverse complement strand
CTCAGATACGCGAGTTCTCGGGAACTAGTAAGCGCTGCTTCCCCTTCCTTTTTGTTTGATTATTTATTGTTTAGTCAGTTTGTTTTAGTTTCCTATGGGCTATTTTCTTATCCTTATTTACTGCCGATTCTGGAAAATATCCTATGCAGTAACCAGTCTGTTTTGAATCAATTAAAAAAAAGAAAATTAGATTTATTCTGCGACAAAGTCGCGGAGGTCAATTTCAAATGCTGCTGTCGGCTGTTCAAGTCCGAACGCATTTAAGACTGC
This sequence comes from Methanocorpusculum sp., assembly GCA_029987025.1. Classification (GTDB taxonomy): domain Archaea; phylum Halobacteriota; class Methanomicrobia; order Methanomicrobiales; family Methanocorpusculaceae; genus Methanocorpusculum. The sequence continues at coordinate 15,707 of DALTWQ010000024.1, read as the reverse complement.
CGGATGAATCTCACCGAATACACCGATTACTTTTCCGTTGGATACAATTTCTCCGGAACGTCCTTCGATAAATGCCGGGTCTTCGGATGCGCGCACTTCGTATGGAATTGACATCATCATGCAGAATGAATCCATTGCTGCATAAATCTCTGAAAAGTCAGCAGATGCGTGAATAACAGCTGCTGCCATCTTCGGGTATGTCTTTAAGGATTCAACTACATCCCCGCATGCGAAAATCCGCTGCGGAAGTTCGCGTGAACGGTTAATGGAAAGAGACTCCATCAGCATCGGAAGAATATCTGTTCTGATAATTGTCTGATCTTCGCTGATTGGATGTAAGACATGCAGCGCCTTCGGGTTTGCCGGGCGGTTCATCATCTTGTAGGCAACCTCTTCGCTTGTCAGCGTGAACGGTGTATTTTCAAGATATCCCTGGCCGGTCATACATGCTCTGACCTGTGAATAGAGCACCTGTACCGGATGCGGTTTTCCGACAGTAAAGCTTGGCGGAAGTTTTGCATCAATCTTATCGTAACCGTAAGCGATTGCGGCATCTTCGTAGATATCGCAGTCATGCATGATGTCTGCACGGTAACATGGAATTGATACAACAACTTTGTCATCATCAATAACTGAGCATCCGAAGCGCATCTTTTCAAGAAGTGCTGCCATCTCTTTTGCATTCATTGGAATGCCGGTAAGTTTTGTACACTCTTTTGCAGATACCCGGCGTTTTGAAGGCGCCATAGACGGGCCTTCAACACCGTCAATTGTAACTGACTCAATAGAGGCACCCATCTCGACAAACGCGCCGCAGAGAATATGTACTGCAACAGCAACGGCACGCGGCTCAATTCCGGTTACATCGAGCAGAATGTTTCTGGTGTTTTCAGTAACTCTTGTCAGTTCACCGTTGATGATTGGCGGGAATGAACAGACACGTCCTTTTGCATCAACGATGAGCGGATACTTGTCGAAACTCTGAACAATCTTTGCGTAGGCTTTTCCTTTTGGATGCTCTGCAAGGATTTCATCCATAGTCATCTCACGATCATAGTCGAGCGGAACAAACTTTGTGCTCTTGTCCGCTGCAATGTACGAGAACGGACCTTCGATTTTGTCGAGGTCGTGAACTCCTATTGCAACCTTCTTTCTTCCGCGTCCGACTGCCCAGTGAAGAGACTCCTGCAGACCCATCAGGGATTCAATCATGGCATTATCCATGTTTACATTTCTGATAATCGCAGAGCCGAGATACGGCCGGATTCCTTTTAATCCTTCATCCACGTGGAACGAGATTCCTGACGGTTTTACTGTGTACTCGACAAGACCTTTTTCAATGCCTAAGTAGCCGCGGAGTGCGCGTGCAGTTCCTTCTGCGGAGTACAAATCCGGACGGTTCGGGAAGTACTGTACATCAGTCTGCTCCTCTTCCTCGCGCTCGACTTCAGAACCCATCATCGGCAGATTGTCTCTGATGGTTTTAATATCGCAGCGTGTCAGCCGTGCAAGATATTCATTGTTTAATTTTACAACCGGCATAATTACACCACCCTCCTTACAGGACTGTTTCTAATCCAGTCAATATCACTCTTGTAGAGCTGTCGTAAGTCTTTTAATCCCATTCTGAGCATAGAGACACGGGAAACTCCAAGTCCCCAGGCAAGTACGGGGCAGTCGATTCCCCACGGTTTTGTAACCTCCGGACGGAAGATACCCGCCCCTCCGAGTTCAACCCAGCCTAAGCCGTCAACCCAGACCTCCGGCTCGACTGAAGGTTCTGTGTACGGGAAGTATCCCGGGCGGAAACGGACTTCTTCGAAGCCCATGCGGTTGAAGAACTCTTTGAAGAATCCTAAGAGATGTCCGAAGTTGAGGTCTTTGTCCATCACAATTCCTTCGAGCTGCTCGAACTCAGGGAGATGAGTGGGGTCGATGGTTTCTCTGCGGTACACACGTGAGATTGAGAATGCCTTTAACGGTGGGTTGGGATTTTCTGCAAGGTACTGAATCGAAAGAGATGTCGAGTGGGTTCTTAAAACACACTTTTTGGAAATCTCCGGATTCCATGCCCCTCCCCATCCGGTACTGCCGGTGTCTCCGCCGGTCTGGTGAATGTCGCGGATTTTTTCCCATCCGTCCGGAAGCGGGAGTTCTTCTGCTAAGTGGAAGGTATCCTGCATTTCACGTGCCGGGTGGTCCTGCGGCTGATAGAGTGCATCGAAGTTCCAGAAGGAGTTCTGCACAATTGATCCGTGGAACTCGGTAAAGCCCATCTCGAAAAGAAGAGCACGGATTTCATCTAAAATCTGCTGGTTGGGGTGAACTCTTCCGGCAAAGATACGCTTCGGAAGTTTGGAGATGTCGTATTTGCGTAAGTTGAGGTCTTTCCATTCGCCGGAGATAATCTGTTCGCGGGTTAAAGTTCCTGCTTCTTCACGAAGGTCAAGGCCTGCTGCTGCAATCTCTTTTCCTTCCTTCGTGATAGTAATTCTCCATGAAATGTGTTCATCGATGAGTGCAAGACCGCGTTTTACCAGTGATTTGCAGCCTTCTGACTCTGGTTCCGGATTTTCCAGAGCCTCTTCATCTGCACCCTTGTTTTTGATAGCCTCGGTATTGATGATTACTTTTCCGTCCTCGATTTCAATCCAGTTCTTCTTTCTAAGCCAGCCGATGGCAATCTTTGATAAACTGTCGCGGCTTAAGTCTTTCATGGTGACGGCTTCTTTCAGTTCCTTTAACCGGTTGACAATCTGACGTTCCGGAAGGCCGCCTTCTTCTGCGTACTTCTTACCTTCTTCCGTTAGTTTTGCTGATAAGGTGATTCTCTTTTCAACAATGACAAGTCCGCGGTCGGCACAGAGGTGTGCCCACTGTACAGCAGACTCAGGTGTTGTATTCAGCTTTTCTGCAAGTTCTTTGTCGGTACAGGCATCCAGTTCTGCTAATGCAGCAAGGACACGTTTTTCATTGACTGTTAATTCCATTGTATTTACCACTCCGCAACTTTATGGGCGACTTCATCGCGTTTTTCCTTGAAGTCGGCAAGGAAAGCACGAACGCGTTCTAATGTCTCTTTTTTGCAGGTTCCGCACATGAGTTCTCCTGCTTTGCATGCTTCGCACATCATCTTCAATTCGGTATCGTCTTCCTGCATGTGGAATTTATTTAACTGATAGATGGCGCATTTATCTGGCTCCCCTCCGAGTTTCTTCTGTTCATCAAGGGTCTGGCGTCCGCCGGTTACAGCCCCCATTATTTTCTTTTTGACGTCTTTGTCTGCATCATCGAACCAGATAAGACTGTCAGGAATGGATGATGACATCTTTCCGCCCTGGAATCCCATGAGGAAGCTGTGGTATGTAGATGACGGAAGGATAAAGCCGAATCCGCCGAACTGCTGTTCGATTCCGCGGACAATGTTATCTACTTCGGCTGCGTTGTATCCTGCCGGAAGGTCGATGTGTCCTTCGTATTTCTTTGCTCCGGGGAATGCTTTTGCAACAGCAGCTATGGCTTCTGCCGATGCAGTTTTTGCCCGGATGCTGACATGTGTTCCGCGGTCTTCGACTAAGAAGAGACGAAGGGAGTTTGTTACATCGCGTGTCAGTCTGATGTGCGGGTCCTGGTCGATTCCGACCGGGACCACGGTAGGCGCTCTTCCTGCGGCAAGCTGCGGGTAGAGAATGTCTGCTACCTGCATTGAGACACTTACTGCGTGGGCAAGTTCTGTGTCAGGTCCGAATCCGTAGATTGCCGAGAGGTTTGAGAAGTTTATTTTGCACGCCGCTTCGAAGGCGAGGTCCTTTAATGCGTTGTTTTTCCGCTGAGCGTAGATTTCGCCTTCAAATCCCATTGCATAGAGACATGAGATATATTCTCGTGCGTATTCATCGCATTTTTCCCAGGTGAGGCCCCGGACTGCGTGTGCTTCACGGTCTGCGATTGAGATGAATCCGTCTCCGCCGTGCTGAATATGCCAGACAACCTCTTTCATTACCATCAGGTGTCCTAAATGCGGATGGCCTGACGGCATAAATCCGGTTAAGACGTGGAACGGTTTTTTCTCTATGATTGCATCTGCAATAGCGTTATAGCCGCGATGCCCCTGGACAATATTTCTCCGCATGAATACCGGCGCATCGGAAAATCGTGCTTTCTGCGGTTCAAAGTGGTCGATACCGAAGTTTTCAATCAGTTTGTCGATACTGACTTTCGGTGTGCTTGACCACGGATTTATATCTTCTGCCATAGTTTATCCTTTACATTTTGATTCGTGCAAATTCGATAGGAATGATTTCATCGTCTGTGATGCTCACAAAAAGAATCCGTTTCTTCACGCTGTGTGCAAGCCGCACAGAGCGGGAAATCTCCTGCATGGATGAAACAGTATTCTCTGAGACTGCATGTGCAAGCATTTCGGAGTGGTTGTCTTCTTCGGTGTAGACACGGAAGTGGTGTCCGTACTTGTAGCCGGAACGCGGATAGAATCCGAGCGACTTGAAGTAAGTGAAGAGTTTCAGTTTCAGGGAAAACTCTGCATCAGACTCTTTTCCAAGGGCTTCATACTCGTCTGCGGAAAGTCCTGCATCGAGTGTGAGGTATCCCTCACGCAGAAGCCATGCGGTTTCAAGCGGCGATAAGTAAAGCCTGCTTAAATCCATCATGGTTCCAAACCAGTTTTTCTGCAGGTCTTCAACTCTCTCTCCCTCTACAAAGGTCGGAACTCCGGTCAGATGTGCACTGATTCCGGGGGTTATTTCCTGAGCATTCCGGGCGGTTAAGACAGGAAGCCGCACTTCGTAGTAAGTGAGTTCGTGCTCATCGTCAAGGACGGCAAGCACGAGCTGTTTTCGCATGTTTGCTGCGGTTTTTGCATCACGTATGAGTGCTGAGAAATCTATGAGGTCACGTTCGGATAATACCCGCAGGAGGTAACGTGAGTTTCCTTTTCCCGGGCGCTGTCCGCGGGGAAATATGCGGAAGAAAGCTGTGTTTTTTGCAGCGGTCTGATTCTTGTCTGCATGCCCCACGGTAATTACATAACCGCGTTCTCTGATATCTCTGTAGACGATGAAGTTTCGTAAAAACGACGGGTCATTGGAACATGCGGCAAGGAGTGTGTTGAAGGTGTTTCCTTCAAGTTCAATCTTGCCGCGTGCTTCCAGATAGAGTGCTTCGCAGGGCTCGAGACGGAGTCTTCCGTCACGTTCCAGTCTGCCATAGCCGTTTTGTTCATAGAGTACTGATGCATCTTCCGATGCGGTACAGTATGTTCCGTCGAATGTTGTCTTCACGCGTGTACTATATTTCTCTTTAATAGATGATAAACAGTTTGTGTTGATATGTCTCTTTTGAGAGGTATCTGTCCGGTTTTATGCAGTTACCGGTCTGATTTCGGGTAAATTTCACGGACAATATCATAGACAATTGCCTGGGACAATGCGGCAGACGATACTAAGTTTCAGGCTGAAAAAATAAGGGTGAACTGCTGCTTTTGTTTGTTGACCGGCCGGCGTTTATCGGCTTACAGCCGTTTTTCAAACATGATAGTGTTTCTCCAGTTTCCAAAGATGTCTTTTGCGATGCGTTCACGGTATCCTATTTCTCTGAATCCGCATTTTCGATGGAGATGAAGACTTGCTTCGTTTCCCGCGATTACGACTGCAAGAAGCGACCAGATTCCATGAGCTGCTGCTTCTGTGCAGAGTCTGGTCAAAAGAGCAGTTCCAAGACCGCGGCCCTGATACTGTTCATCGATGTAGATGCTGACCTCGGCAACCCCTTTGTAGCACTCCCTTGATGAAACGGGGCTTAGCGCACACCAGCCTGCAGTTACAGAATCAACGGTGATTATGAATCTGGAAAACGGCAGGTGGGATGCGTCCCATTCTTCGGCAGAGGGGACTTCCGGACGGAATGTAAAAATACCTTTTGAGATTGACTGTGCAAATATAGCTTGAACGGTTGGGAAATCAGTTTTATTCATTTCCCGGATTTCAGTCTGCATTTTTATTCATATTATATTCTGTAAATTATAAATATAATCCGGACAAGGTGCTGCAGAATCCCTGCAGTTTTCCTATCTGCACAGAGAGATGCCCGCTGCTTTACCAATCACTTTATTATAGTAAAGCGCTAAATTATATAATACAACAGCTTCGCTTTCACCATATGCGAAGAGAAGAGCAGCATTATATGGAACAGGCATTACTCAGCGAAGAAAAAACAATTCTGAAGCTTCGCACATTATACCGCAGATACGGATATCTTCCGTACAAGATGAACCGGTTTGAAGAGTATGATCTCTATGTCAGAAACAAGGATTTCCTTGTATCAGACAGTATCATCACTTTTACAGATACCGGCGGAAAACTGATGGCGTTAAAGCCGGATGTAACGCTTTCAATCGTGAAAAACAGTCTTGAGGAAAAAGGGTTCGTAGAAAAAGTCTACTACAATGAAAATATCTGCAGAACCCCTGCTCCGGGTAAGCCCTTCAGGGAAATTATGCAGGCAGGCCTTGAGTGCATCGGTGATATCGATGACTACTGCAGAGCGGAAGTCCTCCTCCTCGCAGCAGAAAGTCTGCGTGAGATATCATCGGAATCCGTTCTTGCCGTTTCGCACCTGGGAATTGTTTCGGATGTTCTTGACCGGATGAATGTCTCGGCATCCGCACGGGCAAAACTTGTGCAGTGCATCCGTGCCAAAAACCTCCATGATGCAGAAAAAATCTGTGCAGGTGAAGGTGTAAGGCCGGAGACCTATGCACTTCTTGCAGGACTTATGCAGACCTGCGGAACGCAGGATGAGGTCTTCGCAGACCTCTTTTCGCTTCTCCCGGGCAGTGCTTCCCTGCAGGAACTTGAGCGGATTGTCCGTCTGCTTCCGGAAAAGTCGGTCAGGATAGACTTCTCTTTAGTAAACGATATGCACTACTACAACGGTATTGTGTTCCAGGGATTTGTAAGCGGCGTGCCTGATGCAGTTCTCTCCGGGGGGGAGTATGACCTTCTGATGAAAAAGATGGGTAAAAAGTCAAAAGCCTTGGGCTTTGCTGTCTATCTCGATAAGCTTTCTTTACTCCTTGCAGATGATCCGGAATATGATGTTGATGTGCTCTTAGTCTACGATGAGTCGGTAAGTCCCTCTCTTGTTGCGGCAAAAATAGCTGAACTTGTCTCGCTTGGAAGGACTGTCTCTGCGCAGAAGAGTATCCCTGCCTCAATACGATACCGTGAACTGATGCAGCTTGGAGGCAACAATGCTTAACGTAGCTCTTCCGAAAGGCAGACTTGGTGAGTCTGTCTATGATATGTTTGAACGTGCCGGATTTGGCTGCCCTGAGATACGTGAAGGCGGCAGAAAACTCATCTTCGAAAACGCGGAAAAAGGGATTCGCTTTTTCTGGGTGAAGCCGACTGACGTTGCGGTCTATGTGGAACGCGGGGCTGCCGACATAGGTGTTGCCGGAAAAGATATTCTTCTCGAGTACGAGCCGGATGTCTATGAGCTTGCGGATTTACAGTGCGGTATCTGCCGGATGGCAGCAGCAGCGCCGAAAGGATTCCGCGACAACACCTCAAAGACACTGCGCGTTGCAACCTCGTTTACGAACATTACTCAGAAGTACTACACCTCGAAAGGACGCGATATTGATATCATTCATCTGAACGGTTCGATTGAGATTGCACCCCTTCTGGGGCTTTCTGATATCATTGTAGACATCGTAGAGACAGGAACGACACTTCGGGAAAACAATCTCGAGGTCATTGAAACAATTGTTCCAATCAGCGCCCGGCTGATTGCAAACAAAGCCTCCTATGCCTTCAAGAATGAAGAGATTGATGCTGTAGCAGGTGGAATAAAGAAGGAGATACGTGTATGATAAAAATTCTGAAATACGGTGAGACACCGAACAGTGAAATATTCGCCCGAAATATGCCTATGGCAAGTGTTGCCGATATTGTTACAGGCATCATTGAGCGTGTCAAATCAGAAGGGGATGCGGCATTATTTGCGCTTACTGAAAAGTTCGACGGCGTAACGTTATCATCGCTTGAGGTCAGCAGAGAGGAGATTGAAGAAGGGCTTTCCAAAGTAGAGCCTGAGTTCATCGGCATTTTAGAGCGTGCCGCTGCCAATATCAGAAAGTTCCACGAGCGTCAGGTAAGAACCAGCTTCATCATCAATGACACTGACGGGATTGTCATCGGTCAAAAAATAATTCCGGTGGATAGAGCTGGTCTTTATGTGCCCGGAGGAACCGCAGCATATCCGTCAACAGTTCTGATGGATGCAATTCCGGCAAAAATCGCAGGAGTTCCTCTTGTAGTAATGATTACGCCGCCCGCAAAAGACGGGAAGGTAAACCCTGCAATTCTTGCCGCTGCAAAAGTTGCCGGTGTCGATAAAATCTACAAGGCTGGAGGGGCACAGGCAATAGCAGCTCTTGCCTACGGAACGGAAACTGTTCCCAAGGTCGATAAGATTGTGGGTCCGGGCAATGCTTTTGTTGCGGAAGCCAAGAAGCAGGTGTTCGGTCTGGTCTCCATTGATATGATTGCGGGTCCGAGTGAAATCTTAATTGTTGCAGACGGAAAGACGAATCCCCGGTATGCAGCAGCAGACCTGCTGTCCCAGGCGGAGCACGACAAAAACGCATCTGCTGTTCTTGTAACAGATTCCTATGAGTTTGCTCTTGCAGTCCAGAAGGAGATTGAGCTTCAGCTTTCGATGCTTGAGCGTGAAGAGATTGCCCGCGCCTCTGTGGAGAACAACGGAAAAATTATAGTGGCAGATACACTTGACGCCGCAATTGAGATTGCAAACGAGATTGCACCCGAACACCTTGAACTCTGTGTGGACAATCCATTTGATTATCTGGATAAAATCCGCCACGCTGGTTCAATCTTTATGGGAAGAAACTGTCCGGAAGCACTCGGCGACTACTTTGCAGGTCCGAATCACACCCTCCCCACAAGCGGCACTGCAAAGTTTTCCAGCCCGCTTTCTGTCGATGAGTTTGTGAAGAAAACGCAGTACACCTACTACACGAAAGATGCATTATCCCGCGTCGCAGAAGACATTGCAGTCTTTGCCAGGAAAGAAGGTCTTACCGGGCACGCAAAAAGCGCAGTAATCCGGCTGGAGAAGGATATATGAGCCGGTTTTTTACCAGCAGACTGAGCGGGTTAAAACCCTACACCCCCGGTGAGCAGCCGCAGGATATGCAGTATGTAAAACTCAACACCAACGAGTCGCCGTATCCGCCGTCGCCGAAAGCACTGCAGTATGCCCGTGATGCGGTTGACACACTCATGCTCTATCCGGATCCGGAGTACAAAGTTCTCTGTGCAAAACTTGCCGAGGTCTATAACGTGTCTCCGAACCAGGTTGTTGTCGGAAACGGCTCGGATGAGATTCTCGATTTCGCCTTCGCTGCATTCTGCGAAAACGGTGTGGTGTTTCCTGACACATCCTACGGGTTCTACTCGGTGTTCGGCGAACTGAATCATATTTCTTCCACAGAGATTCCGGTCAAAGCGGATTTATCGATTGACCCTGCTGACTACTGCAATGCCGGAAAAACCATCTTCATTGCAAATCCGAACGCACCGTCAGGAATTGCGTTATCGCTTCCTGACCTTGAACGCATCATTGCCGCAAATCCGGACTCGGTTGTTGTAATCGATGAAGCGTATGTGGATTTCGGTGCCGAATCAGCCATTCCTCTTACTAAAAAGTATGACAATGTCTTAGTTGTGCAGACGTTTTCCAAATCCCGCTCGCTTGCCGGCGCACGGTTCGGATTCGGTGTAGGAAGTCCTGAGTTAATCGCTGACTTAAACCGTATCCGCTTCTCAACAAACCCTTACAACGTAAGCCGCACAAGTGCTGCCGCGGCTCTGGGTGCTTTAGAAGATGAAAAAATCACCCGTGCAAACTGTGCAAAAATTATTGCGACGAGAAAGCGGACCGCAGAGGCACTTGCCTCCCTCGGCTTTACAGGGCCTGTTTCATCAACAAACTTCCTGTTTGTGAGGCATGACAAGATTTCCGGAATGGATCTTTATCTGGAACTGAAGAAACGCGGTGTTCTGGTGCGCCACTTTGACAAAGAATCGATTACCGACTACAACCGTATCACTATAGGAACTGATGAACAGATGGATATCCTGCTTAAAACAGTCAAAGAAATTCTGGAGGAAAACACATGAGAACAGCAAAACTCACCCGTACCACAAAAGAGACTGACATCTCTCTTACACTAATACTCGACGGCTCAGGCAAAACTGACATCAATATCGGCTGCGGCTTTTTAGACCACATGCTGACACTCTTTGCCTCGCACGGAAGATTCGACCTTGCCATCTCCTGCAAAGGAGATACGGACGTTGATTATCACCACACGACAGAGGACATTGGAATCGCACTCGGAACTGCGTTTAAACAGGCGCTCGGCGACAAGGCAGGCATTGCCCGCTACGGGTTCATGATTCTCCCGATGGATGAAGCGCTGATTTTAACCGCGGTTGATTTCTCCGGACGTGCCGCGCTCAATTGCAATCTCGAGATTCCGTCTGAAAAAGTCGGGGACTTTGATACAGAACTTGTTGAAGAGTTCTGGCACGCGTTTGTGCGGACCGCAGAGTGCTCGCTTCACATCAGGGAACTTGCCGGCGTAAATTCGCACCACATCATAGAAGGCACATTCAAGTCGGTCGCCCGCAGTATCCGTGCAGCTGTCGCCTTTGATTCTGCATACGCAGGCGAAGTGCCTTCGACTAAGGGGTCGCTCTGAATGCTTGCAATAGCAGATTACGGTGTTGGAAATCTCTTCTCACTGAAATCATCGCTTCGTGCAGTTCACGCTGATGCGGTTGTAACAGGCGACACGGATATACTTGCAAAAGCTGACAGGATAATTCTTCCGGGCGTCGGCGCTTTCGGCGATGCTGCCGTAAAACTGCGCGAAAGCGGTCTTGCAGAGGCTGTTTGCGATGAAGCAGCCGCAGGAAAACCTTTGATGGGAATCTGCCTCGGCATGCAGCTTCTCTTCGAAAAGAGTCTTGAGTACGGCGAGCACGAAGGCCTCGGTCTTCTGAAAGGATGCGTAAAGCCGCTTGCAGGATATATTCCCGAGGGATACAAAATCCCGCAGATCGGGTGGAATGCGCTTTCTTTCGTAAACGGCGGGGAAAATGCACCCATATTTAAGAATCTCAAAAACGGAACGCATGTCTACTTTGTTCATTCGTTCTACGCAGCAGACTGTGATGAGTCGCTTCTTGCAACGACCGAGTACGGGTTTGATGTAACAGCCGCTGTCGGAAAGGACAACGTGTTCGGCTGTCAGTTCCACCCGGAAAAAAGCGGGGATGCGGGTCTTCGCATCTTAAAGTCGTTTGCCGGCATGGAGGCTCTCTGATGATTATATTTCCAGCAATTGACCTTTTCGGCGGAAAAGCAGTCAGGCTTTTCAAAGGGGACTATCAGCAGATGACGGTCTATAATGACAACCCTGTTGAGGTTGCGAAAGACTTTGTATCCGCAGGAGCCTCTGCGGTGCATCTGGTTGACCTCGAAGGTGCCAAGGCGGGAACGACACCGAACTTTGAAACGGTCTGCCGCATCAAAAAAGAAAGCGGGCTCTTCTGCGAAATTGGCGGGGGCATCCGGAGTATGGAAACGGCCGATATGTATATCTCAGCAGGTCTTGACCGCGTCATTTTAGGGACTGCTGCGGTGTCGAATCCGGAGTTCCTGCACGAAGCAGTTGCCAGGTACGGGGAAAAAATTGCCGTGGGAGCAGATGTCCGCGACGGAAAAATTGCAGTCTCCGGCTGGCTTGAGACAACGTCAGTTACACTTGATGCGTTTTTATCATCCATGCAGGAGGCCGGTGTTAAAACGGTTATCTGCACAGATATATCAAAAGACGGTGCGATGAGGGGAACAAACCTTCAGCTCTACAAAGAGCTTTCCGAAAAGTATTCGCTTCAGATTACCGCATCAGGCGGGGTGTCCTCGCTTGAGGAGGTAAAACGCCTTGCAGCGCTTAATCTCTACGGGGCAATCATCGGAAAAGCCTACTATACGAAAGAGATTGACCTGCGTGCTGCCGTTCTTGCCGGAGGTGCGAAATGATTACGAAACGTATCATCCCCTGTCTTGATGTCAAAGACGGAAGGGTTGTCAAAGGCGTAAACTTTGCAGGTCTGCAGGATGTTTCCTCCCCTGTTGAGCTTGCGAAGTACTATAATGCAAACGGTGCGGATGAACTGGTGTTCTATGACATTACCGCATCTGCGGAAGGGAGAAAACTCTTTTCCGAAATTCTTAAAGAGACTGCAGAGTCGGTCTTTATTCCGCTGACTGTCGGAGGCGGCATCTCGACTCTTGCAGACTTTGACCGCGTCTTAAAATGCGGCGCAGACAAGGTGAGTGTAAACTCAGGCGCGATTAAGAACCCCTCGCTGATTCCGGAAGCGGCAGAGCGGTACGGAAATCAGTGTGTGGTTTTGTCCTGTGATATTAAACGCGTTGACGGTGTGTTTACGGTCTTTTCCCGAGGAGGGCGCGAGAATACCGGAATGGAGGCTATCTCCTGGATAAAGAGCTGTGTGGATGCCGGTGCCGGCGAGGTTGTGGTAAATTCCATTGATACAGACGGTGTGAAAGGCGGATTTGATATCGAACTTTTAGATGCGGTCTGCCGTGCGGTACAGGTTCCGGTTATTGCATCCGGCGGCGCAGGTTCGATTGAGGACTTTATAACGCTATTTACCCGCATTCCTGAGATAGATGCCGGACTTGCGGCATCAATCTTCCATTTCCATGAGGTGGAAATCTGCGATTTGAAAAAACGGATGGCGCAGAAACATATTCCAGTGCGTCTTACGGAGAAGATGTTATGATTAAAACAGATGAACTGAAATTTGATGAGAAGGGATTAATCCCGGCAGTAGTGATTAACGCAGCAACTAAGAAAGTGCTGATGGTAGCATATATGAACAAGGAAAGTCTGCAGGTTTCGATGGAGAAAAACCTTGCATGTTTCTGGAGCCGTTCAAGAAACGAACTCTGGCTCAAAGGAGACACCTCCGGAAACTATCAGCACATCGTATCAATAACTACAGACTGCGACCGCGATACGCTTCTTGTCGCAGTAACGCCTGACGGCCCCGCGTGTCATCTTGGAACCGAGTCCTGCTTTGAGTATCCGGTATATGAAAATCCTGATGCAGGCGAGTTCTCCTATGATATGCTGATGAATCTGATTGCGGGCAGAAAAACCGAGAAGAAGGAAGGTTCCTACACTACGTATCTGTTTGAGAAGGGAATTGATAAGATTCTGAAGAAGGTCGGCGAAGAGTCCACCGAGGTCATCATTGCGGCGAAGTCCGGCGATAAGAAAGAGACTATCTATGAAATCTCCGACCTTGTCTATCATGTTATGGTCCTGATGATTGAGGCAGGTATTACTCTCGACGATATCACGAAAGAGCTTGCATCCCGCCATGTCATTGACCACAAGGTTAAGCAGGAAAAGATGACATAATCCGGTGTTTTCATGCAGAACTTTGACCTTCATGTGCACACTACCTTCAGCGACGGGGCAAATACGCCTGAAGAGGTAATCCAGAAAGCGATTGAGCTCGGATTTAGCCGCATAGGTATTTCTGACCATTCCTATGTGAAAGGTGCTGAAGAGTGGTGTATGAAGGAGGATGCTGTTCCGCGGTACCGGAAAACGGTCAAATCTTTGAAGGAGAAGTATCTGGACAGAATCGAGGTGCTCTGCGGAATCGAGCAGGATATATTTTCGCCGCGTCCTGCTGTGGGTTTTGATTATGTGATAGGGTCTGCTCATTTTCTTAAAATCGGAAAGGAGTTTGTTGCAGTCGATGACTCTGCTGACATTTTATCAGATGCGGCGGAAAAATATTTTGACGGTGATATGTACAAACTGGCTGAACTTTACTTCGCACAGGAGGCAGGTGTTGTTTCTGCGACTCATGCAGATATTGTCGGGCACTTTGATTTAATTACGAAGTTCAACGAAGGCGGCTGCCTGTTTTCGGAAACGAATCCGCGGTATACGGCCGCGTGGCATGCTGCAGTTCTTCCTCTTCTTGCAGCGCATGTGCCGTTCGAGATTAACTTCGGCGCAGTGAGCCGCGGTTATAGAACTGAGCCGTATCCGGTTTCGGACATCCGTGAGTTTATCAGAGAGAACGGCGGGGAGTTTGTGTTATCAAGCGATGCTCACGCGGCGGGTACTGTCGGGTATGGGTTTGAGACGTGGAAAGATACTGAATAATTCAAAACTGCTCACTCCATACCTTTAATAAGCCATACGCATAATCTCATTGGTATGATTACTGTTTTATCCGGCGGAACGGGAACGCCGAAGCTCCTTCGCGGACTTCGCCAGATTCTGCGGGACAATGAGATATCTGTCATTGTAAATACCGGAGAAGATCTGCGTATGTCGGGGCATTATGTTTCTCCTGACGTTGATACGGTTATCTACCTTTTTGCAGGTCTTCTGAATACGGAAACCTGGTGGGGCATCAAGGGAGATACGATGCACACGTATCACGCGATGGAACGCCTCGGATACAAAGAACCTCTGCCGCTTGGTGAACTGGACCGTGCGACAAATATTGCACGGACTGCGTATCTGAACTCAGGTCTGCGGCTGACTGAGGCAACACAAAAGATTGCTGACGGTTACGGCATTTCTGCAAAGATTCTTCCGATGTCTGACCAGGAGGTTACGACGTATGTGGTGACTGAAGATGATTCCCTCATGCATTATCAGGAGTACTGGGTCGGAAAACGCGGCAATGTTCCCATCAAAGGTGTTGTGCGAAAGACTGCTGACGGAAAACCGCTTACTGCTTCTCCGGAGGCTGTTGCTGCTATTGAGGAAAGTGACGGGGTAATTATAGGTCCGTCAAATCCGGTCACAAGCATTGGTCCTATTTTAGAGTGTGCCGGTATCCGTGATGCGCTCAAAAAGAAGTTTGTCGCAGCAGTAAGCCCCTTCATCGGAAACAGGCCGGTAAGCGGACCTGCAGCGGCGCTTATGACGGCCTGGGGATATGAACCGACATCATTTGGAACAAAGCAGGTGTATGCTGATGTGGTTAATCTTTTCATCCAGGATATCAGAGATACCGGAATCGAGGTGCCCGGTGCAACACGGCTTGATACGATGATGACGAATGTGAAAAAAGCTGAGTCACTCGCGTGGGATATACTTTCATTCTTCCCGAAGAAATAAGAGAGTTATCTCTCAAGAATACTTTTTTTAAACACTGTTCTGTTCAGCAGAGTATCCTCTGCCGCAAATAATCAACTAAATCAATACAAAACAGAAAACGAAAAAATACATGACGGGATTTCTCCCGTCGTATTGAAAAGAAACCTTCAGCGCTTTGCCTTTGCCTTAGCACCCATCATGGATGCTTTGGAACGGCGGATTCTGCGGCGGAGTCTCTGATCAGCAATCTTAGGTCCGCGTCCGCGTGCCTGCTGCTGGTTTGCCATACGGCTTTCAATCTTCGATACAATGCTAGATCTCTTGAATCTCTGGTTCGGTCCCGGCTTTTTGACCTCTCCCTCTTTCTGAGGTACAAGGCGAATCTGGCCGTTGACACCTTTAACCTGATGCCAGTTAATACTTCCAG
>DALTWQ010000101.1 GCA_029987025.1 Methanocorpusculum sp. | reverse complement strand
GCTAAAGCAGCGGCTCTCAACCGCTGCACGCTTACCCGGTACAGTTCGCCTTCGGCTCACGTAAACCTCGTTCGCTTCACTTAGGAATCCCCGCCGCGGAGGTATATTGTCACTTCCGCGAAACTGAGGTAATAGCAGTGAAAAAAAGTTTGGATTTTGGAATCAGAACTTCGGCAGCTTTCTCTGTGAGTACACAACAAACGCCAGATACACTGCAATCAGGCACGGAATTGCGTTCAGAATCACGGAAACGACCGGTGTGTTTCCTCCGGCGTAGGCCGTGAAGAAGTCAGTGCAGCCGTAGACAATCAGCATAATGCCCGGCAGAATTCTGGACTCTTTTCTCAGCATTGCAAACAGACCAATGACAATGTAAAGAATACCGACTCCGATAAACATCGAACCCGTCGAGTACATTGCAAGAATTGAAGTCAGTCCAATCAGCAAAAACATTGCCGGCGTAAACCGCATCTTGCCAACCGTAAATAAGAGGACGGCGATGAAAATCATCAGAGCGCCGCAGAGCAGTTCAATGGAAACAAACGTCTCTAACGGAAGGGCTGCTTCGCCGAGCAGATAATAAAGCGCATATCCGCCGGAGATAAGTGCGAAGAGCATGTAGCCTAAGACAGAACCTGATGCTTTGAAATCGGTTGTCTGGTCTGCAGTAAAAAGTTTGAAACCGGGCAGATGGAATCTCCCGGCTGCACAGCAGAACGCATAGTAGAGAGTAATGATAACCAGAACGGCTAAAATTATTGTTCCAATCACGTGATTCGATCCGAAAAACAAATAATATAATTCAGCTATGACATATATCAGCGGAATAAGGAATAAGACCCATTTCTGCTTTTCTTTCGAAGTAAGCGTCACCAGAATAACAAGCAGCAGAAATGCATCAATACACAGACCCCACAGCAGTGATGTTGTAACTGTCCAGAAAAGAACGTTTATGCCGAGCATAAAGAAGAGAATAGCAAATAAATCTCTTTTCCGGAGAATGACGAGAAGAGTCGCTATTATTATGACTCCGATACCTACTACGAAATTTATCGCGAGCGCAGATTCAACATTTACTATCTCCGAAGTTGACCGGAATATGCCAAGAATCCAGAATGCAGCAATCAAAAAGAATCCTGCTGCCGACAGATAATTCCGTGCTTCGGTCTTTGCAGTTTCGTCCATTTAGAAGACCTCCGTTTCAGTGACAAAATGTGTCATGATTGGTATATTATCACTGAACGGATATAAATGCGGCGAAAAAATGAAGGGGGATTTAGAGGTCCTGATGACCGAATCTGCAAGCAGCCCGGGCAGATACGGGTACTCTCCTCAGCACCGCACCGGGCGCATATCCTTCGGGGGAATCATCAGGGAACAGCTCACGCATGAGAATGTTCTCTCCTGTGCTGAACACAGCACCAAAACAGCACCAAATACGGCTTCAAAACAGCATCAAATACGGCACCAAAACAGCTTCAGAGTCTGTAAGCAGATGGAGCTGCTGACATTTCCATCTGCTTCACAGTTTGTTAGGGTGTATGTATGCAGGACCTGCTCATCGGTTTGCGGCTTGAGATGAACATGTCCTTCCATGATGAAATAATAAACAACTACATGCAGGCTGTATTACCCGAAGTTACCTGCATATTCTTCGGGCATGTATCCGGATGAACACCACAGAAAGCGGCGGCTCGTCTGCAGTAATCATTCCGAATGAGGATCAGCAGTGCCGCTTGCGGGCCTGGCAGCTGCTGACCGTTTAATATGTTAGTGTCCGGTTATTATCAATGTATTGTAAAACCAATATGCCGAAGTTATTATTTAAGTTTGAATGTATGAAAATTTAATTTATTTGGATGAAAAAATAATTGTTTTTTTTTTCGGTTTTTCATTTTCACACAAATGTACAAAAATCGGCAAAAATGTATTTTTTCCGGAATATTGATGCCGGAATTGTCCGCACTGCTGCAGGTGTTTCTGCAGTTTGAATTCCGCAGCGGCACCACTGTGTCGTTTTTTGTTTCATACCGGACCTCCTCCCTCCGCTCTCAGCCTGAGCACCCTCATTTTCAGCAGAATCGTGCCTAAACTTCGGAAGTAAAACCGCCTAAACTTCGGAAGTGAAACTGCCTAAACTTCGGAAGTGAAACCGCCTAAGAATCTATCATCTATTTATGCAGGAAATACCATAGTATAATCTATGCACGCGAAGAAAACTGCAGCATTCTTTACAGCAGCAGCCGTCGTATTAGGCTGCGTGCTTTCCGCCGGATGCATCTCGCTCTCCGTTTCGGATATCATATCAGAACTGCCCGTCGATGAAGAATCATTCATGAATGGAGACTTCATCTCAGGCGAAGATTTCTCCTGGGCTGACTTTACCTGGGATGATGAAGATGTCGTCTATGTAGATGGAGGACTGACAGAAGACTATGACTCATCAGCGTCTCTGACTCTTTCTGACGGAACAGAACTGAACTTATATGTAAACGGTGTAGACCCGGCGATTGGATACTGGACAAGCACCGGAAACACCGCCGGAGAGGACGGCGTTCTCCAGCTCGAGTATGGATGCGGCGCCTGGTTCACCCCCAAAAACAGCTACACCTCAACCACCTACCTCTGGGGTAAAAGAGATGACGGCTCATACTGCCTCTTTAAAGAAGAGACCGAAGAGATTACCGGATTTACCCTTGACACAGATGCCGGAACAATTACTGATGAGTTCGGAAACATCTACGTAAAACAGACCGGAACCGCATAACACCGGAAAAATCCGGTGCTGTCTTTTTTTACCGCTTCTTCCCCCTGCCGTATTTCACACAGCATAAATACTATCTTACCCAATAATAATCTGTATGAAGCGTAATGTACTCGTACTTGGAGCTGTTCTCCTCGTTGTACTCGGCTGTATCTTTG
>DALTWQ010000100.1 GCA_029987025.1 Methanocorpusculum sp. | reverse complement strand
GCCGCTGTTTTCGCTGACCGTTGTATTTATCCTGCACGATATCTAATATATTATTTAATTATGTCCTCGTTCCTGGTAACCGGAGCCGCAGGTTTTATCGGCTCACATATTGCAGAGTCTCTTATCGCACGCAAGGATTCTGCTGTTATCCTTGATGACATGTCTGCCGGAAACAGGGAGAACCTCAGTGTAAATCCTGCAGCAAAAGTTTACATCGGTTCAATCCTTGATGAAAAACTGCTTGATACTATCTGCAGTGAGAATGAAATCGATGGTATTTTCCATCTGGGTGCGGTTGCAAGCGTTAAAAAATCCATTGAAAATCCTTCGCTCATACACAAGGTGAACTGTACGGGAACACTCAATATTCTGGAAGCCGCACGGAAGCATGATATTGAAAAGGTTGTTCTTTCTGCATCAGCTGCGGCATACGGTGACGACCCTGTTTTTCCGAAGACTGAAGATATGATGCCCGCTCCGCTTTCTCCGTATGCAACCTCAAAGATTGCCGCTGAGATGTATGTCAGAAATTATACTGACCTTTACGGTATGAAAAATACTTCTCTTCGCTACTTTAATGTCTACGGGCCGAGACAGGATCCGAACGGCGAATATGCTGCAGTCATTTCCAAATTCACGGAACGGATTACAAAAGGCCAGGGGATAACCATCTACGGCGACGGAAAACAGACACGCGACTTTGTCTATGTAAAAGACGTCGCATCAGCAAATCTCCTTGCTATGGACAACAGAACGTCAGCAGCTGCCGGCCTTTTTAACATCGGAACCGGTATTCAGACTTCGCTGAATGAGCTTGCGGAGATGATTATGGCATCCGCAGGAGTTACTGTTGACATCCGATATGAGGCTGTGCGTGAGGGTGATGTGAGATTCTCCTGCGCTGATATCAGCAAAGCAGAACGGGTGCTCGGATATCACCCGCAGTACTCTCTTGCTGAGGGTATTGATGAGACAGTGAAGGCGTTTGGGAACGGAATGTAGATGGAGCTTTCGGGTATCTCTTTCAGTATCCATATCTGAACCGGATGTGCACAAAAAATAGTTCTGACCACTATTTTTTTGTGCAGGGTGAATATTTATTCTGCAAGGTCTCCGAACCGGATTTTTATTTGGTCAGCGGATACAACACCCTGAGACCATCAGCTATCGTTCATCAGCTTACAGCCGTTTCGGCCACGGCAGACCGAAGTTTGTGACCATTTCTTTGATGTCGTCGTGGATTCCCTTGTCAAGTTTGAGCAGAAGAATGGAATACAGAAGACCGCCGAGGGCTACCGGAATCAGGACAAGGCAGACATTGCTCATCGGAACAAGTAATGTGTAGGCAAAGACTCCCGCACCCATTATGAGTGATGCAAGAATGATATGGAACAGCGGTTTTTTTTCGACGAAGACGGGCATGAACTTCTTCAGTTCACGGGTTATGATGAGCACATTGATGATAACCGCACAGAGGGAGCCTACGGCGGCGCCGTTGATGCCCATTACCGGAATCAGAAGCACGTTTAATATTACATTCAAGATAACTGCTGCAAGGGTTCCGTAGAAGGTGTTTCTCGGATGGCCAGAACTTGACAGGGCAGTTCCGATGAATAGCAGGAAGATGTTTACAATCTGGAACAGGAAGAGGATGCATGCAGACACAGCGCCGGATGCGAAGTCTTCACCGTAGAAGTAGTACAGCAGTTCATCTGCGAGGATGAATCCTCCGACAGCAACAGGGACGGCAAGAATCAGTCCGTAGGTGAAGGAACGGGCAACAACCGGCGGGATTTCTTCCATCTTTTCATTCGTACTCCAGTTGCTGATTTTCGGCGCAAGGGTTGAGTTTACGGCGTTTGCGATAAGAAGAGATGCTGCGGTGAAGTTTAAGGCAACACGGTATACACCGACATCGCCGTTTTCCATGAAGTATCCGATAAAAATGGTGTCGGCATATCCCATAATCAGGCCGGCACTGCTGATGAGAAGTGTCCATAAGCTGAAGGAGAGGAGTTCGCGGATGTGATGCCTGGTAAACTTTGCAGGGCGGTATCTGAAGTATTTGATGCAGAGAATTCCTGCAAGGGCGGTTCCTACTAAAAATCCGCCAATCATGCCGTAGACGGAAAATCCGATTAAGACAAGGAGAATTGATATTCCTATACGTGCAAGTTCCGAGATTCCCTGACCCGCATTGTAGATTCCCACATGATTCTTTGCCCACACACCTATGGATATTGCATGGGTAACATATGCAATTGCCAGTGCTGCAATTATCAGAGGAACAAGGTGATACTCTCTGAGGTCAACGAACAGGGGCTCTATAGCCAGAAGAATGACGGTCGAGACGATGATAAGAATCGTCCGGAGCGTCATGTATGCGGTAAAGTATGCGTCCTGGTCTTTTCCTTCGGAGATTTTCTTAACCGCAGCACCGCCGAATCCGCCGTCTCCTATCAGGTTGAAGATGGAGAAGTACGTAACAAAGAGATAATAAACACCAATCAGGTCTTTTCCCAGGAGATGCGAGAAGAGCATGGTTGAGAGAAAACCGACTAAGGTTACCAGGATGGTAAACCCTAACTGAGTCATACTCTGCCGCTTGATGGGCGATAAACGCATGAGGGTGGAGACGAGGGGGATGTTCATAGAGTGAATCGCGGTGTTTTAGATGTAATATTATTTGGCGCGGTTGTTTATCAATATTCGGGGATAAATGTATTTAATTGAGACGATATCGGCAGAGTGATAAAAACGGAATTAAGGAATAAAAAATCCGTGAATGATGAATCCACTCACGGATGTTTCTGCAAAGAGTTCGAATGTACAGCAGTAATGGACAACAGCATTAATTCAGACACGACAGTCACTCAAATAGTTCTTCATCATCGATATACTTCTTCTTATGCTCCTGTGCTTTTTTGATGAGCC
>DALTWQ010000023.1 GCA_029987025.1 Methanocorpusculum sp. | reverse complement strand
CGCAGCCCTATTCACGGCGTCTGTTCCCGCTTATCGCGGGACGCCGCGGGCTGCTTTTTTAGTTGAATTTATCTGCATTGGGAAAATACAGCTCATGCTCTTCTTCAATTTACCCCAGCGAGCCGCCCGTGCCCGCGATATGCGAGAGCCTTTAGGCTCGAAGCTAAAGCAGGCCGAAGGCATGCGGATCGCGTTTGAGATTCGCGAAGATTCGCGGTTTTTTCAAAAACACGCACTGACCAGAACAACTGTCTTTTCCTCAGATAATGGCTGAATAGTAACAAATATTTTTTTTGTTCTGCGGTTTTTAGAAAAAAATCTTTTTCTGCTGCAGAACTTACTGCTTTTCTGTATGATTCTCTTTCTGTTTCGGCCGTTTGTCTTTTTGTCTGTTATGATGCTGTTTTTTATGCTGTATTGGTTTAGATTTAGCCTGAAGTTCCGGCGGGTCAGGCAGGCGTTCCGGTTTTCCCACCTTCGGAAATGCCGTAATATCATCATCGCAGTACCCGAGAACAGTTTCCATCCGTTCTGCTCCAAGGACCGGCTTAACCGTTTCAAGCCAGAGATAAAATCCTACGCGGGATGGTGTCGGGCGTTCGTACTTGAATCCTCCAAGACTTGACGGAACAAGTTTCAGATACTCACGTTTTTTGCGCGGCTTAAGATACACTACCGGTTCAATTTCCGGGAAGTCAACCGCGACAATTACTTTTGAGTACTCCTCAAAGACTTTTTCAGGCGTCAGCTGCTCTGATTTGATGCGCAGTCCGTGGTTTGCAATAAGTGATTTAACCGCTGACGGATAGAGGCCGCCGCAGATAACTTTCTTGACCAGCGGAGACACGCTCGGGTTGTCGAAGAACTGGTTTGCTGTTAAATGGTGTTCCTGCGCAAAGTAAAGCTGGGATAAAGCTTCGTCGTGCAGTTTTTTGTAATCAAACTGAACTGTGTGTAAGTCTTCTGCCTTTACCAGTTTCGGCGATGTCTCGACATTTGTCGGGAGGTTCATAAGCCTGAGGCCTGTTAAGCAGCGCTTCATTGTCTCGCAGCTTGCCGTACAGATATAGGCATTGTCAGGGTCTTCTTTCAGCCGTTTAACCGTCTGCGTGTTTGCAATATCTACAGAGGTAAATAAGATAAACCCGACATGGTCCTGTCCGAAAAGGTAACCGAAGAGCTTTTTCTTATAGATAATCTCCGCTTCCAGATCTTTTAAATCAGCAGGGGATGTTACAATTTCGCAGAAGACTACCCGGTCGTTTTTGTCGAAGAGAAGCAGATCGACCTCAGCTAAGTCCTGGCCGTTTCCGCGGACACGAATGTCTCCTTTATCTGCAGAGTAGATGCCGTTTGTTCCGAGCTGATTCTTGACTTTATGGGATTTTACATCAGCACCTTTCCGCACAATTTTTTTAATCGTATCAGTCTCTTCTGCGATTCTGATGAGCTGCTCGTAGATAAGATACTCAAACCAGTATCCTTCGGCAGTTCTCATCAGCATAATATCTTCAGAGGAGAGGTTTTTCCGGTCAGCGGGACGCATGTGCCGGAGCGCACGCACTGCTAACGAGCGTGTCGGGACATAATGCGTGAACTTCTGTGAAATCCACCCGAGCATAGACTCCTCTTCTGCTGCTGCTTTCGGCTGCGGACTTTTTTTGACAAACGGATGTCCGGCTTCAGGTACAGCATTCTTTTTTTGTCTCGGATAATGTTTCTTCTGATTATTCATTATTGAGGACTAAGATTCTTCTGGTAAGACTTTTGTGAATGTACTGTTCAAAAAATCCTGCCACGGTAAAACCAGCCGCAAGTGCATAGGATGTGATGTCCTGATGTGTAACCACAACAGCACGTTTTCCTTTTTTTAAGACGCGTCTGATTTCTGAAAGCGCCCCGGTATACAGGGCTGCCAGTGTTTCAGCGCCGACAGCCGTTGACTGACCGTAGGGAAAGTCACAGGCTACTGCGTCGAATGATGCATTTTTATAGGGCATATTGGTCGCATCTGCACGGAAAAGTACGGCGTCCGGCAGATTCTGACGGCAGCCGTCAAGCATCCGGGTATCAAAGTCGCTTCCGACTCCTTTTACACCCAGGAGATGAGTTTCAAGAAGCATTCCTCCTGTGCCGCAGAACGGGTCCAGCAGTGTTTCTCCTTTTTTCACGCAGGTGAGATTTACCATCGCACGTGCAAATAGCGGCATCATAACTCCGGGATGGAAATATGCCCGTTTGTTCGGGTTGCGTGACGCGTAGCTTCCGCGGTCTATTTCATAGAGGACGCGCCCGACCCAGCATAAGCCGTCAGTAAATACTGCCCGATACACAATTTCCGGATTTTTCAGGGAGACTGTTCCTTTGATAAGGGACCCCATCATTCGTTCCGTATCCGTCAGTGATTCGGGCAGGACGGCGGGATGAATCTTTCGTGCCCTGCAGCAGTACGGCTTTTCAGCATCTATCGCCAGGGTCTGCAGAAGTTCTTTCAGGTCTTCAGCAGTTCCCTTGCAGACGCCGAGAAGTTCAGAAACAATGTGCGTTTCTGCAAGCCGCAGAGAATCCTCCGGATGCTCAGTTTCAGCAACGGCAATTCCATTAGCGCGGGCTGTTATCTCCGCAACGCAGGCAAGTTCTGCCGCTGCCATTTCCTGATTCTCTCCGGAGAGTTCGTACAGCAGTTTCATCCGTCTTATATATGCGTGTTTCAAGAATATGTATGTTAACTATCCGCCGTCAAAAAGAGAATGCCGGATGTGTCGTATTTTTTAAGAGAATATCAGGCGTTATTCTGGATAAATCCTGTATTGTTCGTTATTTTTCCTGAACTGCTGATGTGGTATCAACCGCATACGCTTTAACAAAAAACTCAGGATGATACCGCATTTTTGACTCGCGAAGACCTGCTCTATCCATATCTCCTTCGCGGTTGATTACCGCATACCTCCCTCGAAGGGCACAAGCGCTTTCCCAATTAATAATCTTAAAGATTCCCGGATAGTTCTTCAGCCCTTTTTCGTAATGGATGAAGACTTCGTCACTGTTTCTGTTTTCCCAGATTGAAACTGCCGCGGCTTCCCCGTTGATTCTGATAAGAAGACCTTCGAGATTCAGTTCCGAAAAATGATTCAGCGAGATGTCTGCGGCAAGCAGTTCATCAGGAATCTCAGATGATTTCTCAATCTCTTTTTCCGCACCCCACCGGCGAATCATTTCCCGTACTTCTTCTAAGTTTTCACGGCTGATTTTTTCAACCGCGTAGGTGAAGTTTCGCTGAAACTGATGAATCTGTCCGCGGATTCCGACAAAGCGTTTCCCTTTCAGTTCAGCAAGTGTCTCTGTTTTCCAGCAGTACTCGAAGTAGCCGCGTATTTCAGTAACCGCTGCTTCCGGATGATGTGTACGGAACTGCTGACAGAGTTCCTCATCATAGATGCAGAGAGCTGCACCTTCGCTTAGCGCAAATGCATACACCTCATCAAGAACCGGCAAAACATCAGGTCCTACCGGTGCAAAAAGTGCATGTTCACCTTCGGTTACACAGTCGATAACCAGATGGTTTTTGTACTCCGCAAACGAGCACTGCGCATAATGTTCCCACGAAAGCATGGTAACCACAGAGTACTCGGAGTGTTTCTGCGGGTATGCTGATAAGTACCGGTCAAGGATATGTTTATTTTTGAAGGTGACCGGGTGAAAATCAGCTCTGGAAAGCATGAGTTTACTCTTCCTTCAGCATAGGAGTGTATTTATCCATCGCAGAAAATCCGTTTCTTTTGTAGAACTCTTCTTTTCCCGGTAAAGCTATAAGTCCTAACCAGGTGAGTCCGTAGAGAAGGGCCAGACGTTTTAAGGCTGATACGATTCTGCTTCCGATGCCCTGGTCGCGGTATTCGGGAAAAACAACAATGTCCTGCAGGTATCCGTCGGATGCTCCGTCGCTGATGACACGACCCATGCCGACTGCGTTGTCGTGCTCATCTTTTGCAATAATTACCAGAAAACTTCCGTCAAGAAGCCCGGGTATCTGGTCTTTATCATAACCCATCTCCCACCAGCCGCCGGCGCGGTAGAGGTCAATAATCTCATTGACATCCCATGTCCTTACAAGAGACAGCGTAACTGCAGAATCCATACTTATGCTATAATCTGTGTTCTCTCCTGATATCAGGGTTTTTATTGTGCAAGGCAGCACTCTGCATCAGAAATACTCATCTCATCTGAATACAAACAGATGAGTAACTTATGACTGCTCCGCTCTACATTCCGGGACGCATCTGGCAGGCAAACTCATATCTGGCAGACAATATCCTCTTTGACGCCGGTATCCTGCCGGAACGGATTTTACCGTACAAAGACCGGATTGATACTATTGTGCTTACTCACGGACATTTTGACCATATTGTCCATGCCAAAGAGATTGCAGATATCTGCAGCGCGGAAATCTGCATAGGAGAGTTTGATGCCCAGTTCCTTTCTGATAGCGGACTCTCGTTATCACACCATTTCGGAGCAGACCAGCCGCAGATAAAATGCGGAAGAACTCTTGCATCCGGTGACAGAGTCGGAGACTTTACCGTGTATCATACGCCCGGACACACCTGCGGCAGTATCTGTTTATTCCGCGAGTCAGACGGGGTTTTAATCAGCGGAGACACTATTTTTCCCGAAGGCTCATACGGCAGATGCGACCTTCCGACTGGTGATATGTCATCTCTGAAATCATCGATTGCGAGAATTGCAGAGCTTCCAATCGAATCTATCTGGTGCGGTCATGGAATGCCAGTGCCGGAAAATGCGAAACAGCATCTCCTTCTTTCGCTTGCGAACGTGAAAATGGAGCCGTGAATTTTCTGCAGCTATGAAAAAAGGAATCTACTGTCTGCTGGTAAAAAACAGCAAAGAACAATCCATCTGTGTAGGGGCTCTTGGAACAATTACATTTCCTGCAGGATACTACATCTATGTAGGTTCCGCACTTGGTTCCGGCGGCCTTTCCCGCGTATCCCGTCATATCAGATTCTTCCGCGAACACTACAGAAAACCGAAATGGCATATTGATTATCTGACTATGAACGCAGTTCTGGAAAAAACGTTCTGCGCAGAAACAGAAGAGCGTCTTGAGTGTGTGTTATCCGCTGCTGTCGGGGGTGACTGTGTCCCGCGCTTCGGCTGCTCGGACTGTGACTGCGCCAGTCATTTATACTACCGGAAAGAAAATCCGGAAGAAGAAATCAGATATGCGTTTGAAAAACTCAGGCTTACTGCTGCTGAACATCAGGTAAGCTGATAAAAAAAATAAATTAAAAAAATCGTTACCCGAAGCAGACCCAGCGGTCATAAATCGGGTCACGGGTGTTTTCTGAGATTTCAAGTATTCTGCCGACACCTGCCGCCCACTCCTTAACCCAGTGTGCTTCCTCTTCGGTTGCGACGGTGATGAGAGTTTTTTGAGTGATTCCGGCAAGTTCTTCGACGATGGGCTGCCAGATTTCCTTTGTGTAGGTGTACATCTGCCCGAACATGATGCCTATGCCGTACTCTGCATCAGGCATATAGGCAGATGCAATTCTTCCGTCAATGCAGACTGCTTCATCCGGCTTTAATCTGCCTGAGGCAAATCCGAGGGAGAGCAGTTCGTCGTCGTTGTCATACGCGAGAGGAGAGCATCCGAGTTCGCGCATGATGGCAGACCCTATGCCCGAACCGCAGCAGGCATCAATACAGGTACCTGACAGATTTGTTCCGAACTTTTCCGTAAGAAGAGAACGCACCATTTCAATACGTTCTTCAGTCAGGTCTTCACCCGCCGGCGGAATTGTTTTTGCAATTCTGCCGGAGAACTCTTCCCTGAATGCGCTTTCGATATCAGACCTGTTTTCCTGATACATCTCACCTTCAGTTTTTTCAAAGAGTGAGAGCTCCTGTGCGGATGGGGGTCTGAAAAGCCATCCGGTCGCATACCATTCACCGTTTGTTTTCACGGCAAAGAGCGTCGGGTTTCCTTCTTCGTCTAAAAGAATCCGTGCATCGCCTATCTCAGGTGATGCTTCGCAGATGAGAACAGCAGGCTCCCCGTTGTTTACCAGCGATGAATAGTCCGGCTCAATAAAGTGCAGTGCGTCTGCTTCAATCATCTCAGAAAGCCGTGTCATATCAGTTCCCTGCTCCGAAAGTAAGTCCCGCAGATGCTTTGATAACGCCTGAAACACGTGCGTCTTCATGCATCCATACGGTCTCTCCAAGGACATCGCCCAATACATCCGCGCCGCGCTCGATTCTGATGGCGGGTGCTGCTACATCGCCGTGAACTGCATCGCGGACACCGACTTTAATCTTATTTGAGGCGTGGATGCTGCCGAATAAGGTGGTGTCATGCTTCATTTTTACGGAGGCTGCTCTGATGTTTCCGTGCAGACGGCAGTTTGCACCGATTTCCATCGGAGTTATGACGGAGAAGTATGCCAGGTCCATGTTTGTTCTCGGCGGAAGAACCAGCGGTATGGTCTGTGCTTCTGAAAGCATTGATTTCAGTTTCTTTTCCGCTGCCTTTTCACCGTTTATCTGGAGAAGGGCTAAGATGTAGATTAAGAGATACAGAATCACCGGTGTCGGGTTTCTGATGGTGATGTTTCCGAATGTTTTGAACTCTTTTTCGATGGTGACTGATTCTGCAACATCCAGATTTCCGCCGACGGTCATTTTTCCGTGGATTTTTACCCCTTCACCTATGTAGGCATCCCCGTTGCATATTACTGTTCCAAAGACCTCGCAGAAGTTATCCAGACGCAGGTCTCCGCCTGCAACAATATCTCCGCTGATGGTTGTACATTCACATACGGCAATATCTTCGCCGGTCAAGCCGAACTCGATTCTGCTGTGATCTCCTATGATGATATCGCTTTTTGTTTTCAGAAGACGTTCCTGCAGTTCGGTTTTGTCCGGGAGAACGCATGACTTAAAGATTTCAGAGGCAGAAAGGACAGAGTCAATTGTTTCACGGTCAAGTTTGGAGAGATGTTCGCGCAGTTCGTTTTCGGAGAGAACTTCGGTAAAGAGCGGTTCATCTGTATCAGCCGGTGCCGGGGCAGCGGCTTCTGCAGCAGGTTTGATTACAGCGTCTGCTCTTTTTGCTTCTGCTGCGTTTGAGTCTGCTGTTTTATTAGTATCAGAGGCGCCGCCTAAAACCGCGGCTGCAGTGTCAGATATCATCTTCTGCTGCAGAACCGGTTTTAATTTTTCTCTTGCTGCCGCCAGTTTTGCTTCGCGGCGTTCAATCTCCTCCTCTTCTTCCGGTGTCAGTTCCGGAAGATTGAGATATTTGTCGTTCTGTCCTTCTGCCATGTTTTTCCTTTTTTCAGCTTATGCGCCGTACTTGTGGGTTTTATCTACTAAGTCAAGCAGGATAGCCATCAGTGACCCGCCGCAGATTCTGCACATACCGCCTGCTGCACAGGATATTTCATCGTATTTCTCAACGGTGTCCACGCGGACGCCGTCGCCGTGAATAATCAGCGGAACCGGGTCTGCACTGTGTTCTTTAATGGTGCACGGTGTTGAGTGGTCTCCGCAGACGGCAATTAACAGGTCTTCCCTTGTTAAGAACGGTTTGATTGCTTCATCAATCTTTTCGAGGAAGGCTTTCTTTTCCTGTGCTTTTCCGTCGTGACCGTATTCGTCTGCGTTTTTGATGTTGAATAAGACAAAGTCCTTTTTGTCGAGTTCAGCCATAACCAGCTTTACCTGTTCGGATAAGGGTGTTGTCGGAAGAACCGGGATTCTTTCAAGACCGACGGAAACACCGATTCCGGCAATAAGAGCAGCTGCTGCTACAACACTGCCGGTCAGTTCGTGTTTCTTTTCGAACGGTTCATACACACCCATCTCGCCTGCTCCGCGGATTAACACAGCGTTTGCCGGATTCTTGCCTGCTTTGATGCGGTCAAGATTTACCTGGTGCTTATCGAGAATAGCGGCTGCCTGACGTGCAAACTCGTTGCAGACTTCAGCAGTGTGTTTTGCTTCCGGCGTGTCTTTGGTCGGAAGAATGGTCAGGGGTGCTGCTCCGGTCTTTTTCGGGTCGTTTGTGGTGACATCTGCTGAAAGTCCTTTTCCTTTGAGGGCTAAGGCGGCACGGTGTCCGGTTCCCGGTTCGAACTCGATGGTGACTCCGTATTTTGAAAGGTCAACACCTTCTTTCACCGCACGGGATATTTCTTTCGTGTCTTCAATGCGTCCTGCACGGCGGTCGCTTACAAGGCCGTCTGTAACAGTTGCATAGTTTGCACGAAATCCTATCATGCCCGGTTCCATGGAAATGCCGCAGCCTGCTGCCTCAAGAGGGCCGCGTCCGGTGTAGTACTGCTGCGGAGGGTATCCTAAAAGACTTAAGTGGGATGTGTCGGAGCCGGCACGGATGCCTGCTGCAACCGGGTCCATAATGCCGCAGATACCTGTTTTTGCGAGCGTATCAAGGTTGGGCAGGTCTGCTGCCTGCAGCGGTGTTTTATTTCCTAATGCCTCGCACGGACGGTCTCCGACGCCGTCAATTATGAGAAGAAGAATTTTGGATGCTGTCATATTACAATCTCTATGATAGATATGTGTATTATATTTGACGTGTCAAGGGAAAAAGGATAGGGGATGAAAATTGTGCATACACTCTGTGCATATTAGCAAAGTAATATACCCTTATCCTGCCAATATATAAGGAGTATTTACAAACGGGGAATACCCAGAATGCTCGAAAACGAATATCAGTTAGACTTCTTTAAAGAAAACGGATATGTCCGCAAGATTTGTAAGAAATGCGGCATGCCGTTCTGGACGCTTGACCCGACCCGTGAGGTTTGCGGCGATGCGCCATGTGAACCGTACCAGTTCATCGGAAATCCGCTCTTCAAAAAACACACTGTAGCAGAGATGCGTGAAGCATATCTTTCCTACTTCGAAAAGAACGGACACACAAGAATCAGCCGTTACCCGGTTGCAGCCCGCTGGAGAGATGATATCTACTTAACCATCGCATCTATTGCAAACTTCCAGCCGTTTGTAACAAGCGGAATCTGTCCGCCGCCGGCAAACCCCTTAACCATCTCACAGCCGTGCATCCGCTTAAACGACCTTGATAACGTCGGCCGTTCCGGAAGACACTTCACCTGCTTCGAGATGATGGCGCACCACGCCTTCAACACCGACGAACACCCGGTCTACTTCAAGGACCGCTGTGTTGAACTCTGCGCCGGATTCGTTGAATCCGTAGGCGGAGACTTAAACCGCTTAACCTTCAAAGAAAACCCGTGGTTCGGCGGCGGAAACGCAGGTGCATCCGTAGAAGTCTTAATGGGGGGTCTTGAAGTGGGAACTCTCGTCTTCATGAACCTTTCCCGTAAGAACTCCGGAAAACCGAAGGTCATGATTGACGGCAAAGACTACTATGAGATGCCGCTTCGCATCGTAGATACCGGGTATGGTCTCGAGCGCTTTACCTGGGCATCCTGCGGAACGCCGACAGCATACGATGCAGTCTTCCCCGACATGATTCCGCGCCTCTTAAACTCCGCCGGCATGGAGGACTACTTAAATAATCCGGAAATTGAGTCCATCCTCGGAAAGAACGCACAGTTCGCCGGATTAATGGATATCAGAGGAGAAAAAATCAGCGAGCTCAGACAGAAAGTAGCAGACGCATCAGGTCTTTCCGTCAAAAAACTCGAAGAAATCATTGTTCCGATGGAAAACATCTACGCGCTCTGCGACCACACCAGATGTCTCGCTTACATGTTAGGAGATCTGATTGTACCGTCCAACGTCCGCGAAGGATACCTTGCACGGCTTGTTCTTAGAAGAAGCATCAGAATGATGCAGGAAGCACATGTCGATGAGGACTTAGGCGACCTTGTTGTTGCACAGATGGAAGACATCGGTTTATCCAACTTCGAGCAGAACCCGGCAATTGTCAGAGAAATCATCGCACGCGAAGTGGAAAAATACGATGCCACCATCGCACGCGGAACCAGAACCGTCCAGAGAGTCGGTCAGACCTACGTCAAAAAGAACGAGCCGGTTCCGTTAGCAGAACTCATCACCTTATACGACTCCCACGGTATCCCGGTAGATCTGATGAAAAAGACTCTCACCGAAACCGGTGCAAAGTTCGAGATTCCGGATGACTTCGACTCGCAGATTGCAGATATGCACTCCGAAAACGAAGGAGAAAAACCGGTGTCCCCGCTTGCAAAGTATGCGGAAAGAATCGAGAAGCTGCCGGCAACCGAAAAAGCCTACTACCTCTATCCGGACAGGATGGAGTTTGAGGCAACCGTCCTTGACGTCATTGAAAATTATGTAGTGCTTGACTCAACCTGCTTCTACCCGGAAGGAGGAGGACAGCCCTCGGATGTCGGTGTCTTAGCCGGAAAAGCATCTGCAAAGGTCATTGAGACGGTCAAATACGGAGATGTTATTCTCCATAAATTATCAGAACCGGTCTTTAAGGCAGGCGACAAAGTTAAAGGAACCCTTGACGAAGAACACCGCCGTGCCCTCATGCGCCACCACTCCGGAACACACATGGTTATCCGTGCTGCAAAGGAAGTCTTAGGTCCGCATATTCACCAGGCCGGTTCCCAGTTATCCCCTGAGTCTGCAAGACTGGATATCAGACACTACACCCACATCACTGATGATGAATTAAAGCGCATCGAAGCATACGCAAACAAACTCGTCATGGAAAACCTTCCGGTTGAAATCGCCTTCAAGCCGCGTGTTGAAGCCGAGCAGAAGTATGGTTTCGCCCTGTATCAGGGAGGAGTTCCGCCGGGAAAAGAACTGCGTATTGTAAAGATGGGTCCGGAAATCGAAGCATGTGCAGGTACTCACTGTACTTCAACCGGCGAGATTGGTCCCATCAAACTGCTCCGTCTTGAACACATCCAGGACGGTGTTGAGCGTCTTGAGTTCGCCTGCGGATTTGCAGCACTTGATGCAATGCAGCACATCCAGGGACTCTTAAACACCTCGGCAGAGACCTTATCTGTTCAGACAGAAAACCTGCCGGGCGCTGTTGAGCGGTTCTTTACCGAGTGGAAAGACCAGAGAAAGGAGATTGAACGTCTGCGGGCAAAGATTGCCGACCTTGAAATATCCCGCATTGAAGGAGTCACCGTAAACGGTGTCGAGGTTGTGGTAAAGCAGCTCGATGTCTCCCGCAAAGAACTGGTAACCGTTGCATCCGCTGTTGCAGAACGCGGCGGTGTTGCGGTCTTAATCACCTCTGCTGACGGGGTAGGTGTTGTTGCCGCATCAGGATGCGAGAAAGTAAACGCTGGAAAACTTGTCGGTGAAGTCTGCGCTGTCGTAGGCGGCAAAGGCGGAGGAAAGCCGACTATGGCTCAGGGTGCCGGCTCTGACGCTTCAAAGATTGGTGATGCCTTAGCCAAAGCAGAATCAGTTGTAAAGGGCATGCTCTAAGCCCTTCTTATTTTTTTATCATGCTGTTCTTAGAGTTTGCTGAAATCTGTCAGAAGATTGAGCAGATGTCATCCCGTCTTGCTATGACTGATGCGCTTGCTGAAGTTTTTCCCTCGATTCCTGAGGATGAACTGCAGATTTTTGTCAGGTTTGCCCGCGGCAGACTCTTTCCCGACTGGTCCGCGGAAAAACTGATGTTCGGACCGTCGCTTCTCTACGAAGCTTTAGCCTATGTCATCGGAAAAAAACGCGAGTATGTGATATCTGCGGTAAATGCATCCGGAGATACCGGTTCTGTTGTTGAAGAACTTCTTGCAAAACGTGAACAGACAACATTCTTCTCCGAAAATCTGGAACTCATGGATGTCTGGAACCGGTTTATGGCGATGGCAAAAACGCAGGGCAGAAAATCCCAGCAGGAGAGGATGCGTACTGCACAGTATCTGTTCTCCAACGCGTCTCCGTTGGAAGGACGCTACTTAAGCCGTCTTATGCTCGAAGAGATGCGCATAGGTGTGGGCGAAGGCGTCATTAAAGATGCCATCGCCAAAGCATTTTCAATTCCGTCTGAAACCGTTGAGCATGCGCATCAGGCGTTAAATGATTTAGGTGAGGTTGCGCTCCTTGCAAAAACCAAGCCTGAAAAACTGCTTGAGACACATATCACACCTTTCAAACCTGTCAAGATGATGCTCGCCCAGGCGGGCTCCATCAAAGGCATGCTTGAAACCCACGGCTCTCTTGCCGCGGAGAACAAGTACGACGGAAGCAGGTTTCAGTTCCACAAGGTAGGAAACAAAGCTGCCATTTACTCCCGCAAACTCGAAGAGATGACAGTATCCCTGCCTGACGTTGTTGCAAAACTCTCTGCCGCAACAACGCACGATGTCATAATTGACGGTGAAGTCATTGCAATTCTGAACGGCAAACCGATGCCGTTCCAGACAGTACTTCGAAGAATCAGACGCAAACATGACATTGATGCCGCACAGGAACAGATTGAGCTGCGCCCGTGCGTTTTCGACATCCTTGTCTGCGACGGAGAAACCTTAATCGACCTGCCGTTTTCAAAGCGCCGCGAAATCTTAACTGAGGTCATGTCTGAGTATGTTGCGCCGCAGATTGTAAGCAGCTCGGCAGATGAGATTGAAAGCTACTACCATGCAGCACTTGATGCGGGAAACGAAGGTATCATGCTCAAAGTACTGGACGCCCCGTATCTTCCGGGCAACAGAGGTAAACTCTGGATTAAAATCAAGCCGGAGGTAGACACCATTGACCTCGCTGTTACCGGCGCTGAGTGGGGTGAAGGTAAGCGTGCAAAAGTGTTTGGTTCGTTTATTCTCGCCTGTCAGGATGAAAACGGCGAACTTCTTGAAATCTCACGCGTTGCAACCGGCATTGATGATGCCATGCTTTCAACCCTCTATGAACTTTTTAAGGACAAGGTTCTCTCGGAGAAGGGAAAGACGGTTACCTTCGAACCGGACGTTGTCTTTGAGGTGGGATATGCAGAACTGCAGCGGAGTACGAATTATCCTGCCGGTTATGCTCTGCGATTCCCGCGGTTTGTACGGCTCAGGGATGATAAAGACGCCGGTGAGATTGAAACAATGGAGAGTCTGCACCGGAGATATTCGATGCAGAATAAGGAAGAGTAAAGGATTTTTCTGTTCTATTTTTTAACTTACTCTTTTCTAACCAGTTTCAGCACAATCAGTTCTTCCCCGTCCTCTTCACGTTCACATGCTGCAGTTTCTGCAGAAAGCCCGCACTTTTCCGCAAACCGGATGACCTCATCTTCGCCGGTAAGCGATGAGATAAGAAGAAGAATCCTGCCGTCCGGAGTCAGATGTGCCGGCGCTTCACGCAGGAATCTGAAAACCGTATCACAGCCGGAAATCCCGCCATCTAAGGCATACTCAAGCCAGTCATTCATCCGCTCCTCAGGTGCTGTCGGAAGATAGGGGGCATTGAATAAAATCAAATCAAACTGACCGGATACCGCAGCGAACAAATCACAGCGGACAACCTCAACTCCGTTCACCTCATGTGCATAGGCTGCCGCATGCGGATTTATTTCGCAGGCAAGAGTCTGCTTTGCGGCGCGGGATACAACTGCTGCAATCTCACCCGAACCGGTTCCTACCTCCAGAACCAGGTCATCAGGGGATACCTCAGATAATGCAGCATCGCGCAGAAGAAACGTATCTTCAGCCGGCATATAAATCTGATTGATATCGTACATACAAAAAAGTTATTTGATAAAGCGGCAGAGGGTATTTGAAAGCTCAATAAACTCAGTCACAGACAGAACCTCCGGCCGCTTTTCGAGAACTGCAGAATCCAGCGAGGCGGTAAAATTTTTCACCGCCTCTTTTCCATAGAATGCGGCAAGACCTTTGAATCCGTTTGCGATGGTCTTTCTCCGGTGCGAAAAGAGTTCACGCACAACATTTTCAAATACATGTCTGTCTTCAATCGGAACCGGCGCAGGACGCGGCCGTACAATAACAACTGCGGACCAGACCTCGGGCGCAGGAGAAAACGCATGAGGCGGAAGCTCCAGAATCAGCTCTACATCAGCATAAGCCTGTACGGTAACAGAAAGCCTTCCGTAGTCGCTTGTATTAGGGACTGCCGCCATCCGCTTTGCAAACTCAAGCTGATACATTAAAACAGCCTCTTCAAACCCTTCTTCAAGGAGACGGAATGTTATCTTCGAAGAGATGGAGTACGGCAGATTTGCAACAACTGCTTCGTAGGACGGAAGTGGGACCTTTGATGCATCGCCTAATGTTATCGTAAGTCTGCCGTCAGCTAATTCATCAGCAAACCTCTGCTCAAGATTCGGAATAAGTCCGGCATCAAGTTCAACCGCGTGAACAACAGCGCCGCGGTCAAGCAGTGCGCGGGTAAGAACCCCGCCGCCGGGTCCGATTTCTAAAATAGTTCTACCGGAAACAGGCACAGCATCAGCGATTTTTTCAACTGCCCGTTCGTCAGTTAAAAAATGCTGATCTTTAAACGCACCCATAAAAAAGAATTATTTTGAGGTGAATACGTGATACTTCTCGTCCGGAGTTTCCAGTTCAAGAAGAACACGTTCACGAATAAATTTCTCAGGCTTCTGCAGAGCCTTGACTCTTGCCTTAATGTCAGCAAAACTTTCGAACGGTTTTTTCTGACGTTCTGCAAGAGTATCTGCAAGCATCTTTTTACCGAAGCCCGGGAGGAGGTTTAACATGTGCATCTTAAGGCTCATAGGAACCGATGTATTGTAGAACTCAATGTAGCGTGCTTCGTTTTTCGCAATGATTTCTTCCACGGCAGTTTCCAGCTCACCTTTTGCCGTTGAAGTCAGTTCATCATATGAAAGCCGGCGCTTGACACGCTCGACATCCTTGCGTTCGCCGTCTCCGATATAGACAATATCATGCAGATTAATGGCACGGTCACGCTTGGCAATCAGCTCAAGCAGTTTGAACTGGTCTGTGCCTACTGCAATGATTACAGGCTCACGCTGATTTAACGGGCGTTTGTCATCAGCATATCCCCACTGGAGATAATCCAAGACGACAGCCTCAACTTCCTTCTTATCCTTTCTTTCTGTTTTCGGGGGCATAATTTACTCAGGCGTGCTTTTTCAGAATGTCTAAGATTGCGTCGATATCATCAGGAAGAAGGGAGAAACGTTCTTTTGCGTAGATTGCACGAATCTCATCGCGGGTCTGCGGCATGATGTTTACGAGACGTGCGGCAATTTCCGGAGTAATTTTTTCAACGCCTTCAAGTTCCTCAAAGAGAGACTTTGCAGTTTCAACGCTGCATTTTCCAAGGGAGTCTGCATGGTCGATACTCTTACGCAGTTCGTAGGAGAGTGTTCTTCCGGTTCCTTCGGTCTCTTCAGCATTATCTCCGCGTTTGTCACGGATAGCGATGAGTTCTTCCCTGAGTTCAGGGAGGGTCATCATGTCTTCCTGAATAATTTTTTTAACTTTCATGCGTTTCCTCCAAAGAAGTGTAAAATAAGTATTGGGGGGAGTTAGTTCTTGAATTTCTGTGCAGTAAGGTGCTGGGGTCTTGCGATGAC
Organism: Methanocorpusculum sp.; assembly: GCA_029987025.1. Taxonomy (GTDB): domain Archaea; phylum Halobacteriota; class Methanomicrobia; order Methanomicrobiales; family Methanocorpusculaceae; genus Methanocorpusculum. Next base: position 645 of record DALTWQ010000023.1, on the reverse strand, counting down.
GGTCTTGGTCATTCCGCCGTCAGCAATCTCAAGGAGCCATGCTCTTCCGCGCTGACCGATGATAGTTCCGGTCTTACCGTGGAATCTCGGGTGCGGCTGTCCCTTCTGGACGCTTGAATCGAGAACGATGTGGACCTTCTGTCCGATTTCGAAGTTCTGAATGCTCTTGGTTACATTCGGCATTCCGCGTGTACGCAGAGTCTTCTGTAACTTATATCTGGTGCCTTTCTTGATACCGTTGTGATGTGCCATGTTGTTTCACGCTCCATTATTTGGTAATCCTTCAACCTGCACAACGTCCAATTCTGTGACTTTTGCGGGTGAGGTGAGGATTTCGGTGAGACTCGGAACAGTGCGTCCTTCGTCCCCTGATATGAGTTCTTTTATGTAGAGACCGCTGTCGCCTACCACTTCGATGCGGTAGAGGCCGTTTTCCTTGCCAAGAACACGGATGGACTGAACCTGACGCTTACGCACCAGATCAGCACGCCGGTGAGCAACCCGATTTGGGGTGCGCTGGCTAATCCAAGCTCCATTTAGCTCCGAAACGGCTTTTTCGACAGATTCTTGAGAGATAGAGTCATCTACTGAAACCAGAATCCTGTATGTTTTATGCCCTTTGTGTGATTTAAGCATTTCCACCGT
>DALTWQ010000022.1 GCA_029987025.1 Methanocorpusculum sp. | reverse complement strand
GGCCTTGCACAGATTGTAAACGGCGAAGCAGAAGGTATTGCTGCAGATTCCTTTGCGGGAAAGACCATTCTTCTCGGAGCTGATATTGAAATCAATCCGGCAGATAAAGTCAAAGCAAATGCAAACACGCTCAAAGTCTGGATTCCGCTCGGGAATTCCGTAGACACAATGTTTAAGGGAACCATTGACGGTCAGGGACACACAATTACCGGCCTTTACGGTATGATAAACGGTCTTATCTATTATGGTGAAGACTGTGCCGTAAAAGACCTCACCATTGCTGACTCATCCCTTGTTACAGAAAATTATCTTGCAGCAATGTTTGTCGGCTGCGCTCTTGGTGACACCGTATTTACGAACTGTCATGTCAAGGACTCCTTAATTGAAAGCAACAGCAAATCCACCGGAGACATTGGAGCAATTGCAGGTGAAGTTGTCCGCGGAAAACTTACCGGATGTACTGTCTCTGACACAGATGTAATCTGCAGAAACTGTGACTACACAGGAGGTCTTGTCGGATACATTGATGATGTAACCAGCTTTACTGACTGTAAAGTAACGAACGTTATTGTTGAATGCGCAAAGTCCGGCGCCGGAGGACTTGCAGGATATGCATTTACTGATGTCAGCTTCAACAGATGTGCAGCTGAATCCTCATACGTCCAGACCGTCTATGACAACTATGCCGGAGGCATTCTCGGATTTGGCGGAGCAGAGGTTGTCATCAACGGCTGTACCGTTGCTGACTCTGTTGTTAAAGCATACAAACACAGTGTAGGCGGTATCGTTGGTTACGCATATCATGCAGACTTCACCGGAAAGGCAACTGTGGTAAGAGACACCTTTGTCATCGCTGAAGCTGAAGAGTACGTAGGCGGATTTGTAGGTTCTGCAAACAAGCCGGTAACGATTTCTGCAAGCGGCTGTGCAATTACCAATGCGGTTATTTTCGGAGCAATTGAAACCACCTCTGAGAACATGGGTATTGTCATCGGAAGAGGAAAGGCGTCACTCCTCAGTAAGAAGGTAGCTGTCACCAACACGATTCTTGCAAACAGAGCAAACCCTGCTCAGACTGATAAGGCTTCCTTCAACCAGGCAGGTGCAGGAAGCGAAGACGGATGGATTGTTAGTGTAAACAATCTCGAAACTGTCGACGGTGTTATCTATGGAACTCCTGAGAAGGACTTCGATGTCCCGTCATTCGAAAGTGATCTGACAACCAAATCAACCGCATCTCCCTTCCCGGCCCTTGCAGTTCTTGCAGGCCTTGGAGCAGCAGCAGTCTTCATTAGAAGACGCAGCTGATTTTTTCTTTTTTCGCGGTGAATAGTACCGCACGGACAGACTACGGCAAGCGGTCTGTTAGAATTAAACACCCCTTGTATCCACTCCATGATGAGATTAGCAACCTTAATAACTATATAAAACCCATTATTTGCTTATCACACACAAGTGGTAATAATCTATGGCTGATTTATTTGAAATCACCGGAACGGCCTTCAAGACTGCCGCTCAAGGCACCTTTAAGAACCCCGGTGCATGGCTGATTATGGCGCTGCTTACTGCAGTTATCTGCTATATCACAGGATTATTCTCCTATCAGTTTGATACCAGTGTATCTGCTGTATCTGCACTTGGAATTGTCCTCATAGCAGTAGCCGTGCTTCTTACATTCATCGTTGTTGGAGCATACGTAAAGACACTGAGAAATGAAACGCCCGGTTTTAAAAACTTCGGAAAGACCTTCAAAGAAGGATTCCTCTACACAGTTATCATGGTAATCTACACCATCATACTGATTCTTCTTGCAGCATTCATGTTTTACGGAACAGCTGTATGGGGAGATCTTCTGACACAGCCGGCTGACCTTCTCATCTACTACCTTGCAATGGCGGTCTGCTGGGTTATCTTTGCTGCATTATTCGTCATTGTGTTTGTTCTTGCAAATCCTGCATCAGTAAAATTCGGACGCAACGGCAAATTCTCCGATGCCTTTAAGCTTGTCGACCTCATGGAAATGACGCAGAAAGTTTCCTGGGGCAAGTGTATTTTAGGAGCACTTCTGCAGACTGCGCTGATTGCACTTATGATGGCAACAATTCTTGCAATTGCCTATCTCTTCAGTCTGATTCCGGCTGCAGGCGATATCATCGGTGCAATTTTTGCAGGTCTTTTCATTCCGTTTGCCATGATATTTGCCCTGAACTTCAGTGCACGTCTTTTTGAGGGGGTAAACAATGACTGAAACAGCACAGGCTCCGGCACCGGCAGATCTTGCCAAAGCAGAAAAAGGCGGCGTAATTCTCAAAACACTGCTGCTTGTCGCAATTCCGATTGTTCTCGGAAACCTGCTTGAAAGTGTAACCGAAATTGTGGATATGCATTTCATTGGAGAACTCGGTACAACAGTTATGGCCGGTGGTTCTGCAGCAGTGTCAGTTACTGCACTTATAATGACATTCATCTTAGGTGTAGGTATTGCAGTGTCTGCATACGTCTCACGTGCTCACGGCATGGGTGACCAGAAACTGGTAGGGCAGGTTATTTCCCACTCCTTCATCTTCGCAATTATATTAGCAGTAATTGTTGCTCTCATCGGCATCTTCTTTACCGACCAGATTATGATAGCAATGACGCAGGGAAATGCTGAAACTGCAGCATACGGTGCAGCATATCTGCGTCCGATGTTCTTCTCCTTCTTTATTCTGGCAGTACTGTTCGTTATGACCTGTGCCTTCCAGGGTATCGGAAAGCCTGTTGTTCCGATGCTGGTATTAGTAGGAGTAAACATTGTAAATGCAATCTTAAACCCGCTCTTAATCAGTATCTTCGGTATTGCAGGCTCTGCATACGCAACTATCATTGCCCGCGGTCTCGGAGCAGCAACTATGATTGCTCTCATGTACATTCTTCCGAGTGCAAGAAAGAACGGTCTTAAATTCGCACACCCGTTCAAGTGGAGCGGAAAACTTCTCGGCGGAATCACTACTGTTGCAATGCCGTCTGCAATTCAGGGATGTATCAGAAACTTCGGTCTTATGATTATGACTGCCCTTATTGCCTTCTTCGGCACAGCAGCAGTTGCAGCATACGGTGTCTGTACCCGTACAGATATGATTGCACTCATGATAGCAATGGGTATTTCCCAGGCCGTGTGTGTAATTGTGGGTCAGAGTCTCGGCGAAGGACGTGTTGACAAGGCAGTACGTACCGTCAGATATGCAGTGGTTTTAAACATTGTAATCATGGGTATTATTGCAGCCATCTATATCACGGCAGCACCGGCAATTCTTACCTTCTTCGGTGCAACCGGCGAAGCACTTTCCGTCGGATTAATCTGGATGAGTATTATCCCTCTGGCATCTATCCTGATGAGCGTTGCATTCACGTTCGGATTTGCCATGAACGGTGCAGGTATGACCTGGCCGGGTATGATAGGTTCAATTATCGGTCAGGTAATTATTCCAATTGCAATCAATGTTCTTGCGATTATGAACGGATGGCCTATTGCAATTGTGTTTATCGGGGTCTGCGTTGGTATTGTTGCAAACTTTATCTTCGACTTCGCATTCTACAAGTCCGGTCTCTGGAAAAAACACAACCTCAGGGTTGCATAAATTTACCACTTCTTTTTTTACGTATTCTGCGGTCAGTCGAACTATGGAGCCTGCTTTTCCCGACAGAGAGATACATTCCGTACTGCAGCAGTACGGATAAAAAAGTGAATGATGTTTCTATTGTTTTGTGACGGTTATACCATCATCTCAGGTTCTGCCTGCATATACTCACGTGCAACCGTCGTTGCATAATGACCCGGCGGAAGAGCGAATGAAAGCACTGCATCAGCCCCTGAAACCTCAGAGGTGACCGCTGCTTCGAGCGAGATTCTCCGGTGGAAGCCATCGAAGTTTGTTTTAACAAAGTCAGCCGCACCTGCATATGACTGCATCGTAATACCGTCTTTTTCCATCAGGGAAAGCATCGTCTCCTCAAGCGGACCGGGTGCTGCACCCACAGTTTTTCCGGGCATCCATCCGACAACAAAACACCGCCTGCGTTTCATGTGCTGACGTGCTGCAGCAATATTCTTTTCAGTAACAGTATCTATTCTGCCGTTTGTAAAGACCAGATGTTCACCGACATCCGGCTCATTTAGGGCAATACCCTTTCTGCAGCGGGCTGAAACTGCCATGTTAAAGAGCCACGACTGATACGCAGACACAAACATCGACAAAAGCTTCGGCGGAAGAGCCTGAAGAGCGACCCCGAAATCATCTTTGTTTTTCATCAGCGAATCAAGAAGAATCCGCTCATACGTCAGATGATTCGGCAGCGAATGAAGCGCCTCTTTAGCATCGCCTGTTTCGGCAAATGCACGGCGTGCTGCTTTTACCTCGTCGGATTCGTACGGGAACGCATCACCGACATAGCGGTTTACCGCCTCCTGATACTCGCCGCGGAGAATATGATATCCCATAACGTGAGTAATCGGTTTCATTGCGCCGAACCGCTGGATACCGAAGTAGTTCGGAATACCTGCAGCAATCTCCGAAGAAATTGCAGCCGCCCGTTCATTTAAGGCGTCGCCTTCTGCGCTGCAGCCGCGAAGAGTTACCTTAAAGGAGTTTCCTTCCAGGTTTCCGAGCCCTAATGAGAACTGGTGCTGACATACCGGCTCTATGGTAATATCTTTGATGGAAACTGCTGAAAGCTCTTCAGGCTTTACCTCATAGAGGGAAATATACTGCGTTGTTACTGCGTTTCTGTCCTTCGTTCCAGCCCAGCCGATGCGTTTCTGGCTGATACGAAGACGGTTTGCAAGTTCACGTACGGCGTGCTGGTGTTCCCATGATTTTTTCGTAAGACAGGCTATAAGATACGGGCCGCTTCCGGTGAATTTTACCGGCGTTTCATCGACAATGAAGTCCTCGGGAATTGTTCTGAGTTTTCCGCCGACGCCATCTTGGGATGTGCCGTAGTAACAGATGCCTAATGCACGTTCTTTTTCGAATACGGATTCTTTCATGGAAATCAGAGCAGTTTTAACTCGGCGGTTACTTTGTCCATGAGTTCACGCTTTGCAGGACCTAAGCCGAGAGCAGTAACAGAACCTGCCGGAATCTCAGTCATTCCTGCATCAATGATTAGAGAACAGGGAATACCCTGGAGTTCAGCCTGGGCTTTTAACATGTAAAGCGTTCTTTCATCCGGCGCTTTAAGAGCTACTTTTTTCTGTCCTTCACGCATCCATTCTTTTTTGTCCGCAAGCGAGGCTTTTTCATACGCACCAACTGACGCATGAGCTGCCTGTGCGCACATTTTTCCGCAGCTCATTTTAAGGTCGGTACGCAGAACGAGGCATTGTTTGTATTTGAATATTTCTTCTCCGCCGTGCATAAGTCAGGTACTATATTGGTCGGATAAGAAAATAAAGGAGTGTATTTCAGAGATGTACTGATGTACAGAATAGAGAGGGAGAAGAGATATGAAGAGAGATATTTTCTATCAGCCCGACTGCACAAAATGAAAAGTTTTGGACACACTCAACTGCACAAAATGAAAAGTTTATAAATCCAACCAAATGAGATGATTGAAGGATTACTTACGTGTTATTAATTGTTCCAAAAGAATGCACTGACCAAACCAGCAGCCTCTATTTCACAGAAAGAAAAATGTCCTACTTTTCCATACCATGAAGTTTTTCAAGCTTCATGCACGCCGCACAGATTCTGTTTCCTGTAGGTTCACCGCAGATTTCGCACGGATGAAGCTTTGTCTCCGGTTTGTCTGATGGCGGCAGCATTGCCGCAAGTTGTTCCTGACCTTCGGCGATTTTAAGCATCGTACCGGGCGTTTCATGCTCGACACATCCAAGCCAGGTTCTCACATCCTTTCGTAAGGCATACTTTGTATACGGACACTCAGGAAGACCTGCAAGAATTCCCTGCGCCAGACCGTAGGCAACAACAGAACGCTCCGTCGCACGGCAGAGCGGTTTAATCCGCGGAATAAAAAACTCAGACGAGTTCGTATTAAACTGCCCGGTAATGCGGGTAAAATCCCCGCGGAGATAATTCATCACCACAGACTGCGATTCATCATCAAGACAGTGACCGGTTGCAATCTTATCAGCAGACATCTCGCGGGCTGCCGTGTTTAAGGCTCTGCGGCGCAGCGTTCCGCAGACCGAGCAGGCCCCTGACGGGTCATCTGCGAGGAGTTCATCCAGCGTTTTTCCGCACAGGTCGGTAAAGGAAATTATCCGGTGCTCAACACCGAGCCGCTGTACCGTCCGCTTCGCCTCGGCAATCGTGTCATCGCGGTATCCGCTGATGCCTTCATCCACCGTAACTGCGATGAGTTCCGCATCGAGATTCAGCTTCGCAAGAACGGATAAGAGAACCGTACTGTCTTTTCCGCCGGAAAAACCCACACAGACTCTGTCGCCTGCAACTATCATCTGATACTTTCTGACGGTCTTTTCAATTCCCGCTTCAAACCACGCGGAAAAATGCTCGCGGCAGAGCGGCCCCTCTTCGGTTTTAAAGACAGCCCGGTTTTTGCACAGAACACACTGAGCCATTCTTATCCTCCGTGAACAATCGATACAAGTTTGAGTTCAGCACCGTCTTCGACCTCGTCGTCAGCGAGCAGCAGTTCATCGTTCTGCAGCACAAGAATCTCATAGGGATTCAGTTCCAGAGCCCGTAAGATATCCTCAACAGGTCCGACCTCAGCAGTTTTTTTTGTTCCGTCAGGCAGTTCTATGGAGATCATCTCAGTCCCTCACCTTTACCTTCTTACCCTTTGCTTCGCGGCGCAGAATTATCAGCGTTGCAATAAATCCGGTCAGGAGATTGAAGTAGTAGATAATCAGTCTCCAGAGCAGAACAAAGATGCCGACAAGACTCTTCGGCACAATCAGCGAGAAAAATCCCCCCATCGAAATCTCTGCAATACCTGCCCCTCCCGGAGTGATTGGAATCATCAGGATGACCGTAATTAAAATCATGAAGATGAATGTCAGAAGGATGTTCGGCTCAAGACCTAATCCCATCATAAGAACAGAGACCAGCAGGAACTCGTTTACCCAGAACAGAGCCGAGAAGAACAGCCCTAAGAAAAAGCCGGGCTTTGATTTGCCTAAGAAGTGATTCAGTGCGGCATAGAATTTGTCAACCTGTTCTGCAAGGGAGGTAAGAATTTCAGTACGTTTCTCTTCGGACTTCTTTTTGAGGAAAAATCCTGCGCCGCCCAGAACAACTTTTCTTCCGAACGAAGGTATCTTTGCCATCAGGATAAAGAGAACTACAACAGCGAGAAACACCGCGACGGCGATGTAGGATATGGATAGATAAACCTGGGGGACCTCGATGCTCTTAAAAAATATGTTGAGCATGACAGCTCCTGCCAGTGCGCCTACGGCGAGTACTATTGCATCAAACACCCGCTCCATTAAAACAATAGCCGTTGCATCAGCGACGGGTACATTCGCTTTTGTGAGTTCATAGATTCTGACCGGCTCACCTCCAACCTGTGACGGGGTTACGGATGCCACAAACTGATTCGAGCAGACAAGGTTTACGGTGTGCAGGAACGGCACTTTATAGCCTAATGACCAGCTCATCACCTGAATCCTGTTCGCCCAGAAACAGATGGATATGATGTGCATCAGCAAAGCTAAGAGGATAAACCAGATATTGCAGTTTTTCAGTTCCGTTAAGGTATTGACATCGACGGTGAAAAACAGAAACACAAAAAGAACCGTTACACTGATGGTAATAGAAATTATCAGCCACTTCTTCTGTTTTTTATCCATCAGCGCCTCTGCAGTTAGTGTTCATATATTTGGCGTGCCTGAATAAATAACTGAATCCCTGTATATTCATTCAGAGATATTTCCGTAAAACTATCCGCTGTTAAAAAATACTTTGAACGCGTATATAATAGACACGAGGAACATCAGGAATATGAATATTTTATTTGTCATATGCGGCGAAGGATTCGGACATGCATCACGAAGCACCAAACTTGCCCGTCATCTGATGAAACGCGGGCACAGGATTGTAATTGCCGCGTACGACAAGTCTCTGGAGTTTGTAAGAAAACAGATTGACTGCAAAATATATGAAACGTGCCGCGAGGTAACACTCGAAGGAAACGGCGGATACTTTGATTTGAAAAAGACCGTATCTTCATCTGCGGGAATCCCCAAGGCACTTGCCAAATCATTTTTCAGCGTAAGAAAAATCATTCAGGACGAAGATATTGATTTACTCATTGCCGACACCATGTTCGCCGCCGGTGCTGCGGCAAAGTCGCTGAAAAAACCGGTAGTCTTTATCACGAACCAGAACTACTTCTCATCGCTGGCACATCCGGATGCAATCTACTGGAAAGAGTTCGGCAGAATTATCAGCGGATACCACTCGCGTGTTCCCGATGTTGTCCTGGTTCCGGACTTCCCCGAGCCTGATGCACTCTGCGGATACAACTTCAGAATCGCTGAAAAAGACAGGGATAAATTCAAATTCATAGGACCCATCTTAGACCCGTCAATCTACGATGAAACACCGACAAAAGAGATTATCTTCACCAGTTTCGGCGGTGAACCGTACAAGATGCCTCTCTACCAGATACTCAAAGAGATTGCCGACGAATCCGAGGATATGATTGTCAATGTCTATTCGCCGGCAGAACATCTGCCTGAGTCATCAGAGCATTTCAGAATCATCGGATATACGGCAAATCTCTATCCGGAGATGGCAAAAGCAAAGGCGGCAATTATTCACGGAGGTCTGACATCCCTTCACGAGGCGCTCTACTTCGGAAAACCGGTCCTGCTGATTGTTGACCCGTACCATCCGGAACAGGGCAACAACGGCAGAAAAGTGCAGGATATGAACTGCGGCGTCATGCTCGCCGGAAATGCGGTTACCAAAGAGTCGATGCAGGAGGCTTTGAAGAAGTGTCTTTCCATGCAGCCGAAGGATATGAGTGCTCTCTATAAAGAGTACAACGGCCTTGAACGGGCGACTGAAATTATCGAAGGGTTTGAGAAAAAACAGGCGTAAGACCAGGACTGAACCGCTGAAATTTCGAGGTGACTATTCCTGAAAACCTCTGAATCTTTTTTCCGCAGTATTCAATACATCACGCACCAAATCATAAAGAATCTTGTACTCCGTAGTTTTAAACCGGAAACATCAGACAATTCTGCTCCTCATCGCAGCGTTTGCTATCTTTGTCGACAGTCTCGACAACTCGATTGTAAACGTCGCACTTCCGGTCATTGCTTCGGACTTCGCAATAGACATCTCAACCGGTTCATGGGTTGCCATGATCTACGGCCTCTTCCTTGCGGGATTCATTCTCGCCTTCGGACGGGTTGCTGACAACGGAAGAATCCAGAAGATATTCATCCTCGGATTTACCATATTTTCCTTAGGCTCGCTCCTCTGTGCATTTTCAATGACACTGCCGTTCATGATCTTCTCCCGTGCAGTTCAGGGCGTGGGGGCATCCATGATAGCAGCAGCGGCCCCGCTTATTATAACCCGTTTCCTTCCGGAGACAAAACGGGGACTCGGTATGGGTGTGATTGCAACAACCGGAGGAATTGCACTCACTTTCGGACCTCCTCTCGGGGGAATTATTACCGAGTACCTCTCATGGCACTGGATATTTCTCATAAATATTCCAATCGGTATCGCTGCGGTCATCTGTGCACGTACCTTTATTCCGCATCCGAACTCATCGCCGGTGAAAAAACCGTTTGACTGGGTCGGCACGTTCCTGATGTTTGCAGCAGTGGCAGCCCTTGTTCTCCTCATCGAACGGGTTGCATCGCTTGGATGGACAAACCCGGCAACCCTTATAGTTGTATCAATCTTTATTGCATCAGCAGCTGCCTACATCTTCCATTCGCTGAAGAGTAAGCATCCGCTGATAAACATCAGAATCTTCAAACACTGGAAGTTTACCTTCGTCGCCGCCTCGTATCTTTTAACCTGCATGGTCTCTGGCGGTGTCATGTACATGCTTCCGTACTACATGGAAATTCCGCTTGGATTAAGTGCTGCAACGGTCGGATTTCTGCTTATCATATCCTCAGTGATTACGGCGTTGATAGGCATTCCTGTCGGCATCTGGTGCGATAAAATAGGATGCCGCGTTCCCTGTATTTTAGCAGCGGTCTGCAGGATTACGTTTTGTGCAATCCTGCTGTTTATTCTGCCTGAGTGGGGTATTATCGCTGTTCTTCCGGCCCTTGTCTTTACAGGACTTGCCTTCGGCATCTCCGGAGGCCCTGCAACGACCAGAATTGTGCAGAATGCACCCAAAGGAGAAGAAGGCTCAGGCACATCCATTATGATTACCACAGACTTCCTGGGCGGAGTTCTGGGAATTGCCGCCTACACGCTGGCATTCGCTGTCGGAGCACCGGCCTCGATAGGTATCGCTGTTAATGAACTTCCGGCGGATATTTTCTTATCAGGATTCCATGCAACAGCCCTTCTCGGGTTATGTATTGGTGTAATTACGCTTATTCTGTCTTGGGCTGTCCCGAATATTATCGTCAGGAAAAAGGAAGAAACCGCGGCTGCAGAATAAATGCAAATGACCGGAATAATAACTCTATTTTTTAAACAATTTACACTAACTAAATCAACCGTATACATATCAGACAATAAACTGAATAATGACCTTCATTTTTAAAATAAACCCCAATTACGGGTTTATTCCAGAACCGGAATCCCGTCTCTATATATACCGCTGATAAAAAGTATTATCATCCGTCATATCAAATGATATAAAGATGGTTAATAAATACCCCACTCTGAAGATTGAAAATATCGTCGCATCCGGAGTTATTGCAGACGAAATCAATCTCGCAGAAATATCCAGCAAAATTGAGGGATGCGAGCTTAACACCAAACGCTTCCCCGGTGCAGTATTCAGAATCGATGAACCGCGTATGGCATCCCTTATCTTCTCCTCCGGAAAAGTTGTCCTTACCGGAATCAGAAACGAGGATTCCCTTGACGAAGGCTTAGACAAAGTCTTAACTTCCCTTAAGAGTGCAGGCGTCAAGATTCTGAAAAAACCTGAAGTTGCAGTCACCAACATTGTCTGTTCCTACGATATCGGAAAATTCATCAACTTAAACAGAATCGTTGCAAAACTGTCCCTTGAAGCAATCGAGTACGAGCCTGAACAGTTCCCGGGCCTCGTCTATAGAATCAAAGACCCGAAGATTGTAGCCCTTCTTTTCTCCTCCGGAAAGATTATCTTAACCGGCGGAAAGAACCTGGACGATGTAAGAAAAGGTCTTGATGTTCTTGAAGCAAGCATCAAAGACATCATCGACAACCAGAAATAACTTTTTTTTCAATGAACCTGTTAACCGAAGAGGAAGGAAGGTACGCAGTAGATGCAGCAGTGTCCTTCGTCTCTGAAGCAGTTACCGGCAAAGAGATGCAGCATGCTGCATTCCCGGCTGTTTTTAAAGAACCCCGCGGGGTTTTTGTAACACTTACCGCCGGCGGCGATTTACGCGGCTGCATAGGATATCCCTACCCGGCTCTTCCGTTATCAGACGCACTAAAAGATGCCGCATACCAGGCAGCATCTGCTGACCCGCGGTTTTATCCGGTCGAAGCAGACGAACTTGCAGGACTTGACATCGAGGTAACCGTTCTTGCCCCGCCTGAGACACTGTTGTGTCCGGCAGATGAACGGGCACGTCATATCGAAATCGGAAAACACGGACTTATTGCGGAATGCCGCGGATACCGCGGTCTTCTTCTTCCGCAGGTTGCAGTTGAATGGGAATGGACGTCAGAGGAATTTTTAGACCATACCTGTGTCAAAGCGGGCCTTGCACCCAAAACATGGGAATCTGATGCCTGCACAATCCAGACCTTTGAAGGACAAATATTTACGAGAACTCATCCATGGCAGTAACATTTGAAGTAATCCATAAAGATATCGCCGGGCGGATAGGAAAACTGAAAGCAGGCGAACGCCAGCTGCGCACCCCGGCACTTCTTCCGGTCGTAAACCCGCATCTCCAGATTATACCTCCGGCGGAGATGAAAAAGATGGGTGTTGAAGGAATCATCACAAACGCCTACATATTTTCGAAGAGCAAAGAGTTCAGAGAAGCAGCGGAGACCCGCGGTCTGCATGATGTGTTAGGCTTCGATGGCCTGATTATGACCGACTCCGGCTCATTCCAGATGATGGTGTACGGAAGTGTCGATATCACCAACGAAGAAACACTTTCCTTCCAGAAAAAAATCGGAAGCGACATCTGGGTGCCGCTGGATATCCCGACACTTCCTGACGAAGCACGCGAGGATGTCGAGCGTGAGATGGATATCACCTGGGAACGGATGAAAGAGGCAAAACGCATCTTCGGCGAGGATGCACCGCTCGCCTGTCCGGTTCAGGGGGCAACGTTCGGTGATCTCCGCGAGAAAGCAGGACGCAGAGCCGCAGAGCTCGGCTATACCTACTGCCCGGTAGGCGCTGTCGTTCCCCTGATGGAAGCGTACCGCTACCGTGACTTAGTCGATGTTATCATTAACGCGAAAAAAGGCCTTTCCCCAGGAGCCTGCGTGCACCTCTTCGGCGCAGGACACCCCTCGATGTTTGCACTCGCCGCGGCCTGCGGCTGTGATGTGTTTGACTCGGCCGCATACGCCCTCTACGCAAAAGACGGACGCTATATAACGCCATCCGGAACGCTCCATCTCGATGAGATGACCGAACTTCCCTGCGCGTGCCCGGTCTGCAGAAGCCATACGGCAGAAGAACTTAAAAAATCCCCGGACCGTCAGAAACTTTTAGCGCAGCACAATCTTGCCGTAACCATGGCAGAGATTTCCCGCGTCCGTGCCGCAATTGCAGACGGCACCCTTATGGAACTGGTTGACGAGCGCTGCAGAGCTCATCCGAAACTCTTAGACGGCTACCGCAGAATGCTTGAACGCATGCCTGAGCTGGCTAAATTCGACTGCGCAACCAAACGCCGCTTCTTCTACCGCGGCTCGGAGTCATGTCTGCGGCCCGAGGTTTCCCAGTACCACAAGATGGTATCGCGCATTCAGTTATCCGGCGAAATCCTGGTCGCCGCCGGAGGGCCTGTTCCTTCCCGCTTTACCGAGGTTATCGAGTTTAAACCCCCGTTCGGTCCGCTGCCGTACGAACTTGCCGAGACATTTCCGGCAGGATTTGCCGAAGTCCCGGCCTGGGATGAGGTTATGATGGAGTACGGCATCAAAGGCCTGAAAGGTCTGCTTGAAACAAATCCGCAGACGAAGGTCACCATCTCAACAACGGAGAAGTGGGCTGACACGTTCCGCAAAGCGTTCCCGGAGGCAGAAATCTTTACATGAGCGTCTTTGATGTACGAAAGCATGATTTTCTCGCACGGATAGGCAATCTGAGAATTAACGAGGATACGGTCATCTCAACGCCCGCTGTCTGTGAAACGGCAGAGCTGTTCCCGTCTTTAAAGGACAGGGGATTTACGAACATGCCGTTATCAGCCCCTGCCTCTGACGCGGAAAAATATGTTACGGCGGGCACCGAGCCCTCAGCGGTTCATCCGAAGACGGCAGCCGCTGCTGATGCCTCGGTGTATCTCTTTGCGAACTGGAACAACACGCTCGATGACTCGAAGCGGTTCCTTGAAACCTACGAGGAGCTGTACGCAAAACTTCGCCCTGACGCTGCCCGCTACGCTCCGGCCTCGGCGCTTCCGTCGAATGCGGCGATGCTCATCTACTGCGGCTTTGATCTGTTCGACTACACTGCAGTCGACCTTGCATCAGTACAGGGTAAATTCTGCCTTCCTGAAGGCGAGTTTGATGCGTCATGGATGGATAAGGACGTCTGCTGCTGCGAAGGCTGCAAAAACCATGACCTGAAACTGCACAACAGACTCGCCCTCGAACGGGAGATTGCAGCAGCTCATCTCTGGATTGAACGCGGTCAGATGCGTGAGTTTGTTGAGACCAGATGCCGGCTTCACGCGCCGCAGGTGGAGCTTTTGCGCAGAATCGACCGGAGCGCCGCATTTGATGCGGTTCTTCCGGCGGTCAGAAATTCACGCTTTATGGCAAACGCGGGAGAATCCATCTACCGCCGTGAGATTGACCTCTTTGAAGAGCGGCTTGCCTCACGCTATCATCCACCCCGGTCGGATGTCTGTGTGCTTCTTCCGTGCGCATCGAGAAAGCCGTACTCGCTTTCCCGTTCGCACCAGATGTTTGTGCGTGTCGTGGACTCCCGTGCTCACGAGGTGATTGTCACATCGCCGCTGGGCATTGTCCCGCGGGAACTGGAGCTTGTCTATCCGGCAGGTCATTATGATGTGCCGGTTACCGGATTCTGGGACGCGGAAGAACAGCGTGTGTTAATTAAACGCGTTTCTGCATACCTTGCGGCGCACAAGTATGAGCGCACCATCTGTCACTTAGACGGCGGCGCAAAAGAGGTTGTGCTGGCAGCTGCTGAGGCACTCAATATTCCTATCGAAATTACCTGCAATGACGAGCGTCCGCTCTCTCAGGAGTCGCTTCGTGCTCTGAATAACGCACTTGAAGGCTCACGCAAGATGAGGAATGATTTCATTCACGGCACACTTCTCTGGCAGTTCGGCTGCGAGGTCGATACGAAAGGCCTGGTGGTAAAAGGCAGATATCCGCAGGTGAAGGTTCTTTTAAAAAAGCAGCAGTTGTTTACGACAGACCCCTCAACCGGCTTAATCCGCCCGACGCACGAGGGCTGGGAGCGGATATCCGGCTACCGGATTACGATTTCGCCCGGATTTATTCCGCAGGGCGATATTTTAGCGCCGGGCATTGCCGAATGCGACCCGCGTATCCGTGAAGGTGACGAGGTGTTTGTCGTCGGAGAAAACTATGCGGCGACCGGTAAGGCGGTTATGAGTGCGTCTGAGATGACGGCATCAAACCGCGGTGTTGCGGTAAAAGTGAGGAAGACGCGTAAATGAACCTCGTAGGCACGATTAAGGATTTCCTCCGCGGTATCTGCATGGCGGCAGCGGACAGTGTGCCGGGCGTTTCCGGCGGGACTATTGCGTTTCTTCTCGGGTTCTATGAGAAGTTCATTGTATCGATAAATGATTTTTTGCTCGGCAGAAAAGAGAAGAAACTTGCAGCGCTGCCGTTCCTGGTAAAACTGGGGATCGGCTGGGTTGTCGGGTTCGCGGTCTGTGCGTTAGTTCTTTCTGCGGTCTTTGAAACAAATATCTATGCGTTAAGTTCGCTCTTTTTAGGGCTGACGCTGATTGCGATTCCTATTGTAATTTATGAGGAGCGTGATGCTTTGAAGGGGAAACTTTGCTGGTGTTTTTTTACGATTATAGGAATCTGTGTCGTTCCGCTTCTGGTTCAGTTAGGCGGTGCGGTCGATGTCGGTGATATTTCTGTTATCACATTCCCTCTTGCGGTGATTCTTTTTGTCGCGGCAGTTCTTGCGGTTTCGGTGATGGTGCTTCCGGGTATCTCCGGTTCGACGCTTCTTTTAATTTTCGGACTGTATGTTCCGCTGATTTCTGCGGTAAGTGCGGTGCTTCACCTCGATTTCTCCTGTGTTCCGGCTCTGCTTATTTTCCTTGCAGGAGCTCTTGTCGGGTTTGCTTTATGTACGAAGGGTATCAGGTTCTGTTTTGAGCGGTTCCGTGCGCAGACGATTTTTATGATAATCGGTCTGCTGATTGGTTCGTTCTATGCGATTGTAAAAGGCCCTGAGACGCTTTCAGTTCCGCAGGAGATGATGACTATATCTACATTTAATATCGGATTTTTCCTGATTGGTGCTGCGGTTATGGTTCTGCTGCAGGTTCTTAAATGGAAGTTCGGGAAGAAGAGTGAGAGAAAGGAGTAAGAGAGTATTCTCCCGACCGGGATTCAGATGTTAGAGCAGTTAGAGCGATTCAGAGCGGATTAGAGCGATTCGAATCGCTCTAATTTTAAGCTCACATTATCCTTTATTTTCTATTCTAACCCATTATTTTGTTTTTTTCTAAATTAGAGCGATTCTATAAGAAAATAAATTATTACTATAAGGGATATATCTCAGATAGAAAAGAAAGTTTTCAAAAAGAATCGCTCTATTTTTTGAAATCGGTTATTACGGGTTTGTTTTTGATTTCAGAACTGAATCTGAGGCGGATTTGAGAGCAATCTTAATCGCTCTG
>DALTWQ010000099.1 GCA_029987025.1 Methanocorpusculum sp. | reverse complement strand
GCAGAAGATATCTGCAGAGAGCTCTCAATACGCCCCGGAGGAACAACAGAAGACGGACTCTTTTCTCTCGAACTTGTAAACTGCGTAGGAGCCTGTGCATTAGCCCCTGTGATGCTCATTGACGATACATACTACGGAAACCTGACCAAAAAGAAATTACGGAAAATTCTTGCTGAATATCGTGCGGAGGAAACAAAATGAAAAAACAGGTGCTGGTCTGCTGCGGCCCCGGATGTGCTGCCGCAGGAAGTTTCAAACTGGCTGAGAGTCTGAAATCTGCTGCATCCCTTTCAGCGCCCGGGACTGAGATTGTCTGTGAGGTTGAGTCCACCGGCTGCAGCGGCATGTGCGAAATGGGGCCTCTTGTCCGGATTATGCCGGACGATATCATGTACTATAAGGTAAAACCGTCCGATGCAGAAGAAATTATCGAAAAAACGGTTCTCAACGGCGAAGTCATCGAACGCCTCTGCTTCAAAACAGAAGACGGATGCCCCGTTGTTCATCAGAATGAAAACCCGTTCTATGCCCAGCAGACAAAAATTGCCCTGAGAAACACCGGACTCATCGACCCCAAAGACATCGATGCATATATCAGCCGCGGCGGATACGAGGCGCTGAAAAAAGCGCTCACAATGGCCCCGGATGACATCATCAATGAAGTAACCGCATCAGGCATCAGAGGAAGAGGCGGGGCGGGTTTTCCCACAGGCAGAAAATGGCGCAGTGCAGCATCCATCCCGGTCAATCCCAAATATGTCGTCTGCAACGGCGATGAAGGAGACCCGGGTGCATTTATGGACGGAGCTCTCTTAAACGGCGACCCGCACAGCATCATCGAAGGAATGGCCATATGTGCCCTTGCCATAAACTCCGAACGCGGATATCTCTACATCAGAGATGAGTACTCGTTAGCCCTGGACAGCATGAGGCATGCCCTCAAAGCCGCAGAGGAAAAGGGCTTCATCGGCGAAAATATTCTTGGAACCGGAAAGAAGTTCGTGCTCAGTATTGTACGCGGCGGAGGCGCTTTCGTCTGCGGAGAATCCACCGCTCTTATGAAATCCATCGAAGGAAAAGTAGGAGAGCCGCGGGCAAAGTACATCCACAGCGTGGAAAAAGGACTCTGGGACAAACCGACCGTCTTAAACAACGTAGAAACATTTGCAAACATTCCTGTCATCATTGCATCAGGCGGCGCTGAGTTTGCAAAGACCGGAACGCCGAACAACACCGGAACAAAAGTGTTCTCGCTCGTTGGAAAGGTAAAGCACACCGGTCTTGTCGAGGTTCCGCTCGGCATCAGTCTGAGAAAACTCATCTATGACATAGGAGGGGGCGTTCAGAAGGACAGACCGCTTAAGGCAATTCAGACCGGAGGTCCTTCCGGCGGCTGTCTTCCGGAATCACTTCTTGATCTGCCGGTTGACTTTGATACCCTGCAGAAACACGGTTCCATGATGGGTTCAGGCGGCCTCATTGTGATGGATGACCATACCTGCATGGTTGAGTTTGCCAGATACTATGTCCAGTTCCTCTGCGGAGAAAGCTGCGGAAAATGCACCCCCTGCCGCGAAGGACTGCGCCACATGAGGGATATCTTAACAAACATCTGTGCCGGCCGCGGACGTGACGGAGATATTGAACTCTTAGAAGAAATAGGTCATATGATGCAGGACTGCTCTCTTTGTGCGTTAGGAAAAACCGCCGCAAACCCGGTCCTTTCAACGATTCAGTACTTCCGTGACGAATACGAAGAACACATCAGACACTACCACTGCCCGGCGGGAATGTGTCCGGAACTTACCGCATTTAAGATTAACAGAGAAAAGTGTGTCGGCTGCCGCCGCTGTGCGGAAGTATGTCCCACAGGTGTTATCAGCGGCAGCGGAAACGGTACGCACTTCATCGACATCCGTGCCTGCGTCGGCTGCGGTATGTGCCGCGATATATGTCCCAAAGATGCGCTTGAGACAATTCCTGTATCTCTCTGGTCGCGCAGACTGATGAAAGGATCCCGCGGATATCTGCGTTCCGTAAAAAAACCGGAGGAGGGTGAGTAAATGCAGGTTATAATCAACGGAAAACCCTGCGAATGCGAAGCAGGCGAAACGATTCTTACCATTGCCCGCAGGAATGACATCTTCATTCCGACGATGTGCTGGCATGACAAGTATCCGGGAGAAGGAGCCTGCAGACTCTGTGTCGTCGAGGTAATCGAAAACGGCTGGTCAAAGGTTGTTGCATCCTGTATCTATCCGGTAACACGTGAGATTTCTGTCGAAACCGATACCGAAAAAATCAGAAACTACCGCCGTCTCATAATCGCCTTCATGCAGCGCCGTGCGCCGAAGAGCGAACAGATTGCAAAACTGATGGAAGAGTACGAGGTGCCGGATTACTCTCTTCGTTCCTTACTGACCGGAAAATGCATCATGTGCGGTCTTTGCGTCCGCGCCTGTCAGAAGATAAAAATCGGAGCCATCTCGATGGTAAAACGCGGAACCGGTAAAAAGGTGTCAACACCGTATGATGAGCCCTCATCATCATGTATCGGCTGCGGCGCATGTGCACGTGTGTGTCCTACCGGAGCTATTCAGTTTACCGAGACGGAAACATCCCGCATCATCTGGGGGAAGGAGTTTCCGAAAAAGAAGCGTGCTGCATCTAAAGAATCGTAATGCGGTAAGATAATTCTGCAGAAGAAAAGATGACAAAGTGCGTCAAGTGTGAAGAATCCTCCATGATTTCCATGGCCGGGAAAATGACACACTCTGCCGCATACATTTCTGTTTTTGAATAAGATAAACTCTGCGGAGGTGCGTGCGGGATTGGAAATGCTAACCGGATGCACCCTCAAACTAAAAGAAGATAAAAAATAGTTGTAACTATTTTTTTCATCTGTTATCAAAAATAAAACGGTTGATTTTGGCCGGTGCGTATTTCCCAAAAGAACGCGAATCTTCGCGAATCTCACGCAAATCGCGAGCCTTTACACCCGTGCTTATCCCGCTT
>DALTWQ010000098.1 GCA_029987025.1 Methanocorpusculum sp. | reverse complement strand
GCCGCATGCCCTTCGGTCATGCTCTATCTTCGAGCCTGCGGCTCTCGATAATCGCGAGCCTTTACACCCGTGCTTATCCCGCTGACCGCATGCCTTCGGCCTGCTATAGCTTCGAGACTTCGTCTCTCGCATATCGCGGGCACGGGCGGCTCGCTGAAGTAGTTGAACTCTTGTGATGAGTTGAGAAAATATCCTTCAGCAGCCCGCGGCGTCCCGCGATAAGCGGGAACAGACGCCGTGAATAGGGCTGCGATTATCGAGAGCCGCAGGCTCGAAGATAGAGCATGACCGAAGGGCATGCGGCTCGCGTTTGGGATTCGCGTAGATTCGCGGTTTCTTTGGCAATGCCCACTGGAAAAATTAACCATTTGTATTTCAGATTGAAGGCAGAATAGTTATCAAAAAAAGAAAGTGATAATAAAGACTTTCAGAACCCGCCGCCGCCGTTCTTCTGGACCTGTTTCATCATCTTGTTCATCATCATGCGGTTGCCCTTGAATCCTTTGAGCGTCTTCTGCATCATCTTATGGTATTTAATCAGATTCCGCACGTCATCCACGGTCGTTCCCGAACCCTTTGCAACCCGCATCATACGCGACGTGTTAATAATTGACGGCTCTTCAAGCTCCTGCGGCGTCATCGAATCCATGATGATACGGAACTGCTTCATCTTTGAACCTGCATCATCTAAGGCATTGTCCGGAAGCTTCATACCGCCTAACGGAAGCATCGACATAATCTGCTTTAAGGGACCCATCTTCTGCACCGCCTCGAGCTGCTTGTACATATCGTTTAAGGAGAACTTGCCGCGAAGCATCTTGTTGACATCGACATCTTCTGCATTGATAGTTTCTTCTGCTTTCTCGACGAGTGCCTTTAAGTCACCCATGCCGAGCAGACGGGAGATGTATCCGTTCGCATCGAACTTTTCGAGGTCATCGATGGTTTCACCGCTTCCGATAAAGACAATGCCGGATTCGGTCTCGGAGACGGCAGACATTGCACCTCCTCCTTTAGCGGTACCATCCATCTTAGTGATGATGACACCGTCAATGCCGATTGCCTCATGGAAGCGTTTCGCCTGCTCGCGGGCGGCCTGACCGATTGCCGCATCGAGAACAAGCCAGCGGTGGTCCGGCTTTAAGAACTCGTTAATCTGCGTAATCTCGTCGATTAAATCATCCTCAAGCGCATGGCGGCCGGCGGTATCGACAATGACCACTTCAACATCTTTGAGCGCAGCAAGGCCGTCTTTTACAATCTTTACCGCATCCTTTTCAGCAGGGTCGCCGTAGCAGGGGACATTGATTTTCTTACACAGGGTTTCAAGCTGGGCAAATGCACCCGGGCGGAAGTTATCTGCACCGATTGCTCCTACCTTCATTCCTTTGCGCTGGAAGTAGCGGCAGAGTTTTCCGGTCGTTGTGGTCTTACCGGAACCCTGCAGACCGGCCATTAATATTTTCTGCGGACGAAGCGAGAACTCTGACTCGCGGCCGACAAGAGCTACTAACTCCTGATAGACGATACGCAGGACATGTTCACGGGCATTGATTCCCTTCGGCAGATCTTCAGCCAACGCACGGGACTTGATGCTCTGCGAAAGCTGCATGACAAGTTTGACATTTACATCAGAGGTGAGAAGCGCACGCTGTAAATCCTTTACCAGCTCATCAACGGCTGCTTTGTCGATAATGGCTTTGCCGGATAACTTGCGTAAGGCATCCTTTAAGGATGTTGAAAGAGAGTCCATTCCCATTTATTTTTCCTCCCCGAAGATTTCGTCAATGATTAACGACGGCGTAAACGGTTTCATGTCAGTGTACTCCTGGCCGACGCCTAAGAATACGAGCGGTTTTCCAATCGTATATGCGATGGAAATTGCAGCCCCTCCTTTCGGGTCCATATCGACTTTGGTAAGAATGACGCCGTCGGTTGACACGGTCTTTTCAAACTCTTCGGCGCGGATTACTGCATCGTTTCCGGCGACTGCCTCATCGACATAGAATACAAGGTCAGGCTTCATGACACGCTTGATTTTGTCGAGCTGGTTCATCAGGTTTGTGCGGTTATGGAATCTTCCTGCAGAGTCGGCGAGTACGACATCGGTCTTATGCGCTTTTGCATACTCGACGGTATCAAAAAGAACTGCTGACGGGTCTGCTCCTTCCTGGTGGGCAATCAGTTTTATGCCTAAGCGGTCGCAGTGGACACGAATCTGCTCAATAGCTCCTGCACGGAAGGTGTCTCCTGCCCCTACGACGACGGACAATCCCTGACTCTGGAGGTAGGCTGCTATTTTTGCAACAGAGGTGGTCTTTCCGGTTCCGTTTACGCCGGTGAAGAGGATTTTGACCGGTTTTTCATGGGTATTGATATAGGATACCAGGTCAAATCCTGAACCGAGCACACTTTCAATGGCGTGTTTTAATGCATCGGTTACGATTCTTTCCGAGGAGGAGAACACCTTCTTTTTGCTGCCGGAAAGCTCTTCTTTCATGTGTTCAGTGATGGCTTCTGCTACGGGGTAGGCCACGTCTGATTCCAACAGAACCATTTGTAAATCAAAGAGAGCGTCATCTATTGCTTTATCTGAAAGAGTTACCTGGTGGTCAACAACGAGTGATTTCAGTTTTGCCAGGACACCGCCTGAGTGTTCCTCTTCATCAGGTTCTTCTGCGGAAGAGGCGGGGGGGGCAGGTACAGATGCCGGTGCAGGTGCGGCCTGCATATCTGCAGGGGCTGATGCATCTGATGCTGCATCAGATGCTGAAACCGGAGCTTCATATACTGCTGCGGCAACCTCAGATGCAGGTTCTGCGGCGGAAACGGGCTCTTCCTCTTTCCGTTTTCCTATGCCGAGTTTCTTTTTGAGCGCTTCAAACATAAATTATCTATATATTCTGCGTGCTGTCTATAAAGTTCTCTCTGTTAGTGAGGGAGGTCAACAGGACGTCCGGAAATAGTATGCAGGATGTCGGATAAAGAGTGAACCGAAAATAAAAAATTGGGTTTGCTGTTTTTATGCAGCAAAGAGATTTGCCCAGAACTTGTACTCGAAGAGTGCAAGCGGGATTGTTACAAGAATTAAGA
>DALTWQ010000021.1 GCA_029987025.1 Methanocorpusculum sp. | reverse complement strand
GTTGAATCCACCCTGAAATACTGATGAACAATAACATTCCTCATCGACTTCATCTCGGCAACAGGAACATCCGGATGAGTTACGCAGAACAAATCTGATAAACTGCCTGCAGCCTCACCAATAATTTCAAGCTCACGGGACAGTGCATCCTGATAATACACATTCTCCAGAAACGTATCTTTATCAATCGATGATGTCAGATCAATAATCTTATCACACTGCTCAATAATATGCGACAGCAGCAGTTTATCAGTAAGTACCGGTGACTTATTCATGCAATAGCCGTTTCCTTACCGTACAGAATTGCATCCGACACCACATACTCACGAATAAGAGGAGAGACATAGTTCACGGAAACCAAATCAACCTCACGCCCGAAAAGATTCTCCAGATACAGTTTCAGCGGAACTGCATCAGAAATTAAACCGCCGCGTCCCTCCTTAAAATGATACAGCACATCAACATCAGACTGTTCCGTGTCCTCACCGCGGGAAACAGAACCGAAAATCCCCAGCGTCTCAATACCGAAGCGGTCCTGAATCTCAGGAAGATTCTCCTCAATCTGTTTCAGCACAGTCTCTTTAATGCTGGTGTACTCAGCCATACTACTCCTTAAATTCGCTCTATGTAAATATGAATGTTTGTATAAAAGAGGCTTTTATTCACCCATGTACCATACCATCTCCTGCATACCGCACGGAACCGCTCAATACCATACCTGAACACCAGCCAAATGACGAAAAGTGTGTTTCTCATCAGTTTTCGTCAATAGAAAAACACTGAACAAAAACCGCAGCGGGCCGCAGACATTTTCCTGACACACCTGATTTTGTATACAAATTGTATACATTTTATACATAAATTTCGATTTTTACAAAATATTTCATAGTATTTATATCTGTCAAACCACAAACACATACTCTGCCGGATTTGCAGAACTCCCGAAAAGAACTGCAGAGAAGGCCCCTGACCTTACAGGGTTAAAAAAGGAGGGCATCATCACATGTCACTTGAATATATTGCTCAAATCTGTGCTGTAGTGCAGACCGCAGCACAGATTGCATCCCTTGTCTGGATGCTGTACCGCCGGAAGAAGAAAGGAAAGTGAAAGGCATTCCTGCCTTTTACTTTTTTTCTCCGGCGAAAAGGTTTATGTGGTAGTATGCCCTATTAAGTTATGTAAAGCGATTTACCGGAATTATCACAGATAATTCTGCTGGACAATATATTCAAGAAGGGCGCAGGCGTTGTTTCAGGGGTGATGACCTGAGACACTTATGACACCTTCGCTTTTGGAAAAATCAGCGTTTTTGTAACAGACTTTTTTCACCCATGTACCATACCGCAATCATCTGCCGGTTTCTTCGAACAAAAAACCTATTGAACATTTCTGCAGTAACCTGCAAAAATATTCAGTAGAGCCTCAATCACCCCTCAGGCACCCCCAGACAGCATCTCACCCTGCCGGATAAAAACAGTTCATAAAAAAAAGATGCATGTCTGCATCTCAAAAACGCAGTTATTTAAAGTACACACCAACGTCTTTTAATCCGTTGCGCATCGCAATCGTAATAACAAGCGGAGTGATGCCTTCAATAACCTTAGACATCGCAAGCGGTCCCGCATCAAGCGGCTGCAGCTTCGAAACACTTGCAACAAGCTCTTTTACCGCGGCCTTTGCTGCGTCATCATTACCGCAGACAGCAACCGTATAGTCAAGCTCCTCATCAAGCTCCATCCACTTGCCTGCAGCAACATTGTTAAACGCACAGACAAGCTTCGCAGACGCTGGAAGCATCTTTTCGATGGCAAGAGCAGCAGAGCCCTCAGCCGGTGCATCCGGAAGGAAGTACTTCTCAGCCGGGTTTCTGATCATCGGATTAATTAATGATACAATAACCTTGTTTTCAAAGGCGGATTTGCCGATTGTTTCAATAGTAGACTCGATACGCTCGAACGGAAGCGACAGAATCAGAATGTCGGCATCGCAGACATCAGCATTCGTACCGCCGGTACAGGTCGTCGCCTTACAGCCGTGCTCTGCAAGACAGGCACGGACACCCTCTGCTGCAGCCTCAGCCTTGTCAGCTCCGCGGGATCCGATCTCGACATCGAACTTGCCGCCGAGACAGATTCTGCGGGCAAGACCTTCACCAATATTTCCGGTACCTCCTAAAATTGCAACTTTTTTCATCTGAATTACTCCACTTAGGTATGTCTATATTAGGTCTTCCAGAATATAAAATAAAAGGATGAGCGGGAGCAGGCACAAAACACCAAATAAGATTGTTCAATTATCACTCCATATATTCAGCCATCTGTACAAACATATATTTTTAATTTTTGTGTACAAATTGTATACATTTTGTACACAAATTTTGTATAAAAATCAGAATAACAAATCAAAACATATCAATTTACCATACATCCAGACTAATAGATAAGCGGCATTCCCAAAAGGGGTGCCGTACTTATATGAAATTTAGTTTATTCTTCTCATTTCATCTTGAAATCATCACATCAGGATGTGCACAGCTGTTGATCAAAATGATGTTCTGGTATTTACTACCATACATCATTTTCAACCCTGTGTCTGCAGCGAGGATAAAACTTATATCCTCACCCCGCGTATAAAAAAGTGAGTTTAAACTAACTCATATAAGTACGTGCAGGTAAGGCGGAGTGATGACCCGCCTGAACTGTGCATCTGAACTCTGTTTTGTCTGATTGTTTTTGATTTGAGCAGGAGACATAGTCTCAAAACTGAAGCTGACTAAAACCCCTTCGATACCTATTTCATACCGCGGCACTTTATAATATACATAACCATGGCTCAGAAAAAATCGCGGCGGAACACAAAAGCGAACCAGAAAAAACAGAAAACGATTATCACAAGCATAATCATAATCGCCCTCATCGTAATCTTCGGCGGGGCGGGCATAAACGGCGGATTTGAAACCATCCTCGGCTCCTCCGGCACATACTCAATACCATCCTCAATCCAGATAACCGACCCCGCGGCCCTTTCAGTGCACGTCATAAACGTCGGGCAGGCAGACTGCATCCTCCTCTCCAAAGACGGAAAATACGCCCTCGTTGACGCAGGAAAATCCAATCAGAAAAACGACATCGACTCGACTGCCGCAATCACCTCATACCTCAATGCCTTAGGCGTAAAACAGCTCGAATTCATACTCATAACCCACCAGGACTATGACCACATAGGTTCAGCAAAAACCGTCCTCTCAGCATACCCCGCAAAAGTATACTATGACAACGGATTCATCCACACATCAGCAACCTATGAAAAACTGATGACCTATCTCGACGAAGAAAACATCCCCTGCAGCGTTGTCACCGCAGGAGATACCATCACCTCACCGTGGAAAGGAGTCACCATAAAAGTACTGTCTCCGCCGAAAGAGTATCTGTCCGACGATGTAAACGACAACTCGGCCGTCATAAAAGTAACATACGGCACCGTATCCTATCTTCTGACCGGAGATGCAACAACCGAAACTGAAGAATACATCATATCGACCGGCGCAGACATCGACGCTGACATCCTCAAAGCAGGTCATCACGGAAGCTACTCGTCATCCTCATCACCCTTCTTAAAAGCAGTCAGCCCGACCGTCTCGGTAATCAGCGTCGGTGATGAAAACTCCTACGGCCACCCGCACAAGGATGCATTAAAGCGCCTTAACAAGTACACGAAGTACCTGTACAGAACTGACATCGACGGCACAGTCGTAATCTCATCAGACGGCAGCGCCTACTCGGTAAAGACCGAAAATAATCTGCCGTACAGCGCAGCAGCCGAGTTTGTAACCGGCAGCGGAGAGGCAGTGTACGCATGACCGTCCTGGTAACAGTTGACGAGATAGAAGGAGATAGAGCATCTCTTCTTCTCAGACGCGGGGACGAAGAAGAGCCGCTCGGGGTGTTTTCACTCGCGGAACTGCCCGCAGGAGTAAAGACCGGAGACATCCTGTCTCTTTCCTTCGCCGTAAATGAAGAAGAGACAAAAGCCGCACGGGAACGGATTGCAGAACTGCATGAGCGGCTGATGAAAAAGAACCGGGAATAGAAGCGGAAAAGATTCTGATTGGTGCGATTCATTTGAAGTGTGACGTATCGCACAACAAATTTTGTAAACACCAATCAGAACCCAATCAATTCTTTAACGTTTCTTTAACGACACATTTAAGACAGAATTCTGCTCTAATTTAAGTTTAGACGATAATTCATCCGTTTCTGAATCTCATATCATTAATGCATCTTTAACGTCTTTAACGATATAAGTAAGCCGGGAATCTTCCCTAATATCAGTTTAGACACTTATTCATCCGTTTCTGATGCCCGCTTTTATTAACGTACCGTTAACGTTTCTTTAACGACATAGTTAAGCCTGAATTATGCTCTAATTTCAGATTAGACGGCAATTCATCCGTTTCTGAATCATATACATAATGTACCTTTAACGTTTCTTTAATGTATCTTTAACAAGTACCCACCTGGAATTTGTTTTGCTTCCAGTGTTTATTATTTCCCCTTTTTTCCGCAACCCTGATAGTAAATAATTCACCTTGTTTTTCTTCTGATTTATAGTAAAATAGTTTGGAAGCATATTTTCCAGAATTCCATCAATCTCATTTCTCGTGAGAGTTTTATATTCATTTAATCTTTCCAGAATTACTGTTTCATACCCTTGAGTTGTCAGCCCTTTCACCTTAGAGTGTTCAACCTTTTGACCTGTTGATGCCGCTAAAGAACTTGATATAATTCTATTTGTTTTTCTACCGCGAATGAATTTCTTTTTCCGGAGGTACTCATCCTCTTCATCAGTCAACTCTTTTCGTTTCTGAACTTTATCAAGAAGAATGATATCCGGAAGACTAAGTGACTTATTCCGGATAAGCAGATTTGCATAATCTAAATCAAGCACTTTTCCAATAAAGAGAACTTCTGTCTTATTTTCTGTCAGTGTATATTCCGGAAGAGGAAAACACCTTTCTGCCTGCAAATTAAACATTTTTTTAATCCCGCTCCCAATTGTGTCAACCATATTATAATTAACCATCGCATTGGCAAGAAAAGCATTTCTATAGCGTTCTTCCGGTGCATCGCATCTCAGTACATTTTCTACTGTTCCGGGGATAAATGAACCCAAGTTAGTGACCCTGAGAGTATTTTCATCCTGAACTATATTGATAACTCCATTTAATGCATAGTTCTGATGTGCAATTGCGTTATGCAGGGCTTCTCTGATAAGGTACGGCTCATACTGGTCAACCTCCTGTGGAAATAGAGTCCCTATCTGAAGATATCTGTATTTGAGATTGATTATTTTCTGATATATTTTTTCGACAGCAAGAATAAACGGACACGTCGCTATGTAGTAATCACGTTCTATCCCGTTATCATTTTTCAGAATCCATTTAATTTTTGCTTGAGCCGGTGAGATATAATGGTCCGATTCAGATTTCCCGAGAAGAAGTATAGCAGCACGGGTTATTTTACCATTGATAGTAATTTTTGATTTATTTAGAAAAGTTACTGTATCCCAGTTATCCATTTCTTTTGCAAGAGCAGGATATTTTTCGCGGTATTTTTCTCTGGCGAAGGCTATGGCCCCCTCATCCAAATCATCCAGTGCTGCTTCCGGAAGGATAGCTTTACTCCAATCAGTATTCTGAGCACGTATCAGTTCTATTTTCTGAATCGACAGAGGGACTGTAGACTCTCCGTTTCTTGCATAGTAGTGTCCTTTGAATGAAATCGGAATCCCCTGAGGTGCTGCAGGTATTTCCATCATTAAAATACGTTTACCATTCTTTTGCAGTTCATAGAGAGTAAGAAACGTATAGTGCTCATTTATTGCATCTGCAAGTTTCTTTTTGGTTTCATTGCGTTCCTGCTGTGTCCGGAGATATGATGTCCCGCGAATTTCCCCATTATTGCTGATTCCAAAAATAAGCCAGGCAGAGTTAGAGTTTGCCAGATTTGCTTCATTGCTTAATGCAGAAAAATATTTTCCGAGATCATCATCACCAAAACTTCTCGCCGCTGATTTACATTCAATTATTTCAGTTTCTATTATTGTTTGGTCCACTATGCTTTCAAGAAATGCGTCAAAAACTTTCTGTGCTTCGGCATCAGTCAGCATCTTAATTATGATTTATTTTTGATTTGAATTATTATGAATGTTCGCCAGAATGCCCCGCATCACCGCTTTTCTGTCGAGGCGGTTTGTGTGAATGAATGCGGCAAGTTTCTGTGCGTCGGAAAACTCATCCGCTAACGCATTATACTGCCTGATGGTCTGCTGCAGAGTAAGCACCCGGGCACGTGCTTCCGGCCGCAGTTCAGCATCCCGCTCAAAAGAGATATCAGGGCTTTCCAGCTCAGCCTTCACAGAGCGGAGAGACTCAGTCTGCTCAGCAATAGATGCCTGCAGGCGTTTCAGCTCGGATACAAGCGTCCCTTCCGGATTCAGCTTCTCCGCAAGGGTGCGGGTGACCGCAAGAATTTTTGCCGTATCGCGTATGGCGCTGTACGTCTTCGTACCGTTTCCGACCGGAATCACCTTCGGACGCTTCACCTCGCGGACACCTTCAGGCGTGCACGGCTCGCTTCCGATGTAGGATACAACCGTCGTCTCGATGATGGCATAGCCGGTCTTTTTAAAATCAAACCCGTCCGGGGCTGGAATACCCACTGCTGCATGATGCTCAGGGCCGAAATGAAGGATTGCACAGGCATATCCTTCAATCGAAAGCATCGCTGCAAGAAGCAGACTTTTATCGCTGCAGATGCCTTTTTTATCAGCGGCCGTCTCAACAGGAAACCGGGGTGCAATGTCAAGGGACGCAGTTTTTTCACGGTCGTAGGGCAGCCCCTGCACATAGGCTGTCAGAAGCTCAAGATACCGGTCGGAATCAAGTTCCTGCTCTTTACGGATTGCCCGAAACGGTTTGAGAAGAGCCGTGAAAAACGGAATCTGCTTTTTGTCCTCAATGAACGAGCGGTAATAGCCGGGAAGCCAGGCATCGCCTATGCCGGATGGAATCAGCGCCTTTTTCGAGGCAGCCTTCGCCCCTTCGTAGAGGGCTTTTGGAATCTGCAGATGAAATGAGTGATTCAGGTGCTCGAACGGAATGGATATTAATACGTCAAGCATGCCTTCGGCTGACGAATCCTGTATGGAGGGGTAGATGATATCCATTCGCTGTTTCATGCTGAGAGATATGTGATAAAATTATTCCAGAGACTGCAGCAGGGTGTCAATCTTCGGCTTTAATGCAGGAATATCATCCGTCAGCAGAGTCCACATCCGCATTAAATCGATGGAGAAATAACCGTGGATATACCGGTTTCTTGTATCTTTAATCTGCTGCCAGGGAATCTCTGCATGCTCCGACTGAAATTCTGCAGACAGATGGGCAACAGCTTCTCCAATAATCATCACTGAATTGCGCATACTTCCCTGAACGAGCCGGTTTGAAAGAAACTCATCAAGAGAGAGTTTACTCATCGTCTCAATGATAAAACCGCATTCATCCTGTATATGGTGAAGAAACACCTTCGGATCTTTGACTGAACTCATACAGCAGCCTCGGCAGCTGGTTTTGCCCCGCAGATGAGCATGTCTTTTTCAACATACGGTCTGATGTAGGGGTCTATGTAGTCGAAGGATACAAGATCAGTCTTTCTTCCGAAAAGAGTTTCAAGATATGCGGCAAACTCGAAGAAAAGAGCAGTGGTAACCTGATTATCATCTGCAAACCGGTAGAGGATATCTACATCAGAATCTGCGGTATCTTCACCGCGGGCGACAGAACCGAATACAGCAATATCAGCAACTCCGAAGCGGCGCTGCAGCTCCGGCAGGTTTGCTTCAAGTTTTTCCATAACCGGTTTTCTGATGCTGGTGTATTCAGCCGTCATGTTCTATCATACTATTTGTCTTAAGAAAGGATATGCTTTTTGTACGCGGAAATGTCATCACATCCTGCAGAACTGCCTGAAACAAACACTATAAAATATCCTTAAGACCAATAACTACATATGAAAATTCTTGCTGTAAGCGGGAGTCCCAGAAAGAACGGAAACACGGAAACCCTTCTTGCATCTTTCCTCAAAGGTGCCGAAGAGGCGGGTGCTGAGGCAAAGTTTGTCCGTCTTGCTGATATTCCGTTTAAGAACTGCAAGGGCTGCAATGCCTGCCACAAAAAAGGCATCTGCGTCATAAAAGATGAACTGACGCCTCTTTTCGACGATATTGCCGCAAGTGACATCCTGGTTCTTGCATCTCCCATATATTCAATGACCGTTACATCCGAGATGAAAGGATTTGTCGACCGCGGCCAGTTCCTCTGGGCGCAGAAGTTCCGCACAAAAACACTTGTGTTCGATGAAAAACACCTCAGAACACACCTCGGCGTCTTCGTATCAACAGCCGGTCAGGATGCCGGAAATATCTTTGATGCGGCATTTCCGACTATGCGGGCATTTTTCAACGACTCGGGATTTCCCTACCGCGAAAATATTCTCTTCCCCGGCATGGATACAAAGCTGGGCGGAAAAACCACGCCTGAACTAAGAGAATATGCATACACCCGCGGAAAAGAGATTGCACTGCAGATGATGCAGGCGCAGAAATAAAAATTCTTTTTTTACAAATCTACCGGGTAATTTTCCTGCATTCTGCATACATGTGTTCTAAAAGAACAGCATCGCCCAGACTCATGCAAGGCTCCTTACCGCACCATAGAGTTTTGCATCTGCAAAAACAGCATCTTTAATCAGCGGAGATACAAACTCGACAGAAATCAAATCAACCTCACGCCCGAAAAGATCTGCAAGATAATCATGGAGACCTACAATATCAGAAAGCCTTCCATGTTCCTCATCAAACCGGTACAGCACATCAACATCAGAGTCGGCAGTATCTTCTCCGCGGGAAACTGAGCCGAAAATCCCGAGCGTATCAACACCGAAGCGGCGCTGCATCTCCGAAAGATTCGCTTCCAGCTTCTCTAATACAGATTCCCTGATACTGACGTACTCGCCGGACATAATATACATGTTAATTTAGTTTTGCAGAAGATATGCTTTTTGCAGAAAATAAAAAAAATGTGACGGATTACCTTTCAGAAGAAATCCGACAGATCCATCTGCGTCTTTTCCTCTTCGCCGAAGGTTGAAGTGATACTCATCTCAACAACCGCGATTCTCTGCGAAGCATACAGCGACAGATGATAATTCTCGCTCATGTACTTGGCAATCTCGAGATACTTCGTGACATTTCCTTTATGCATCGTGGGCTTTAATGTCGCCCCGCACTTCGGACATTTGCCCGACATCGTAATTCTGCGGTAGCCCGCTCTGCAGTTCGGGCAGTTGAACTTCTGCTTCGAGAAGGAACGCAGGTTTCCTATCATATCAGGCATCAGATGGCTGTTTAAGATTCTCTCCGCTAAATCATCCGTATCGACAGCACGGATTTTATCTGCGAGGGCGAGCTCGGCGATGATTTTATCGCCGGTGCCTTTCAGGGACTTATCCGTGTAGCGGGTATCCAGCGGACCTTTTGAAATGTCGTCGGTGTCGTGCGTGAAGAGGAAGCCTTCGAACTGCTCGGGTTTGCCCATTCTTTTATCGATGTAGTCGACATACTTTCCAAGATTCTTCGGCTCCTCATACCGGAGACATCCTTCATAGACCTCCAGCGGATAGCGTGCCATAACATCGACGTTAAGAGCTTCTTTATCCACCTCCTTCGGATTCAGCGTTGTCGTGAGAACCAGCGGGGCATCCATAGTTCCCCCTCTGGTGCTCGGAAGGAATGCACGCGAGAAGTTCATGAGACCGTCTAACATAAGCATGACGCAGTCCTCATCACCGTCGCAGTTTCTGCGTTTTGCTGCATGATAGAAGGGATGAGCGTATCCTGCTTTCGCTTTCGTAAATCCGACAAGCCGTGCCAGAACTCCTGCCGAGGTGTGGGGAGCTAATCCCATGATAAGCTGACCTACCAGATCTTCCGGTTTTTCCGCGTTGTAAAACGGCGGGAGTCCGTAGAGTTTTTCGAGCAGTTCATCGAGATACTGGGAGACGCGGAGCAGGTACTCGCCGCAGTCGACTGACACCAGGATGTCCTGCGGATGCAGTTCGATGACCTGGTTTTCATCAGTCAGGTCGCTGCCGTACGTGTCTGTGTCATAGCCTATCTCCCGCAGTTTTTCGACAGGCACACCCACCTCTTTGGGTTTGAAGTGCGTAAGCGGCAGGTCAATCATATCATAGCGGATGGTGCCGTCGCGGAACACGAAGACGTTGTGCTTTGCGCGGAGAATGCCTTTTTCCAGCGGCTCGACACAGCGTTCGCGCGATATCATGCCCTGAACGCCTTTTACCTCGGGAAGGTCGCGGGCGCCTGTCATGCCGGTTTTTTCGAGCGCTGCATCGTACTCGGCCTTCATGCTGAAGATGCTTTCCTTCAGACACACCATGCCGGCGCCGCATGCAGGGCAGTTTGCCATTCCCGGCTCGCCTACTGTATGGCAGATGGGACAGCGCATCACCGGGTCTGTGTGTGCGCCGCAGTCAGGACATTTGTTCTTGTAGGTGATTTTACCGCAGTTTGTACAGCGGCGTTCACCGGTTTCGACCTGCACAAGACCGGCGTTCTGTGTCGCAAGAGAGCCGCCTTCCAGCTCGGTTGCAGCAACTGCTTTTGATGCGGCCTCGACTGAACGGCGCTGACCTCCGGATTTTCCGACCGGAAACAGCACATGCACCGGAGGCTTCATCTTACGCGGCGCAGACTTGCCCGGCCTTCCCATTCTGCCTCCCACACGGGTGCCTGCTTTCGAGCGCATCTTTATGCCTGAAAGCTCCTGAGCCATCACGAGTCCGCTGGTAAACGGCGACAGACGCTGCCATGATGAGAGTTTCTGTAACTCGTACGAGAGTCCGAGCCCGCCAATGAGTGATAGAGGCGTTCTGATTACATAATTGCCGTTTTCAACCGTGTGCGGCACAAGCAGCTCTTCGAGGACCGCTTTTGCATCCTTGTTTGCGGGGATATAGAGCACACCGCCTTCAACATGTCCGGTCTGCTCAACAATAGAGGAAAGCGTTCGAATCTGCTCTTCGGTGCAGTCGTCCCAGAACCAGGTGTAGTCAGGATGGAGGTAGGCGCCTTCTGCAACGAACTTCAGCGCCTCTGCTTCATTTTCCGGATGCCGGGGGCCTCCTTCCTGGAGCCACCACTCCTCACAGTATGATGGAGGCATTAAGACATGGTTGTTTTCCATGAACTCGCCGAAGGAGATGAGAATTTCTCCGATATCTAAGATGTAGTCTATCTCATCTTCTTTGACAAGGACCTTTGCCTCTTCAAGGGTATCGACACGGCGGACCTCGCCGGAGTAAAGACGCACGGTCGGTCCTTCTATGGTTGTGACCGGTACAACGCCGCAGGCTTTTCCCGGGCGTTCGACCTTCATCTGGGTGCCGACTGATAAGTAGTCGCCTAAGATGTGCAGCGTTGACGGGTTGAAGCCGCAGGTTGCAAAGCCGGTGTTTCTTCCGCGTCCGAGGCGGAGTCTGAATCCGCCTTTTCTCATGGGATAGGAGAATGCAGGCCGTCCGGCGAGCATATCCCGCATGTATTTGTCCTTCGGATGAACACCTGGGGCGGACGGTTCGTCCGAGGAGGAGGCTGTTGCTCCATTGATGATGATTTTTAAGAAGTCCCAGCCGTCAAGGACCGTGGTGTCCTTGTTCATCTTGTCGACGTTCTTTAAAATCTTCGGCGCCTTTAAGCACATTCCTTCGGCGATGACAAGCCCCACGCCGCCGCGGACGGTGTTTGTTGCAACACGCTCAAGGTTGCGGTGACCGGAGACCTCCTCCTGCTCTGTGGGCTCTCCGTCGATACAGACCGGGCAGCTGGTTACGATGAGGCGGATTTCCTCGTCTTTGGGCATGTACTGCAGACTGGAGATGGCGTTGTACTGCTTAATCTCTTCGACGTAGCGCTCGACCTCTTCCTCACGCGGCATGTACCGTTCCATGTTAAGAAGACGGCGGAGGTAGTCGCCTGCGAGAACCGACATTGCCTGTGCGGTACCGCCGGCTGAACGGATAGGTCCGGCATAGGAGATTGCCAGATACTCGGAGCCGTCATCGTTTTTCCGTGCGGTAATGGATTCCACACCTTCGGTAGGTGCTGCAACGACACCTTCGGTGATGATGGCCATCGAGGTTCTGATGGCGTGGTCGATGATTTCGTCACGGCTTTTTTCGCCGAACTTGCCGGCGACGAAGGCATCGCAGATTTTTAGGGAGATGAGTTCACGGTTCAGCGACGGGTCGTGCTCAAGACGCCGGATTTCCTCGGCAACGCCTTTGTAGCCTAAGAGTGCTTCGACACGTCCTGCAAGGTCACTGGCGATAGGAACCTCAACGGTGTCTCTGGGGTCATAGCCTTTGGCTTTCGCGGCAGAGGCTACTTCCATTACGGTGTCAAGCTGCGCTATGAGTCCGTCTAAGTACGCCTGATATTTCGGGGATGCTGCCGCTTTTTCTTCTGCCATGAGCTAATCGATTGTGCTGTATATGTTTGTGCTGTGAGGTTATAGGGATTTGGAAAAGAAAGAGGAGGACTCTGATGGAAGGCACCCTTAAATGAGATGACCTGGCGGCTAAGGTGAAATGAGAAGATGATCCGGATGAGATGACATGATGAAATCTGCGCGAGGGTAAACCGTGCGCTGATAAATCCTCTCAAAGAGAACAATTCTGAAGCCAAACCGGCAAAAGAGTGTGCGTCCTCAAAAATAGAATACCCCACATTAAAATATTCATGAGTTCAATATAATACGTGCCGTGAGAGGAGGGTTGGATGAAAACTGAGGTTCTGAAAAGCATTAAAGAAACCGAAGCCAAAAGTAAATCCGCAGTCGAGGCAGCTGAGAAAGCAGCGGAGCAGGCATTAGCCGCCGCTAAACTCGAAGCAGACGGCATTATTGCAAAAGCCGAAGCCGAAGCTGAAGATTACAAGAAGCAGAAACTTTTAGATGCCAGGAATGTAGCAGCAGCGAAACACGACGCTATCGTCAGTCAGGGCAAAGCAGACGCTCAAAAACTGATTGATGACGGAAGCAAGAAGCTTGAGCAGGCTGTTTCACTGTTTGTAGAGCGGTTTAAGGAGAAACTGCATGTTTCAGCCTAAGCCGATGACCCATCTGTTAATTGCCGCAGGCAAGGACCAGATGGCGTCAGTAGTGACCGAACTATATCGTCACCGGGTATTCCACATCACTGATTTTGTCGACCAGGGCAAGGAAGGATACGAAGGCGTAAAGATAGGAACTCCTATGCCGAACGCCGGAGAACTGTCCTCGGACCTTATTAAAGTAAGATCTATCGAGAACGTCTTCCAGACCGCCCCGAAAACGCAATTTGACGTTCCCGTACGTCCAGCAGAAACGATTCGAGCAGCAATTAAAAAAGAACTTCCGAAGATCTCCGAGGAAGTTAGTGCGCTCACGGCAAAGCGTTCGAATGCTGAGGCAAAAATCCGGGAATGCGAACAGCGGATTACAGAACTGCAGCCATTTGCAACAGTTCCCGCCGAACTTGAATTATATCACGGGTATGACAGCATTACTGCATACGCCGGATATATTGAAAACGATGTTGAATTTGAATTCCCCTGCGAAAAGTACTATACTGCAGGCGAGAAGAAGGAAAAAGGATTCATCGTTGTATTCGTCGGAGTTGAAAACGCAGCAAAGGCGGAATCGATTCTTTCCGATGCAGGTTACATTGCAGTAAACCTGCCGAACGGAACCGGATCTGTTCAGGCAGCAATCGATCAGTACGCAACAGCATTAACCCAGGCTAAAGCGGAAGCTGATGATGCAAACGCCAAAGTTCTTGAAGCAAAGACAAAATACGCAGATCTTCTCGCAGCATGCGATGAAGTTCTCTCGTGTGATGTAGAACGCGCAGAAGCACCGCTTCGGTTCGCAACAACCGAAGAAGCATTCGTTATTGACGGATGGGTGCCGTTTGACGACGTTGAAAAGCTTGATGCCGGCCTTAAACAGGCAACCGGCGGAAACGTATACGTCACAGTTGATGAAGATGAAATCAACTATGACGAGGTTCCAGTGGAATATAACAATCCCGGAATCACCAAACCAGGCGAAGTATTACTGGACTTGTACGCACGTCCGAAATACAGAGAACTTGACCCGACCATCATTCTCGGCATAATGTTCCCGATTTTATTCGGTATCATTGTGGGAGATGTAGGATACGGTCTGATTTACCTGATTGTCGCATTAATCCTGCGCAAGTATATCCTGCGTCTCGGCGACATCGGTAAGAAAATCATGGGCGTTCTCTACGGAGTGTCCATATCGACCATCATCTTTGGTCTAATTTACAGTGAATTTTTCACTTTATCACTCTGGTGGCACCCGGTGCTCTTTGTAAGACATCTTCCTATTGGTGCAGAACATGCTCCAAACATTATGGATCTGCTTATCTTATCAGTTGCACTCGGTATCATTTACATCAGCGTTGGCAGAATCTTTGGTATGATTAACCACGCAAGAATGGACCACCCGGGTTCCCACAGAACAAAAGCAATTCTTTCCAATCTCGGATGGAACTTTATGCTCTGGGGTATGTTACTCGCAATCTTCTCGTTAGTTGACTTAAACGCAGTCCTTGCAAACGCAAACCTGATGATCTGGATTCCCTACATCCCGGGAACTGCAGGATTCATTTGCACAATCATTGCTATCGTAATGTTTGTCGCCGGACTTGTCTTCGTCTTAATGGAGAATGTATTAGATATTATGGAGCTTCCAAGCAACCTGCTTTCCCACATGTTATCCTTCTCTCGTATTGCAGCAATAGGATTATCCTCTGTGGCTATTGGTATGGTTGTCAACTACTTTGCCGGAATGTTCTTCGGCATAGCATTTGATGGAGGATTCAGCGTACTTGGTATCTTCTTAATAATTGTGGCAGTCCTGCTTCTTATAGTCGGACATGCAGTCAACGCAGTCCTTGGTGTTCTCGATGGTGCAATTAACTCCATTCGTCTTCACTTCGTGGAATTCTTCATGAAATTCTACCAGGGCGGCGGTATAATTTACAAACCTTTCGGACTTAAAAGAAAATTCTCAGAGGAATAAAAAATGGCATTAGAAACAGCAGTAACTGCATTAGTTGATTTAGAATCAGCAAAGCTTATCGGAAAAGGACTTGGCGCAATTGGTGCAGGTCTTGGTGTCGGTCTCGGCGGTGTCGGTACCGGTCTTGCACAGCAGGGTATCGGTGCAGCAGCATTCGGTGCAATTGCAGAAGACAAAGGTATGCTCGGTTTAGCACTCGTTTTCGTTGCTATTCCGGAAACCCTCGTTATCCTTGGTCTCGTCATCTCAATCATGATCATGTTCATTTAAGCGGGGACGCTTAATATGGGACTTGAGGCAGTAGTAGACGAAATCAAAAGAAAGGGCGATGCAAAAGCAGCTGCAGTAAAAGCAGAGGCTGATGCAAAAGCAAAGACTATTGTCAGCGAAGCAAACCTCCGTGCACAGGAAATCAAACTCAACGCAGAAAAGGACGCAAAAGTCCAGGCGGAGAGAATTGAACTCCGTGAGACCGCAAGTGCAAATCTTATTGTCAAGCGTGATCTCTTAAACGCACAGAAGGAACTTCTTGAGAAAGTCTATGCCGGTGCAGCAGACGCAATTGCAGAGCTTCCTGCCAAGACAACTGAAAAAGCAGTCAAGGAACTTCTCAAAGAAGCCGCAGGGCAGATTAAGAAGGGAGAAGTTTACTCGAACAAGAAAGATCAGAAGGCAGTCGAAGCAGCACTTGAGTTAAAAGCCCTTTCCGGATTTACGTTTGGAGGCACCATTGATATCGTCGGTGGTGTTATTGTGAAAAGCGCTGATGGTCAGATTA
Organism: Methanocorpusculum sp.; assembly: GCA_029987025.1. Lineage (GTDB taxonomy): Archaea > Halobacteriota > Methanomicrobia > Methanomicrobiales > Methanocorpusculaceae > Methanocorpusculum. The sequence continues at coordinate 1,446 of DALTWQ010000021.1, read as the reverse complement.
CTCTGGACTATTCCTACAAGACATTCATGAACGATGTCTGGGAATCCAGTTTAAAAGACGCATCGGAAATTCTGTTTGGATGAGGTAAAAATGTCAAAGGGATCGAGCGGTTCTGCCCCATATATCTATGTTTCCACGCGTATGCGTGTCCGCAAGTCAAAGCTCATTGCAAAAGATGAGTATATGCGGATGTTAAACATGGGTCTTCCCGAGTTTACAAGACTCGTAGAAGAGATGGAGTACAAACGCGAAATCGATGAATTATCAGCTTCCTTCACAGGGGTTGACCTCATTGAAAACGCAGTATCCTGGAATCTCGCAAAGGAGTATCAGAGAGTTCTCTCTCTTGCCCCGGGAGAATTGAAAGGATTTACCCGAGATTACCTTCATAAGTGGGATATTCAAAACATTCTGACTATCCTTCGAGGTAAACAGCTTGGCTTTTCCAATGGAAAAATCAAGGCTGTACTTGTACCGGCCGGTTCACTTGATGCAGCGGCGTTAGACCACATGCTTGCTGAACCGTCTATTGAGAGAATTGTTGAGACTCTGCCGAATAAGACCATTTCAGGAATTATCAGCGAGAAACTCGGCGCAGCTCTTGAGAAAAAATCGTTCAGTGAAATTGAAAACGATTTGTACAAGTATTACTATGCGACGCTCTTAAGAGCAGGACGCAGCGATGCGAAAGAGGGAAGACCTTTCGTAAAGTACGTCATGTTCGAAATCGATGTCAAAAATATCATCAACCTCTTCAGAGTCCGTGCTCAGGGAGCAGGGGCTGCAGGTTCTCTTGATGTCTGGATTGAAGGAGGTACCTTCAGACCGGATGAACTCGAGAGATTAGTTCCTGTAACATTAGATGAGGCAGTCGATTCTCTTAAGAAAGAAGTAAAGGCACCCGTTATTGTAGATGCATTAGAGGCTCTTCGCGAGAAGAAACCGATTTACGCTGTTGAAAGCATTTTAACTGCTGCTCAGCTCGAGCAGATGAACAGAATGTCAAAGCGTCATCCGTTCTCAATCGCACCGCTTCTGGTTTATCTTGAACGGAAGAAATTCGAAGTCTCTAACTTACGTGCCCTTGCCCGCGGTAAGCAGGCAGGACTCGATGCAGAGACTCTGGAAATGTATCTGGTGATGTAATATGGAGATTGCAGTTATTGGAAATAAGGAGTTCATCGTCGGATTCCAGTTAGCAGGAATCCAGAAAACCTATTCCGCTGAAACTCCGGAAAAACTCGCAGAGACTATCCAGAAGGTCATGGATGACTCTAATGTGGGCATCCTTGTGCTCCAGGCAGCCGACCTTGAGGCTTTACCGCGCCGCCTGCAGGTAATCATTGAAAATTCTGTCCGCCCGACTATTGTTACATTAGGCGGTCAGGAAACAGGTCTCTCCTTAAGAGAGCGTATTAAACGTTCGGTGGGTGTTGATTTGTGGAA
>DALTWQ010000097.1 GCA_029987025.1 Methanocorpusculum sp. | reverse complement strand
TTCGCTCTTCGTATCTGTCCTGCTGTGTTTTTTCGACTGACGCCCGCAGGTTGTTTCTGCTGCAGCGTCACTGCAGATGAGGTTACATCATCTGCTCCGGGTATTCATAGGTTTGCTGAATTTTTCTCTTCACCTCGTTGCTGCAGATAGAGTTATATGGGATTGTGTATATAAACATAATCTGTATATGAAACACATAATGATGCATTAATTGCAAATTGCAACACATTGTGTTGCGTGTTTTGCGAGTCAGCAGATTTGTGTGTTCAGGGGTTTTCAATAATGGCAAAGAAGGAGACATGTACTAAAGCGTTTAATCTGCGTGTTACTCAGGATTTGTATGACAGGATTTCCGAACGCGCAAGAGATGACGGTGAGAGCAGTTCGGCCTGGGTTAAAAAGGCGCTTGAGTTTGCGCTGGATTCTCTGCGTCCGCATACGTCTGAGGAGCTGTCGCGTGAGGCGCTGGTTAATCTTCTGACGTATGATGAGGGTATTTCCGATCTGATTTATCAGAAGGTGTGTGAGAAGCTGAAGATGAATGATATTCTCAGTGAGTTTGCTCATTTGGCGACTCACTGCCGTGCGGATTCTGCTGCGGATTTGTCGAAGGAGCTGTGTACGTTTGCGGCACGTATGCATTATCTGATTTCCGAGCCGGTTGATGAGGATGAGATTATTCAGCTCGAAGATGAGGACTGCAGTGTGTGCTGTACGCTTTCGTGGAAGAGCCGCTGGACGCTTGAGGAGTTTTACGGGCTTTCTGCTGATGAGCTGAAGGGGTATGATTTCTTTTTTATGGAGTGTGCTGATTCAGGTAATGAGCTGCGAAGTGAGGGTATGTATTTCTGGCAGCGGTCCGAGGATGTGTCGCGGCTGTATCCGGTTTCGTTTTTTAATTCCGGGGAGCTTGTGTATGTTCACGGTGCTGTTCTGATTAATGATACGCCGGAGCAGCATCTTCCGCGCGATGTTCTCTCCCGTGTTGTTAATATGGTGCGGTATGTTTCGCGGGATTATAATTTAGGGGTCCACGGTGTTTTGACGGATGTTTCTCTTCGTTCGTATTATGTCAGGAATAAGGGGTATTTTCCGCGGGGTATTCCGTATGAGTTTGTGTTCGGCTGGGTGTCTGATGATTTGAATCTGGGGGAGTATAATTCCGAGCGCGAGTTTCTGCATGCGGTTCAGAATAAGGCGGATAAGACGCTTCGTCCGGTTGTTTCTGCGACGTGGCATTATACGGAGTCGGATTTGCTGTTCCGCGATGATTTAGGTGCTGTTCCTCCGTTTAATGAGTGTGCTCTTCCGCAGCATCTCGGACGCGGCATGTATGTTGAGGCGGATGAGTTTGATGAGGAGGATATGTGTGATGAGGGTGAGGGCGGAGAAGGAGCAGGGGGCAGAGCCGGGTGCGGTTCAGGCGGTAAGCGGAAGAGAAGGAGTAAGGAGCCGGACAGGCTTATGAAGCCGGTGTGGGTTGAGGCTGATGATCCGACACGAAATGAGGCTGCAGGCAGAAGTGAGTTTGTAACGGAGTTTAATAAGGGGAAGGCGGCAAAGAAGGAGAAGAAATTGTAGTACATAATCAATTCTTTCCCTTTTTTTCAGCGGGTTAGGTTCTGCGATTGAGAGGATGAATCCGGCCGGTACGGCTGCACTTATATCTGTCCGGAATCGGTTCCTGCAAGCCAGCGTGCGATATCTATGACTCTGATTCCTTCATAATCATATTCGTCATGCTTTGTTCTGGCGATGATTATTTTCGGGTAGGCATCATTGATTTTCAGCAGCGGCTTATATTCTCTTTGGAAGGTTTCGGGATTGCTTATGTCGTCTGCAGCCTGGATGTAGTATTTTTCATTTCGTTTTAGAGCAACAAAATCAATCTCTTTTGCATATAGGGTGCCGGTGTATACTTCATATCCTCTTCTCAGCAGTTCTATTGCGACGATATTTTCCAGGGTTCTGCCATGGTTCAGATTTTTCGTTCCAAGTCTGGCATATCTGAATGCATGGTCTGCAAGGTAATATTTTTCCTGCGTTGAAAGGTAGCGTTTTCCCTGGATGTCGTATCTGTTTATCCGGTAAAATGCAAATGCGCTGCAGAGAGCACGTACGTAGTTTCCGGCAGTTATGTGGTTTGTTTTAAGTCCGTCGGCAGATAGTGAGGCGGCTATGTTTCTGACTGATGTCTGGTTTGAGATGTTGTCGATGAGGTAATTGCAGAGCCGGTCGATGACGGTTGTGTTTTTAATCCGGTATTTCTGCAGGATGTCGCGAATCAGGAGGGTGCTGATGATTTCCTGAAGATATGTGTATTTATCATCCATGTCTTTGTACGGGTATGAGCCGGGCATTCCTCCTTCACGCAGGTATCGTTCAAATGCTTCGTCGATGTCTGCTATCTCCCAGTATTTTCTGAATTCCGCAAATGAGAACGGGTACACGCTGATTTCAAATACTCTTCCGGTGAAGAGTGTTGCCAGATCGCCTGAGAGAAGAAATGCGTTTGAGCCGGTCAGGTATATGGCGTATTTTCCTGAGGCGTGAAGGCTGTTTACTGCATTTTCAAATCCTGTGCACATCTGTACTTCGTCGATGCAGACGATGTTTTTTACGCCGTCTTTGTACTGTGTTTCAATGTGGTAGAGCAGGCTGTGGTACTCCCGCAGGTATTCGTTTGAGGTGAAGTTGAAGTTTATGTGGATGATGTTTGCATCCGGGTATTCTTTTTTTATGCGGGTGATGAATGATTCCAGAAGAACTGATTTTCCTGAGCGGCGGATTCCGGTGATTATTTTTATGTCCGGGGTTTCGAATACGGAGATTAGTCTGTCCAGGTAGCTGCTGCGTTCGATGAGTTTCATGAAGTATGGTTATTGTTGCTTTCCAAAATAGATAAATTTTTGTTTTTGGAAAGTGGGCGTACTTTCCAAAATATAAATATTTTTGTTTTTGGAAAGCAAGTGTGCCGCGGTTGAGAGGCGCTGTGAGACGAAGGCGGACGTCAAGGCAGAGCCGGAAGCGAATGCCGAAGACGGCAGCCGGAGAAGAAGCAGGGGCGGTTCTTATGATGAACCTGCAAAAATGAATGAGCGGCACAAGACTTCGCGAAGCGATGTCGAGTACCGCGAATGGTTACAGTTCCAATACTCTATAAATGACATGAAGCCGCCGTGAAAGGATTTCTCCTTCCACGGACATGTATAGAAGTAACAAACACTGAAAGCAGCTGTAAAGACACGACAGTCACTCAAACAGCTCTTCATCATCAATGTACTTCTTCTTATGCTCCTGTGCTTTTTTGATGAGCCATTCGCCTAATTTTCCGA
>DALTWQ010000020.1 GCA_029987025.1 Methanocorpusculum sp. | reverse complement strand
TTTAGGCTCGAAGACGAAGCAGGCCGAAGGCATGCGGCTCGCGTTGAGATTCGCGTAGATGCGGCGAGCTTGCTCGCTTAGCGAAGCAGGCCGAAGGCATGCTGGTTCGCGGTTCTTTTTTTCAGCAGTGCCGCCCCGGACAAACCACCCGCAGAAAAAAAAAGATTATGAATTGTTTTCTTCTGTCTTTACATCAGCATCAGCAGCAGCGTCACCGGAAGACTCAGCCGGTACTGCCTCACCTTCAGCAGCTGCATCGTCATCATCGCGTACCACAGCAACGCCGGTAACCTTATCGCCGGCATCAACGCGGATAACACGGACACCCTGGGCAGCACGTCCCTGCACAGAAATATCTGCTGCATGCGTACGCATAACAATACCGCCAGCTGTAGTAATTACGAGGTCATCTTTGTCAGAAACAGCAATTGCAGACACAACCGGTCCGCGCTCGAAGTTTGCCGTAATTGAGCGTACACCCTGCGTTCCTCTGCCGTGACCCATGAACTCATCGAAATCGGTACGCTTGCCGTATCCCTTGTCGGTTAACAGGAACAGATACTTTGCTTCAGCATCAACGAGCGTCAGGCCGCAGACCGTGTCGCCGTTTTCATCATACTTCATTCTGATACCGATAACACCCTGCGAACCGCGGCCGGTTGCACGCACCTCTTCCTCATTGAACCGGAGCGTCTGACCGAACTTCGTTGTTAAGACAACCTCTGCCTTTCCGTCAGTCTCGACAACATCAACTAACTCATCGCCTTCGAGAAGCGTCATTCCTATGATACCGCCTGCACGCGGGCGGGAGAATAAGTCCTGTGCGAACTTGCCGATTCTGCCCTGCTTTGTTGCATAGAGGAAGAACTTGCCAGAGTCAAAGTTCCGTAAGGGAATAACCGCAGACACATCCTCGTCAGTGAGGTTTAACAGATTGACAATTGCCTTGCCCTTCGCCGTACGGGAACCTTCCGGAATATCATACACACGCAGCCAGTAGGCGCGGCCCTTGTTCGTGAAACAGAGCAGGTAATCATGCGTACTTGCCATGAAGACGCGGTTTACCACATCCTCTTCTTTCGTGGTCATGCCCGAAACACCGCGGCCGCCGCGCTTCTGCTGACGGTAGATATCAACCGGCACACGCTTGATGTAGTTCTGCTCGGTAAGAGTGACTAACACCTGCTTGTCCTCGATTAAGTCTAAGACATCAATATCAGTGTTTGCCGTGTAGTCGATTCTGGTGCGGCGCTCATCTGCATACGCATCGCGTACCTCGTTGGTCTCATCCTTTACGACCGATAACACATTGGCATCAGATGCAAGAATCCAGGAGAGGTGCTCAACTAACCTGCGCAGATCATCTGCTTCGGTTTCAATCTTCTTCTGCTCAAGAGCTGCGAGACGGCGGAGCTGCATCTTTAAGATTGCCTCGGCCTGTGCCGGCGTAAATCCGTACTTGGAAACTAATGCATCGTGCGCAACCGCTGAGTCCGGAGACGCACGGATGGTTGCAACAACCTCGTCGATGATATCGATGGCCTTTAAGAGACCTTCCAGGATATGCAGACGCTCTTCGGCTTTTCTTTTGTCGTACTCGCTTCTGCGGCGGACAACTTCCATTCTGTGGTGAATGAAGTGCTTTAAAAGCTCCGGCAGCGATAAAATCTGCGGCTTTTTATCAACGATGGCGAGGTTGATGATACCGAATGAAGACTCAAGCGGGGTGTGCTTGTAGAGCTGGTTTAAGACAATACTTCCCTGCACATTCTGCTTCAGTTCGATGATGACACGGATACCGTCTTTGTCGGACTCATCACGGATATCGGAAATTCCTTCAATCTGTTTTGTCTTGACAAGGTCGGCGATTTTTTCAATCATCACGGCCTTGTTTACCTGGTACGGAATCTCGGTGATGACAATCTGCTCGAAGTTTTTCTTGCGCAGCTCGATTTCTGCAACGCCGCGGACAACAACCTTGCCCTGACCGGTGAGGTAGGCATTGCTGATTCCCGCATTTCCCATGATAATACCGCCGGTCGGGAAATCCGGAGCCGGGAGAATCTTCATCATGGCGGGCACATCCATCTCAGGATTGTCGATGTAGGCATTTACGAGAGCACATACCTCGCCTAAGTTGTGCGGCAGCATGTTGGTTGCCATACCCACCGCGATACCCATCGAACCGTTTACCAACAGGTTCGGGATTTTGCTTGGAAGTACATCCGGTTCGAGAGAGGACTCATCGAAGTTCGGAATCATATCGACGGTTTCTTTGTCGATATCCTCCAAGAGAGACTCGGCAGTCTTCGTAAGACGGGCCTCGGTGTAACGCATTGCTGCAGGTGAATCCCCGTCAATCGAACCGAAGTTACCCTGACCGTCCACTAACGTGTAGCGGTAGGAGAACGGCTGAGCCATTTTGGCTAACGTGTCGTAGATTGCCGCATCACCGTGCGGGTGATAATTACCCATCGTGGCGGCTACAGCCTTTGCGGACTTCTTGTACGGATTCGACGAAGTGTTGTTTTCGTCGTGGTACATCGCATAGAGAATTCTGCGGTGAACCGGCTTTAATCCGTCACGGACATCCGGAATGGCACGGCCGATGATGACACTCATCGCATAGTCGATGAAGCAGTTCTTCATCTCGTCTTCGACATTTACCGGCGCTACTTTGTGGCCTTCCTGCGGATTGAACTCTTCATTCTCAGATGTCAAGGTTTCTCACCTCTCCTGCGTGGCGTTTAATGAAATCTTTTCTGGGGATAACATCATCTCCCATCAGTTTTTCGAATATCTCGTTTGCGTAGCTTGCATCCTCGATTCTGACCTGCTTTAAGATACGGTTCTTCGGATCCATGGTTGTTTCCCAGAGCTGACCTGCATTCATTTCACCAAGACCCTTGTACCGCTGAACAGATGCTTTCTCGCCGAACTCGGCTGTTGCTGCTTTCATGTCCTCTTCAGTATAGACATAGCGCTCCTGCTTTCCTTTGGATATCTTGAAAAGCGGCGGCTGTGCAATATACACATAGCCGTTTTCAATCAACGGGCGCATGTAGCGGAAGAAGAAGGTTAAGAGCAGAATTCTGATATGTGCTCCGTCCACATCAGCATCGGTCATAATTACAATGTGGTGGTAGCGTGCTTTGCTGACGTCAAAGGCATCACCGTAGCCTGAGCCGACAGCAGATATGAGTGTCTGGATTTCCAGATTTTTCAGGGCTTTATGTTCAAGCGCCTTTTCGACGTTTAAGATTTTACCGCGGAGCGGAAGAATTGCCTGGAACCTGCGGTCACGTCCCTGCTTTGCAGAACCTCCTGCAGAATCTCCTTCCACAATGTAGATTTCTGATTTTGACGGGTCGCGTTCGGAACAGTCCGCAAGTTTACCCGGAAGACCGGACATCTCAAGCGTACTCTTTCTGCGGGCAAGTTCCTTGGCGCGGCGTGCCGCCTCACGTGCATTTGCCGCCTCCTGGGACTTTTTGGCAATCGCTGCAATGACCTTCGGATTCTCTTCGAAGAACTCGATAAGTGCATTGTACACAAGGGAATCAACAACATACTTTACATTGCTGTTTCCAAGGCGCATCTTGGTCTGTCCTTCGAACTGCGGGTTTGCAATCTTGATGCTGATAACAGCAGTCAGACCCTCACGGACATCCTCGCCTTTGACGGACACATCCTCTTTTAAGTGCTTGTTTTCGTGAGCACTCTTGTTGATGGCACGGGTAAGAGCCGAGCGGAATCCTTCAAGGTGCGTTCCGCCCTCCCTGGTGTTTACCGAGTTTACGAAGGTGTAGAGGGTTTCAGAGTAGGTGGTGTTGTACTGCAGGGCAATTTCCACATCGATTTTATTTTCAGTATCTGTTTTATCGAGGTAGATGGGGTTATCGTGCAGAAGTTCTTTTCCTTCGTTTAAGTGCTGCACAAACTCGCGAAGACCTCCCAGGTAGCAGTAGATTTCAGAATCTCCTGAGCGTTTGTCTTCGATTTCAATCTCAACACCCTTGTTTAAGTAGGCAAGTTCACGGAACCGGTGGGCTAACACATCGTAATCGAACTCGGTTGTTTCAAAGATTGAACCGTCCGGGAAGAAGGTGATACGCGTTCCTGTGGTATCCCGCGGGGATGCTGCATCATGATGCATCCGGTTCATTCTTTCAGCGAACTCTTTCTCGGTTTCAGGGCGTGATTCAAGTCCTTTTACGATGCCTCCTTTGGAGAACACCATCGAGTAGATTGAGCCGCCGCGGAAGACCTCTGCGGTCAGGCGGGTTGCAAGTGCGTTTACGACCGAGATACCCACCCCGTGCAGACCGCCGGATACCTGATAGGAATTCTTATCGAACTTTCCTCCGGCATGGAGGACGGTAAGAACAACCTCAAGGGCGCTTTTACCCTGCTTTTCCATAAAGTCCACCGGAATACCGCGGCCGTCATCTTCAACAGAGATGGAGCCGTCTGCATTGATTATAATGTGGACATGTTTACAAAAGCCCGCCAGTGCTTCATCAATCGAGTTGTCTACCACTTCGTAAACGAGGTGGTGCAGACCTCTCGTGTCGGTGCTTCCGATATACATAGCCGGACGTTCACGAACCGGCGCAAGCCCCTCTAAAACGGTGATGTGAGAGGCATCATAATTATCAGTCATTGCTCTTTTTTTCTCCTTATGTGCAGGTGTGGTTCTGCGCGGAAAAACCCCGCAGGACAGTGCTGTAGATTCGGATAATTTTTATGTATATTTATTGGTTTTGAATCCATATAAACATCTCCTCTGGTGCGCTGAATTGAAAAATAAAGTTGTATTCTCGGCCGGTTTCAGTTGAATAAAATATGCGCCGCCCAAAAAAATCAGGCGGCTTAATTTCAGACGCAGTTTAAAGCTGTTTTTAAAAATAAAGGATAATTTCAGATTGGATTAAACAGACCATATCTGTGATGCTGAAAAATAGAGAAAAGAATAGAAAAAAGAAGACTTTTTCAGGGTTGTTTTTCCGGATGTTTTTCCTGGTATGAAGCTTCCGGACCCATCTGTAAGAGGTCGTCTAACGTGTTGACATTTCTGAAGGTCTCAAGCATCGGATCATATTTTCTCAGCTCCTCCGGCGGAACCCTCAGGGTGTTTAACGTATGCACCATTGCATGAAGCGATGCGCCTTTCTGCGCCTTCAGATATCTGCGGACAGCTTCAGTATTATAGACCGCATGGAGCGGTTCCATATCAGAGTTCTCCCACTCCGGAATAACCGCATCATAGCCTCCAAGTTTATCGAAAAGGCAGGAGACAACAGCCCGGTTTATAGTGGGCATATCACATGCTGCAATAAAGACTGCTTTTCCCTTCACTTCTTCAATGCCGGATGCAATGCCCCCTATCGGTCCAAGTCCGCGTTCTTTGTCCCACGTGCAGCGGACATTATCAGGAAGACCTGCAAAGTGTGCTGTCTGCGCCTCGTTTTTCGCGACGATAACAATCTCATCAGTAATTCCGGAAAATACTGCAACAAGACGGGCGATAAATGAACAGCCTTTGTAGGAGAAGAAGTATTTTTCCCGGCCGTTTACCCGTTTTGCTTCGCCGCCTGCGAGAATCATCGCTGAACGTTCTGCTGACATAGTTCTGCCATATCTATTAGCGGTCTATCTATAAAGAGAAACGGTACTGACCGATTCTGAAAAGAAAACGATGAAGCAGAACTTTCAGGCCCGTATAAAATCCCCGGCCTGCGGCAGCAGGAATTATACAATAGTAACAATAATTTTCCCTCATGCATACCAATCAGGATAAAATTATACATCTCGTATCCATCGATTAATATATTGTCAGAATCCAATGAGTAAGTATGCAGAAAAAAATGCTTTTCGCAGGAGCGGCAGTTCTTGTTCTCCTCGCAGTTGTTTTCGCTGCGGGCTGTGTCGGAGAAACTGCTGACACTGACAAACCCGCAGTTGAACTGGTGGAAATATCTGCAGGTCAGCAGATAAACTCGCTCGCCTTAGGCCAGATTGACGGAATGATTAACTGGCAGCCGAACGTCGCAGCTGCTGCGGTTTCCGGCATCGGAAAGGTCATCTCCTACTCACAGGATTTACCGCGTGGTGACGGAAAGACATGGGACGACCACACCTGCTGTGTCTTCGGCGCAAACAGGGAAGGACTTGAGAATGCTGATTTAGCAGCAGTTCTTACCGGACTCATGCTTCTTGGAAACGAGTACATTAATGAGTATCCGGACAAATCCGCAGAACTTGCCGCAGACTGGCTCTACGGTTCCTCAAACCCGACCTTCGGTGATACGACGGTAAGCGGTGTCGAGATTCTCAAAGAATCTCTTCCGACTATTCACTTCTCAACAGAAATTACTCCCGAGTGGCTTGCAAGCAACATGGAGTTCTTACAGATTCAGAGAGACTTAGGCACGATTAAATACAATCTGCTCTCTACAAACGAAGAGGAGACAAAAGCCCTGATTTATGATTTCGCACCGTACGATGCAGCAAAGAAGATCATCGACAGCAAAGAATCATTCCCGGTTCCGTCATCCAAAGACATCAGCATCGGATATCTGCAGAGTGACCATGACTCCCCGCTCTTCATCGTCATAAAAGACTGGAAGTACTTCAAAGACAACTACGGCATCTACCTGAAACCGGTAACTGAAAAGAACGGACCGGCAGATAAAGCAGAGTTATATGTAAACGATAAGAAAATCTGCACCGTAAACCTTGTTGCCGGTTCCGGAGGGCCGAACCTGATGACACTGCTTCAGACAAACGGTATCCAGTACGCGGTTGCAGGAACCCCGCCATTCCTCAGCTCCATCGACACCCAGCCCGGATTAAAGATAATTTCCCCCATTATGACCGAGGGTTCTGCGTTCCTTGTCGCTGCAGATGCACCGGCAAACAACTGGAATGAATTTGTCTCATGGGCAAAACAGAGCAGCGAAGCAGGAAAGGATTTACTTATTGCAATCCCGCAGGTTAACTCGATTCAGGACGTTCAGATAAAAGCGGCTCTTGATTCTGCAGGTCTTGCCTACAAGATTAAATCCGCATAATCTTTTTTTCCTGTGTGAAAATCCCGGATACGGATTTTACCACAGAACAATTCAATGTACAAAAAAACTGCAGTATCATAAACTGCAGTATTCATATATCTTATCCGCTCATACTTATCTGGAGCAATACCTCAACGATATGAAATATTTCGAAGAAATAACAAAAGTCCCGCGGCCGAGCGGTCAGCTTGCTGCAATACAGAAGTACCTGACAACATTTGCTGAAGAACATAATCTCGCATACGAAAAAGACGCTGCAGGAAATGTTCTGATTAAGCACCCGGGGAGTTCTTCAAAGAAGCATATCATTCTTCAGTCGCATCAGGACATGGTGCCCGCTGTCCGCGAAGGGTCCTCTTTTGTGTTCGGAAAAGACAGCGTAAAATCCTATCTCAGAGACGGCTGGATGTATGCAGAAGAAACCAGTCTCGGCGCTGATGACGGCACAGGCATTGCCGTTTCTCTTGAGGCTCTGGTATCCAAGGACCTGCAGGACTGCAGTTTCGACTGTATATTCACTGCCGATGAAGAAACAACGATGAACGGGGTAAGAAATATCTCTTCCGCCTGGCTTTCTGCGGATGCTCTGCTCAACATCGACAGCGAAGAGTGGGGCTCTGTCTGTGTCTCCTGCGCCGGAGGGGCTGTTGTCGATGCAGTGTTTCATCCGGCAAAAGAAGCCGCGCCTGTGTCAGCCGGGTATAGATTAACAGTCTCCGGTCTGCGTTCAGGACACTCCGGCATCATGATTGATTCCGGAAGACTGAACGCGGTAAAATGTGCTGCTGAGTTTCTTTCAGAGCTGCATGATGTACGGCTCATATCCTGCACAGGCGGTTCGGCAAAGAATGTCATTCCGGGAACTGCTGAGTTCATCTTTACCGCGGCTGATAACGACACAGCATCTCTTGCAGCGGCGTTTGCAGAATCACATGCTGCAGAAACCGACCCTGATTTGAAGATGGAAATTGAGCAGGTTTCATCCCCCGCAGCGCCATGGACAAAAGAGTCATCCGCACAGATTCTTTCAGCACTCTCAATCGTTCCGAACGGCTGCTTTAAACGCTCCGCATCAGGACCGCTGCTTTCATCAAACCTCGGTGTTCTGAGATGTGAGGCTGACGGTACCGTTTCTGTTACCTGCTTTGTCCGCGGAAATGATAACGCGGAGTGCGAAGCAAAAACAGCAGAGATTAAGAAGTTCTTTGACGAAGCAGGAGCAGAAACGTCGGTTTCCGACAAATTCCCGGGCTGGAAGGAACCGGAGGAAAGTCCCCTGCTGCAGAAGGTAAAAGATGTGTACCGCGGTCTTTTTAATGCGGAAATTTCTGTATATACGACTCACGGCGGGCTTGAAGGAGGCTATCTGGCAGAGAAAAATCCCGCACTGCATATTGTAAGCGTAGGACCCGATATCGAAAACCCGCACACGGTATTCGAGCGGCTGAACATCGAAAGTTTCCTGCGGCTGAAAGAGTTCGTATCTGCTCTGGTGAAAGAGTGCTGCGGGAAATAAGAAGAGAAGATACAGTCTCTTTTTTGATGTGGGGGCATTAGTAAAATAAATATTTCAAAAGCCCCAACATAACTATAGTGACTCATACTATCTGGTACCGGATTGAAGCAAGAAAAAAGAAGAACAGTCAGAATAGATATTACTATCTGATTCGTGAGTTTAGGACTGACGGAAAGAAATGCGTCATTGCAAGATACATCAAATCAGGCAGTCATCTCTCAGAAGAGGAAATAACAGAATATCTTGCTGAAAATATCTTCAGAATCGAAGACGCTGCTCAGAAAAAATATCTCAGTGCTCGCCAGAATGCAGTTACAACAGAATATCTGGATGCTGCCGCTGCTGAATCCATAGAACGTCTCAGATATCTCCACAACTACGTGAATAACCTGATTTCTACCGATGAAGTGCAGTATTACGAGCAGGAAGCAGAGTATCAGTACATCCACGGAACAACAGCTATCGAAGGAAATACGCTGACATACGGTGAAACAAAAGAACTTCTTGAACACGGCATTCTTCCGAACGGAAAATCAGCACGGGAAATTTTTGAGATTCAAAACTTCAAAGCGGTTGCAGCATACAGAAACAAGCATACCGGAAAAGTTACTCTCTCCTTCATCAGAAGACTCCACAAACTGATAATGACAAACATCTTATCAGACCCGGGAAACTTCCGTACAACAGACAATATCCTCATCTCCGGATATGATTATCAGGTAACACCGTCTCTTTTAATTGAAGAGGAACTGGAAAATCTGATTGCATGGTATTACCAAAAAATTTCCGACGGGTATAATCCGTTTGAGTGTGCGGTGATTTTCCATTACCGGTTTGAAACGATTCATCCATTTATTGACGGAAACGGAAGGGTCGGCCGTGAACTGCTGAATTATCTGCTGATAAAAACCGGATACCCGCGTATGCTTGTCCCGGGAAATAAACGCGGGAAGTACCTGTCAGCCCTGCACTGCGCAAACAATGATGACGTAATTTCGATGATGAAAATCTTTGCAGAGATTATTATTGAACAGAGAATCTCCGCGCTCGAAGAAAACTTCAGACAGCAGCTGGAAATCCGCATCAGCGGTTCGTACAAAAACAGCGCACAGCATAACCTCTCTGAGTTTTTTCTGACGGAGAAATGAATGAGGGAAAGAAGGAATAGTTAATTAGTGCGAGAGGAGGGATTCGAACCCGCGAACGTCTTACGAACTGATCTTGAGTCAGCCTCCGTTGGCCGCTTGGATACTCTCGCCCGAAAAATTGCCTATACTTATTTGCTTTTCTCCGTATCAAATTTATTGCATTGACCGGTCATCAGGACCTCTGCCGAATATTAAACCGCATAGGTTTTTTTAGATATACAACCTAAGGATATGTATATGATAAAGGTTGCAGTCAATGGCTATGGCACCATTGGAAAACGTGTTGCTGATGCAGTATCTGCACAGCCGGACATGGAAATAATCGGTGTTTCCAAAACTAAACCCGGAGCAGAAGCACTTGTCGCCGTAAAGCGCGGCTATCCGCTTTACATCGCAGACATCTCCAAAAAATCCGCCTTTGATAAGGCAGGCATCCCTGTTGCAGGAAGCGTTGATGAGATGATTCAGAAAGCTGACATCGTTGTCGATGCAACCCCGGGAGGTGTGGGTGTCTCCAACAAGCCGCTGTATGAAAAATACGGCAAAAAAGCCATCTGGGAAGGCGGAGAAGACCATGAGGTCGCAGGATTCTCCTTTAACTCATCCTGCAACTACGCAGAAGCAGCAGGACGTCAGTTTGCCCGCGTTGTATCCTGCAACACCACAGGTCTTTGCAGAATCATCAACCTTATCGACAAAGCATTCGGCGTAAAGAAGGTCCGTGCAACCATGGTCCGCCGCGGCGGAGACCCGGGAGATATCAAGCGCGGACCGATTGATGCAATCGTGTTAAACCCGGTAACCATTCCGTCCCATCACGGACCGGATGTACAAAGCGTTCTTCCGCACATCAACATCGTAACCTCTGCGATGATTGTGCCGACAACTCTGATGCACATGCACTTCATAAACATGGAGCTGAAAAACCCGGCAACCAAAGAGCAGGTTATGGAGCTTATCAAAGCACACCCGCGCCTCGGTGTTATCACCAAAGCAAGCGGCATTACCAGCACCGCACAGCTGAAGGAGTACACGTCAGATATGCTCCGTCCGAGAGGAGATGTCTGGGAAAACGGTATCTTCGAGGAGTCTGTTTCTGTTCTTGACGGAACCGACTTATACCTCTTCCAGGCAATCCACCAGGAAGCTGATGTGGTTGTCGAGACCGTTGACTGTATCCGCGCTATGGCAGGCGACGTCAAATCTGCAGAAGAGTCTATTGCAATCACCAACAAAGCAGTAGGACTTACTGCAATCCGCTAAATCTTTTTTTATGGAGTACCCCATACCTTCCCCGGATAAAACACATCATACTTTCGGCGGAAGTCCTATTTATGCAGCCAGATTTCCGGAGGTCAGACCGTTTGTGTTTCCGGGGCTTGCTGCAGTCCGCGATGCAGACGGCTGGTATCATATCGATTTTTCAGGAAACGCTGTTTACAAGGAACGCTACAGTTATGCAGGAGATTTTTCCTGCGGAGCAGCAGTGGTACAGGGCACCACCGGCGAATATTTCTACATTGACCAGATAGGACGCCGCATCGACCCGCTGAGTTTTATCCGCGCTGATGACTTCAAGGATAATATTGCCTGTGTGTATCATGCAGAGTTAGGGGCTGCACATATTACGACGTCGGGTGAGCTGCTCTACAACGACTGGTTCTATGATGTCCGTCCGTTTGAAGGGGATACTGCCCGCATCAGGGATGACTCAGGCTGGCACTTTATAGATAAAAGCGGGAACATACGCGGATGCGCTGATGCGCCTGATGATGCAATTCCGCGGGGTGCTGTGCGCAAAACCCGTGCGAAAAACAGACTCCCGGAAATTATCCGCGCCCACAGCGGGTATGATGCCTGTGTTATTCTCATCCGCCACGCAGAACGTGAACCGTTCCTGCTCGGCGAAGGAGGGTCTGATAAAAAAATCACCCGCCGCGGAGAAAATGATGCAAAAGAACTGGCAGCACATCTGCCGGAAATCTCTGCAGCGTATGCAAGCCCCATCTCACGGTGTATGAAAACTGCGGAGCTGATAGCAGGAAGCGCAGTCCCCGACAACGCTCTCGGAATGCCCGGGGCATATATCTACGATGACCCGTCAAGCCATGAGTTCTATGTGGATAACGATACGCTGTCTGCAATCCGCTCGTACCTTGCAGGAACAGTTCTCCCGGGCCATTATCCGGTTGCCGAGGGTACGAAGTATTTCCTTGCGCACTTAAAAGAAATCGCTGAAGACGGCAGAACCGTGCTTTGTGTTACGCATGACGCGTTTGCGGTTTCCTGCATAGGTTGTCTTACCGGGTATTCATTCGCAGACGACTGGATTGATTTCCTGGACGGCTGTGTTCTTTTCCGGTACGGAGATGTATGGAAACTCTGCTGGAGAGAAGGGGAATGTAATGTATAACATCCCTTCATTATTCAGAACACCGAATTAAACATCCATAACCGACCTTTTTTTCTTCCTTTGAAGAGAGACAATTCATCAGCAGTATAATCTGTCAATTAAACAGCACTGCAAAACGTGCAGATTTTTTCCTTCAATCAGATGAAAAAAGAGGTCTGAGGTAAATCCTCAGTAAAGATAAGTTATAGAAACAGTTGCGGTCGTCTTTAACGAGCCGGACTCTACGCTTGTAGAACCGGCTGCTGCTTTCGGTGCCGGAACTGCTGCATCTTCTGCAGAGTACATCATAACCGCATCTACAGAAGTATACGAGACAGGCTTGTAGCTCTGGTCGATGGAAATATGGCCGGTTCCGGTGATGGAAATACCTAAGGCTCCTGCAACAGCATCAGCGTCAGCGCGTGCGGCCTTTACTGCGGAAACAAGTGCTGCCTTGCGTTCCTGGATATATTTCTCGTTGGATAAGGAGAACTGAAGACTGTTCACATTGTTTGCACCTGCAGCCACTGCCTTGTCAATAAGGTCACCTACTTTTGAAACATCATACGTGGTAACAGAAACCGTGTTGCTTACGTAGTAGACAGTAGTTCCCGCCGGATATTTACCCGCATTGTACTCGGAAATCTTATTCGAGTACATAGAGTAGCGGTTTGTCTTGATATCAGAATCAGCAATGCCGGCAGATTTCAGCGCGGAGATGACCTTGTTCATCTTTTCCGTGTTTTCTTTCTGTACCTTTGCAGCATCAGTACCTTCGGTTTCGATACCGAGAGTCAGGGTTGCCATATCAGGTGTTGAGGTGGATTCACCGTATCCTGAAACAGTAATTACATGGTCTTTGATACTGTCGTCAGCTGCGGCCGGAAGAACGCAGAGAAAAGCGACTGCTGCAAGAACCAGCGCAGTGAATAAAACGGTTTTCGTTTTCATACTGACATATACGGTATGAAACGAGATATACCTTCCTTTAACAACAAAAAAATTAGAAGTTATAGATAATAGCTATAAATGCTTCAGGGATTTAGTGAAGCATGTAGCGGTCAACCACGATGAAGTCAGTAATATCTTTGACTGCATCAAAGGGAACGGTGATGGATTCATTTTCAACCTTGAATCCGGTGGTATCAAAGGTCGGGTCCGGGCGGATTACCAGACGCAGAAGCTGACCGGTCGGAGCATCAAAGGAGATGTTCTTAATCTGACCGATGATTTTACCGTCGGTACTCATGACGCGCTTTCTGCGGATATTGTGGGTGAACTGTTCACTCTGCATAGTATATTAATTTAGGTTATCTCACTATATATCGGTTTGTATATCCTGACCGGATTTTATCACGGATTACAGCGACGGAAACACCCGCACAATATCAGAGTGGGTAAGAATTCCTGCTGCATTTCCATCGCGGGTTACAATAATTCTTCCGACATGCTCTTCTTTGAACCTGCGGATGACCTCGTAGAGTTTGCTGTCATCAGGAATAGTAATTACATGTTTAACCATCACAGATGCAACCGGTGCCTCCCGTTCAACACCTGCATCAAAGGCAGACACAATATCAGTCATAGTAATAATCCCTGCAAGTTCTCCGTTTTCAAGAACAGGCGCTCCGTGAATCTTCTTCTGCAGAAGCGTCTTTGCTGCATACGCAAGAGTCATATCCGGCTCTAACGAGATAAGCGGCATTGACATGTACTCGCGCACCATCTTTTTCGGAAGACTGGTCATCTCGGTAGTTGAGATTAAAAGAGAACTGTTAATCTCGTCCTTGCCGAAGACCTCGCCTTTGATTAAGAGCTTGTTTACCGGGGTGGGGCCGACGGTTATGGTGTCTCCAATCTCAAACAGCCGGATGTTTCCGATGATTTTAATCAGCGCGTGGCATAAATCCGCGTGCGTCAGCGTGGTAAAGGCAATCTCATTTACGCGTGCTCCGTCGCAGAGTTCCCCGTTTCGCAGGAGAGGAACATCACTTTCAGAGTAGTCGTCGGTGATGTTTAACTCGGTATACGCGCGGGAGGTCGGGTGATACCCTCCCTTAGGTCCCGGGACACCGTCTGTAAGGCCTAAGACTTTCAGCGCCTGCATCTGATTCCGTACGGTTCCCGGATTTCTGCGGATGATTTCTGCAATCTCCTCTCCTTTAACCGGATGGGAATATTGATGATAGAGTGAGATAAGAGTAATAAGTATATCCTTTTGTATCAGCGAGAGTTCCATATGTAACAATCTTTCTGACTGCAAAACTAATAAAGGAAGTGGATACGATGTACTTCGACGATATACCGACTGTGCCTACGGCTGATGAACTGCTTGACCGCGTGTTCCGCCGCGCTGCGAAAAAAATGCGGGAAAAAACCAATAAACGTCACGCTGATGAGGATTTTGTACGGTCAATTACCCAGTCGGCACATGACAAACTTGTTGCAATCATTCAGAGTTTTCCCACCTTTGAAGAACTTCCCCCGTTCTACAGAGATCTCTGCGATATTATGTTCAGCATGGATGAGCTGAAGAAAAATTTAGGAATGGTCGGGTGGGCAGCAAAGAATGTGCGCGATGTAGGTAAAGGAATCTCACAGGGAATGCGCCGTGCAGATACGCTTACAGAGCGTAAACGCGCCGTCGCGCGCATAGCATCAATAGTCCACCGCGCAGACGATGCACTGCATTACCTAAATGATGTGCGAAACATCCTGCGCAAACTGCCGCACGTAAATCCGGATGAGTTCACCATCGTTATCGCCGGATATCCGAACGTGGGCAAATCATCATTCATCAGACTTGTATCCACTGCTGAACCCGAGGTTGCATCATACCCGTTCACCACAAAAGGAATTATTGTGGGACACCGCATGGCAGAGCGCAGAAGAAAAATCCAGTTCATTGATACCCCCGGCCTTCTTGACCGCACCGGAAGCGAGCGGAATGCGATTGAAAAACAGGCGCTCAATGCCCTGGTTTATGTCGCAGACATCGTGCTTTTCGTCATTGATGCGAGTGAAAACTGCGGATATTCGCTTGAATCCCAGTTTAAACTGCGTGAGGAGATTGATGCACTCGTATCGGTTCCGATGCTGACAGCGGTAAATAAGGCGGACCTTCAGCACTATGACGGCTTCTTCAATATGTCTACGGTTTCCGGCGACGGCGTTGACGAAGTCCTTGCAGAACTTCTGCGTATCAGAAAAGAAAATCTCATAAAAGAGCCGGTTGATATCAGATCAGAACTTCCCGTCCCTGCAGTCACCCGTCACGGCGGAAGGTCGGAACGTAAAACCGGATATTATCAGCAGGACGAGTAATTGCTGCACCCGGCGCAATTCATCGCCGGAGAAAATCACAACCCTCTTTTTTTCCCCGGATTAAGCCTCATTATACCCCCTAATTCCTCGTAACTCCGCGTAAATACCCAAATGCTTTTATTCTATTAAGTAGATGAATTAATGATAAACATGACTGAATTACCAAAAGCAGCAATTATCCGCATTGCAAAAGCAGCAGGCGCAGAGCGTATCGGTGATGAAGCAGCAGCAGCACTCGTCGCAGCAGCAGAAGAGTACGTTGCAGCAGTCGCAAAGAAGGCAGCAGGCATCGCAGAACTCTGCGGCCGTGTTACCGTCAAAGCAGACGACATTAAATTCGCAAAATAAATGTATTTTTGCGGCAGATGAAGAGCAGGAGTTCTCCTGCTCTGTTTTAATTTGCCGGATTGTTCAATTCTGTATCTTTGAAAAAATAGTATAGTGTTATATCTCTTTTAAGCGATACTCGCGTTTTCCGAGATTCATCTCTTCTGCGGCAGAGAACTGCAGCTCCGGACTTGTGCCCGGCCAGACACGGGTAAACTTTTCCTCACCTGCGTGGTGATGGTCGGGAAGCAGACTTCCTTCAACGCCTTCCATACCGTTTACCAGGTCATAACAGGCTTTATCAAGCGCTACCGGGTCGCGGGATGCAAGAATTCCGATATCGGGAACAAACGGAACATCATTCCACGGAGTGCAGTCGCAGTGCGGCGTAATATTTGTCAGGAAATTGATGTAGAATGTTTTTCCGGTTTTGTTTGCAACAGCACCTGCGGCATACTCAATCATGCGTTCAACGAACACAACACCATCGTCCTGCCAGTCGAGGTCAATGGCATGTTTCGGACAGGTGTTCATGCACATAAGACATCCTATGCAGCGTTCCAGGTCTATTTTAATCGAAGGCCCTTCAATTGAGATACAGAACTCCGGACATGCATTAATGCAGGCACCGCAGGTGACACACTTCTTCGGAACCACCAGCGGACGTGTTGTGTGCTGCTCACGTTTACCCTCATTTGCAGCGCATCCCATCCCGAGATTTTTGAGTGCTCCGCCAAAACCTGCAACCTCATGCCCCTTGAAATGGGATACAACAACCATACTGTCTGCTGCAGCAATATCAGAGGCAATTTTTACCGTATCAAAATGCTTTCCGTAGACCTCCGTCTCACGATAGTTTCCACCTTTCAGTCCGTCGGCAATAAGCACCGGACAGGGAAGAACCGGCCAGGTAAATCCGTGCATGGCTGCAGTTTCCAGGTGGTCAGGCGCATTGCGTCTCCCGCCTATGTAGAGTGTGTTGGTATCAGTAACAAACGGTTTTGCGCCGGCTTTCTGAACCTCGCGGACAACTGCTGCCACATGAATCGGATTTACAAAAGCATCATTTCCGCGTTCTCCGAAATGCACCTTTACTGCAGTGAGGTCTCCTTCGGAAACGGCTGCTGAAAGACCTGCAGCTTCGCAAAGCGCCTGCAGTTTATGTTCGGTATTCCGTTTTGTGCTTAATGCACCGGCACGGGCAATATAGACATCTTCCATACATTTCTTTTGGCGCGTATCGTATTCATAAGTTCGCATTGCAGATGCTGTGAAAAAAGTATCTTAGTGTATATCGTTTTTGAATCTTAGAAGATTCCTTCAATTTTCCTGCCGCACTGTG
Organism: Methanocorpusculum sp.; assembly: GCA_029987025.1. Taxonomy (GTDB): domain Archaea; phylum Halobacteriota; class Methanomicrobia; order Methanomicrobiales; family Methanocorpusculaceae; genus Methanocorpusculum. The sequence continues at coordinate 1,337 of DALTWQ010000020.1, read as the reverse complement.
CGCAGCAGCCGTCCTTCATCCCGAGTGGATACGAAGTATATCCGGCACGCTGAATCAGAAGCGAGCCGCACGAAGGACAGTAGGTCTTTCCGCCTTCGGTGTGTATCACATTTCCGATATACGGATAATACAGTCCGGCTGTCTTTGCCTGATTAAAGACTCTGTCCATCAATGCCTTTGAAGCAGCAGGTACATCCCTCATCAGATACTGCGGTGAAAATGCCGTGAAATGATGCGGGACTGCAGGGCCGAGACGTTCCAGTTCCCACTCAAGCATCGATGCAAGTTCTTCCGGAGAATCATTCTTTCCCGGGATTATCAGTGTTACCAGTTCCAGGTGACGTTTCAGTTCAGATACACGCAGAATTGTATCAAGGACCGGCTGCAGGTGTGCATTACCGCAGACAGTACGGTAGAACTCATCAGAAAACGCTTTCAGATCGATTCTGAATGCATCCATGTAAGGAGCGATTTCTGAAACAGCATCCTCACTCAGATATCCGTTGGTAATCATTGCCGTTTTAATACCGGCTTTCCGGGCAAGGCGGGATACGTCATACATGTACTCGTAAAAGACCGTCGGCTCATTGTATGTAAATGAGATACTTTGTACCTGCTCCCGCCGGGCAAGAGAGACGACTTCTTCCGGAGACACAGTAACAGTTTCTGCATCAGCACACTGCGACAGCATATGGTTCTGACAGTGAAGACAGGTAAAATTACAGCCGAATGAACTGATGGATAATGTACTGCTTCGCGGAAGAAAATGGTTCAGCGGCTTTTTCTCAACAGGGTCTATGCCGCAGGCGGTAAGTTCTCCATAGGTTTTTGTCTCAGGAAGACCAGAAACATTTTCCCGGACTCTGCAGAATCCGAAATGACCTGGCAGAATACGGCAATGCCTCGCGCAAAGATTACAGACACACGTTTCTGCATCGAAAAAGCGTGCCTGCATAAAAAAAAGGGTTATTGAGAAGTCTTATTCCTTCTTCTCAGCAGCTTTCTTTGCTGTGGTCTTCTTTGCGGCAGGTTTCTTTTCTGCTGCGGCCTCAGTCTTCTTTGCTGCGGTCTTCTTTGCAGCCGGTTTCTTCTCTGCTGCTTCGCCTTCAGCCTTCTTTGCTGCAGTCTTCTTTGCGGCAGGTTTCTTCTCTGCTGCTTCGCCTTCAGCCTTCTTTGCTGCAGTCTTCTTTGCTGCCGGCTTTTTCTCCTCTTCTCCTTCTTTCTTCGGGCGCGGGAAAGACTCAACGAACTTTACTGCGTCAACTTCGGGGAAGAGTTCAAGTGCATCCTGCATAATCATGTACTGGGTCATGAACCAGTTCTGGTTGTACATTGCA
>DALTWQ010000019.1 GCA_029987025.1 Methanocorpusculum sp. | reverse complement strand
ACCAGTGGTGTCACCAGTACCAGTGTTGCCACCAGTACCAGTGGTGTCACCAGTACCGGTGGTGTTATTTCCAGTACCAGCAGTGTCGCCACTTACCGCCCCGACAAACACACTCATCAGCACTAATACCGCAAATGCGGCGATAATCCATTTCATACCTTTTTTCCAGTTCATGCAAAACCTCCTCCTATTGCAAATAATGCAACATATACAACAATCATACCTACAAACGCTGCAGCAGCAGCGCCGAATCCGGAAGTGTCCTGCGTGATGCGCAGACCAAACCAGGTTTCAACAGCCATCCAGATACTTGCAGCAAACATACCAATCAGCGGAATCCATCCGACAACAGCGAACGTAAGTGAACAGCGCATAGTCATAGCGAGTACCTCAGATATTTTAACCGACGGCTCAAAGAGGTGCGCAACCACTGATGTGATAACAGCGTGCAGCAGCACCGCGACAAGCCAGATAAGCCAGAGGATAACTATGAAGATAATGAGCAGAAGAATGTTGTCCTGAAGAGAAGCAAGAATCGGGAAACGCCCGGCATCGAACGCGAAAATATTCGGAAGCACATATACGAGAAGCAGTGTAGTAAGAACTGCCCAGATTGCCCCTGTCAGCAGAAATGCCGGAAACGCAGCACCCGGACGCTCGTGCGCGTAGTACTGGAAAGCATCACGCGGACGTGAAATAAATCCTATAACTCCGCCGGTATACTCTCTTCTTTCCTTTCCGGAATCATAACTGTCATGCTTCTCGCGGGAATGACGCACTCTGCTCTTCTTTTCCCGATACCCTTTCGGCGGCCAGGACTCATCGTCATCCTCTTCGACCGGTTCTTTGCGGCGATGTGTACGCTTCTTCCGGCTTACCGGCTCTTCAATTTCTTCTGCATAGGGACGGGCCGGGTGCAGTGAACTGCCGCAAAGAGCACAGTTTGTCTCAGACGCAGGGTTTACCGCTCCGCATGAAGGGCACTTCATCGTCTGCGTATTTTCTGCGGCGCGCGGACGGACGGTTGTCACAGAATACGGAGATGGTGATACGGCACCATACACTCCGGTATCTTCCTCGTCCGGAATCATAGACTGCAGTGCATCAATCCACGCCTCACGGTCGTTCAGAGACGGGAACACCAGATGCATATCCCTGTCTCCTTTTGCTGATTTGATTTTCAGTGCAATTCCGGGCTCACCAATCTCACTTGCCATCCGCACCGCACGAGACAGGGATGTTACTGCAAACTCACCGACAACACCGTTTACGGAGTCAACAACAAAACGGGTAGTCGTCAGATGAACAACAACCGGACGGTTCTTGATTCTGACATCAGGCGTAGAGACCAGAATCCGCTCATTTGTCGCCGGAACAAATGTTCCGACACGTGCTGCAGCAGCAGTACCGACCTGTGCTGATACAGTGCTATTCGAGACATTCTTACGCGGAAGTCTGTTCTGCAGCTGCTGCATCCACGCGTTCCGCGCTGATTCAGTCGGATATACAATAATCATCTGCTTTAATCCGGACTGCATACCGACAGAAACGGCAATCTCAGGCTCTCCGGAATCTGATTCCAGAGAGGCAGCATCCATAAGTTCGGCGAGAGCAAACTCACGTCCGATTTTACCCAGATTGTTCTGCAGAATCAGACGGAGATTGGTAAGATAAATGGTATAGAATGTGTGTTTGACACGAACTCCTGCGGTACTGATTACAACTGACTCTCCGCGGATTAACTCAACACCTGCAGCCTTTGCTTCTGCTGAATAATCAGGTGCGGCAACTGAAGTCTCAGTCTGCATTACAGATACTGCAGTCTGAGATGCAGCCGCATCTTTTGCATGGGCACGGATTCCTGCAGCAGGAACTCCATAAGCATCACCGTCATTAGAACTGTTAAACCTGATTTCGTGCGAATGAACTTCTCCAAGCGGTGCTTCACGGGAGACTCCTGCAAATGTTCCGGAGGCAAACGGCTTTTCACCAACTGCTTTATTGACTGCATCAATCCACGCCTGCTGTTCTCCTGCTTTGAACATCGAATCAACAGGGAAACCCAATATCATATCGCGCTGTCCCTTCGGAGTGGATATTATCAGTTTCAATCCGGGCTCTCCATTTTCAATCAGCTCGGGATATACAGCCTGTATGCTGATAACTTTAAATTCGCGGGTTACTGCCCCTTCAAAAATGAGACGCTGATTGGTAAGCGTCGCATAATACTGATTATTTTTCACCAGAACAGGAGATGCATAATATTGAACCTCGCCGTCCTGAAGCACTGCAGGAGTCATTATTATTGACTAATATTAGGTTTGAATAGTATAAATACATGGTAAGTAGTTTCTGAAATCTCCCGGACAGGAGATATGCCAAAACAAAAAATGAAGATCCAAACGAAGAACTGAAGATACATCGAAGAATTAATAATTTCAGAATTAGAATATGGTTAGGCAACAAGGGCTCGTATATCAGGGGTAGATAGCTACGTTCGCAACGTAGATGCCGCGGGTTCAAATCCCGCCGGGTCCATTACTTTTTTGCAGAATTAAACTGACTAAAAAAGAAATTAATTATCCCACACGTCATAGTGCGCGTGTTCTTCAGGGTCCATACGTTCCGGAGACGAAGGCGGAAGAGTCCCGACCCCGACTGAAAGAATTGCAACCGGCCTTACATGTGCCGGAAGTTCAAGCACCTCTTTTACCTGCGCTTCGTCAAATGCACCCATCCAGCACGTGTGAAGACGTATAGCATGCGCAGCAAGCATCATATACGCTGCGGCAATAGTGGCATCCTGTACGGCATAAAGAATGCCGCGCTCACCGTAGCGGGACATGGAGCGGATATAATTTGCACAGACTACAAACGCACATCCTGCATCAATCATCTGACGCTGACCGCCTGCCGCATCAGAAAGAACTTCAAGCTGCCCTTCATCTGAAACTATGACGACATCCCATGCCTCAAGATTTCCGGCAGTAGGACATGTTGATGCGGCAGATAAGATGTAGTCTTTTTCTTCAGCAGTAATTCCGGCTGCTTCATCATACTCGCGGACTGAACGCCTCGATGCAAGAAATGACTGAAATTCTGAAGGGTCCATACTATTTTCCTCTGATTCCGGATATATTTAAAGAAGGCCTTCTGCGGAAAGAACTGCGTATGCCTCTGCAGCGGCCGTTGTAACCGGAATCATAGCTTCCCCGCATTTGTCAGAGGCAATGCCGAACTGATTTGTTGAAATAAGGTTAAGCACTTCATCGACACCGTCAGCTGCTGCAGCAAACTCCTGACATCCAGTAGTCGCTGCTGCATCCCTCATATCTGCATTTAACACATCGAGAAGTGTTGCAAGCATGTATTTTGCTCCGGGTTTGTCTTCTTTTTTCAGTGTCTGGATGGTAGTTAACTGATGGGCAATCATCATTATATCAAGTTTCAGACGTTCTGCCATGTGGTACTGCAGAAGTGCTGCTTTCGGAGTAAGAGTAGATGTCATAATAGATATCCTGTACTCTATTGTTTGAGTTGAAAAGTGATAAAGAAAGCGCTTAGGATAGATACGGCAGCGGCTTAATCATCCATCTCCCTGAAATCCTGAAAACTAAAACGAAACCTCCTTGCCTCTACCACACCTTTATCCATTTTCACACCAAATTAATAAACAGGATGACTGACTTTACACCAGGTCAAACCGTACGCTACTCGCGTACCGGAACTGTTGGAAAAATAGTATCCCTTACAGAATGTGAGGATGCAGTCTATGCTGAACTGGATACAACCGGTCTGCTGTACCGTGTTGACCAGTTAGTAGAAATCGCTGAAACTGTACGCAGTGTGAAACAGAACAGAAACATCAGAAAAGAGACCGCAGAAGAGCAGGCAAGAATGCAGGCAATTCGTGAATCCGCATGGCTTTCTGTTGACAACAGCTGCGAAGGCGGCGGATAAACAGACTGAAAGTTATCTTTTGAACGCACATACAGGAAAAATACATAAAAATTCAGAGGCTGAAATAATTTGAGCGACCCAAGTATTCCTAATGTAAATATCGGTGTTGTAGGCCACGTCGACCATGGTAAAACAACACTTGTCGGTCAGTTGACAGGATCCTGGACTGACCGTCACAGCGAAGAACTTAAGCGCGGTATTTCTATCCGCTTAGGTTATGCAGATGCTGCTTTCTATTACTGCAAAAAGTGTAATATGTGGCAGCTTACCGGCACCTGCTCCAAATGCGGAGGGGATGCAGAACTTGTCCGTTCTGTCTCTTTTGTTGATGCACCGGGCCATGAAACACTGATGGCAACAATGCTTTCCGGATCTGCAATTATGGATGGCGCGATGCTGGTGATTGCAGCAAACGAGCAGTGTCCGCAGCCGCAGACCAAAGAACATCTGATGGCACTGGAACTGACCGGAATTAAGAAAATCGTCATCGTACAAAACAAGATTGATGTTGTTCCGCAGAAACAGGCTCTTGAAAACTACAAACAGATTAAGGCGTTTGTAAAAGGAACCATTGCAGAAAATGCACCCATTATTCCTGTATCTGCACAGAAAGGAATTAACTTCAGCATGCTTCTTGAAGCACTCAATGAAACAATTCCGAACGAAGACCGCGATACAACTGCAAGTCCGGTCATGCTTATTGCCCGTTCCTTTGATGTAAACAAGCCGGGAAGTTCCTGGAAAGACATTAAAGGAGGCGTTATAGGAGGATCTCTTATCTGCGGAGAGTTCCATGAAGGAGACGATATTGAAATCCGTCCCGGAAGACAGTACATTGCCGAAAACAAAGCACGCTGGGAACCGATTACCACTAAGATTACCTCAATGAACAAGGCATCCCACAAAGTTGCTGTTGCAACTCCCGGAGGTCTTGCAGCAATCGGAACCAAACTTGACCCGGCGATTACAAAAAGTGATACTCTGGTAGGTCAGGTTGCCGGAATTGCAGGAGGACTTCCGCCGGTCTGGGATAAACTGAAGTTTGAAGTAAAACTTATGGATCGCGTGGTCGGCTCTGCATCCGAACTGCATATAGACCCCTTACGCATAAAAGAACCGCTGATGCTTTCTGTCGGAACTGCTGTGACTGTCGGTGTTGTTATGACTTCTAAGAAAAATATTGTTGAAGTAATTCTCAAACGCCCGGTCTGTGCTGAAGTCGGTTCCCGCATTGCAATCAGCCGTCAGGTCGGCGGACGCTGGCGTTTAATCGGGATGGGAATTCTCTGCGAGTAAATGTAATTCTGGATACGAATGCTCTGATGATGCCGCTCGAGTTCGGCACAGATCTCTTCGGAGGTCTTACCGAACTTCTCGGAGCATACGATGCGCTCGTACCGGCTGAAGTAGTAGGAGAACTGCGCGGCTTAACCAACGGGAGCGGAAGAAATCCCGCCGCTGCACGCTTCGGATTGACCGTAGCGGCCCGCTGCACGCTTATTCCGGAACTTGACGAGGAGATTCCGGTAGATGATAAAGTTGTCAAACGAGCAGAAGAGTTTAATGCTGTTGTAGTTACAAATGATAAAGCACTGCGGAAAAAACTCTTAGATAAGAGGATACCTGTTGTCGTTCTGCGTTCACGAAGCAGGTTAGAGCTGATTGGAAAATAGACTGATAGTATGTATTACAAACTGAAATTAAATGATAAAGTCAGAGTTCCCCCTGAGAAAATGGGAGACGACTTAAACACCGTTATTCTGGACGAACTGCAGGAACAGTTTGAAGGCAGCATCGACAAGGAGATGGGTATTTTTATCGCTGTTACCGGCGTCAACCGCGTCGGTGAAGGTGAAATTGTCTACAGTGACGGCGGCGTTTATTATGATGTCGACTTTGAAGCTGTCGTTCTCCGCCTCGGTCTGCAGGAAGTTGTTGAAGGGGTCGTTGTCGAAACAACCAGTTTCGGTGCATTCGTTTCATTAGGCCCGATTGATGCAATGCTCCATATGAGTCAGATTTCCGATGAGTACATCGATTACGATGAGAAGAACTCACGTCTTGTCTGCAAAGAATCAGGCCGCCACGTAGGAGTCGGAGACACTGTCCGCGCGCGTGTTGTTGCCCTTTCCTTAAACGAACGCGATCCGCGTGAATCAAAGATTGGTCTTACCATGCGTCAGCCCGGTCTTGGAACCTTAGACTGGCTTAAGGACGAGAAGGAAAAAGAAGAGTCCGGAAAGAAGAAGGAGAAAAAGTAAATGGCAGCAAAACGCGCATCCCAGAAAAAACTTCTGCAGGCATGCAGAAACTGCCACAAGGTAGTCGAGGCAGACAAGACAGTATGCCCTGAATGTCAAGGAAACGCTCTCACCACAGAATGGTTCGGCTACCTGGTAATCATCGATTCCCGCCACTCTGACGTTGCCAAAAAGATGAACATTGAATATAACGGACGCTACGCACTTAAGGTCCGCTGAATGCTTTGTCTTCCGGAAAACTGCCGCGGTCTCTTTAAGCGCCCGTTCGGCAGACTTTTTTCTGATTTTTCTTTATTAACTCCCGAACTTGCAGGACGAAATATCTGTACCGTAGGAGATGTTGTTACAAAAAATGCTGTTGATGCAGGATTTCTTCCCGACATCGCTGTTATAGACGGCGTTACCAAGCGTGAAAAACAAATTGTTTTCAATCCATCATACCAAAATCTCTTTCAAGTGAAAAATCCGGCAGGAACAATAACTGATGAACTTGTTTCTGTTTTAGAAGATGCATTCAAAAAACATCCTGCAGTTGTTTTTGTCTCCGGCGAAGAAGATTTAGCAGTACTTCCGTTAATCCGTATCCTTCCGGACGGATGGCTGATTCTCTACGGTCAACCTGACGAAGGTGCAGTTCTTTGCGAAGTAAACGCATCTCTAAGAACTCTTGCAGAAGATTTACTGTCTCATTTTACCGCAATCTAACGTGGGTATTAAATAGAGAGCGAGCCAATAATTAAGGGATATCGATGGAGATTAAAATCACCTCTAATACCAGAAACGAGCTCCTCAACCGCAGCGAGCTTGCATTCACCGCCGCTTATGACGGTGCAACACCGTCCCGTATGGACTTAATCGCAAAGATTGCAGCACTTCAGAACGCACCTGTCGAGAACGTTGTTCTCTCCCCGCTTGGCGGACGCTTCGGACAGAGAGCCATTTCCGGCATTGCAAGAATCTATGACTCTGCAGACGCCCTGAAAGCAACCGAGAACGAATACTTAGTTGCACGCGGACAGCCGAAGGCAGCAGCAGAGGAGTAAAAGCATGGCAGCAAAGAAACAGGCAAAAAAGGAAGCACCGAAGCGGAGCGCACTCTATACTGTTGACAAGGAAGGAAAAGCAACCGCAACCCACAAGACCTGCCCGAACTGCGGAGCAGGAGTATTCCTCGCAGAACACAAAGACAGATTCGCATGCGGTAAGTGCGGATACACTGAGTTCAAGCAATAAATATACAACAACTATGCCCGAAAAGAGGGTTCTCGGCATTGAAGGGACAGCATGGAACTTCAGTGCCGCTGTTTTTGACGAAGACCTGGTATGTCTTCATTCTGCACCGTATACACCCCCTGCCGGAGGTATTCATCCGCGCGAAGCAGCACAGCATCATGCAGCTGTTGCCGCCGAGGTTGTCTCAAAAGCTCTTTCTGAAGCAAACGGACCTGTTGATGCAGTCGCATTTTCGATAGGGCCGGGTCTTGGCCCGTCGCTTAGAACAGCAGCAACTGCTGCGCGTACGCTTGCTCTGAAACTGAACGTTCCATTAATCGGTGTAAACCACTGTGTTGCACATGTGGAAATCGGACGCTGGTACACGAAGTTCAAAGACCCCATTGTGCTCTATGCATCAGGCGCAAACACCCAAGTACTTGGATTTCTGAATGGCAAGTACCGGATTTTCGGTGAGACGCTGGATATCGGACTTGGAAACGCACTGGATAAATTTGCCCGCAGTCATAATCTTCCGCATCCGGGAGGCCCTCTGATTGAAAAACTTGCAAAGGAAGGAAAGTACATTCCTCTGCCCTACACGGTAAAAGGAATGGACTTAGCTTTCTCCGGCCTTATGAGCGCCGCAAAGGAAGCGTCATCCCGCGGATGCAGTATGGAAGATGTCTGTCACTCGTTCCAGGAGACAGCATTTGCAATGTGTGTTGAGGTCACTGAACGTGCTCTTGCCCACACCGGAAAAGATGAGGTCGTCCTTGTCGGCGGTGTCGGCGCAAATCAGCGTCTTCAGGATATGCTCGCTGTTATGTGCGAAGAACGCGGCGCAAAGTTCATGGCGCCTCCGCGGATGTATATGGGCGACAACGGGGCAATGATTGCCTATACCGGAAAAATCATGCTCGAGGCGGGTTCTGTCATCTCTGTTGCAGAGTCTGTAGTAAACCCGCATTACCGCTCAGACCAGGTTGCAGTAACCTGGTGCGATGATGCAGGTGAACTGTTCGCACCGGGCCAGTCTGAGACCGCAGAGCGCGGTGCAGAAGCTGCGGTTGATTTAACCGGCACAGATGCGGTAAAGACACGTTTATCCAAAGGATACCGTGAGCAGGCGCTTGATTCTCTGCTGATTGCTGAACGTACCCGTGCCGAGGCGCGCTGTATTGCAGCGGCCCGCAGAGCGGGTGTTCCGACACCGCTCATCCGCGACGTTTCTGCTGCGTCGCTTACCATGGAAAAAATCGAAGGCGATGTGCTGAAGTATGTTATCACGCCTGAGTATGCGAAAGCCGCAGGAAAAACCGTCGGCAGACTGCACAAGGCAGGACTTGTGCACGGAGACCTCACCACATCAAACATGATCTGGCGTGCTCCGTATGTTTATCTCATCGATTTCGGTCTTGCGCAGATGACGACTGAAATAGAGCCGCGCGGCGTTGATCTGCATGTACTGTTCCAGACGCTTGAGAGTACCACTGAGCATCCCGAAGAACTGCGCAAAGCATTTGTAGAGGGCTACTCTGCTGAATTTTCAGAGGCAGCCGATGTCCTCGAACGCGAACACGAGATTGAACTGCGCGGAAGGTATCTATGATTACTGTTGTTACCGGAAACAAAGGTAAAGCTGCAGAAGTTGCTGCATTCTTTTCAGGCATTGAAGAGGTTACTTCAGTATCTGTTGAGATGACTGAGCCGCAGGCTGAATCTCTTGAAGAGGTTGCGCATGCAAAAGCAGAACAGGCATACGCTGTGTTAAAGCGTCCGCTGATTGTTGATGACACCGGTCTTTTTATCGAGGCAGTGAACGGATTTCCGGGCCCGTATGCCGCATATGTGCAGGATACTATCGGAAATGCCGGCATTCTCGCGCTTCTTTCAGGAGAAAAAAACCGCCGCGCATATTTTGAAACAGTAATTGCATATGCCGACAAAACCGGAATATACACGTTTTCAGGCAGAGTTTACGGAGATATTACGCAATCACCGCGCGGAAATGAAGGATTCGGCTATGATCCAATCTTTTCTGCCGGAGATAAAACACTTGCAGAGATGAGTATTGCAGAGAAAAACACCATGTCGCACCGCGCCCATGCCCTCATTTCCTTTAAAGAATGGTATGTTAATCAGCGTAATGGTTAATATATTGAAACGCAAATATAATTAGCACGAAAAATATCAGGTAATATATCATGAGATTTCCAGAAGCAGAAGCAAGAACCCTTAATGTAAAGGTATGTATGAAATGCAATGCACGTAATGCAATCCGTGCAACGACCTGCCGCAAGTGCGGATCAACCGATCTCCGCCCGAAGAACAAAGAAAGAAAGACCGTCTAATCTTTTCTTTTTTTCAAAGTACTCTATTACTGTTTTATCCGTCTGATTCCATTTCATACTTATCTTACTCCATTAGCGATGAATAGAAACCTCTTTATAGCGACATGTCGAAATATGAAATTATGATTGAAGATGGAAATGATGCTGATGAGGGTATCACCGCAGAAGAACTGACCGACCTAGCGTTTGGCATGTTTACCATCTTTGCCGGGCAGAAAATCTCCGAATCAGGAAGAGAGCTCTACACAGAAATTGAGAGAGAAAGTATTCTTCCGGAGCTGAAATCACTCATCGAAGAGTTCTCCGACCTCTATCCGGAACTTGCTGAGCCTCTTCTTATGTTCGGCGATGCAGACGATATCCTGCAGTTCTACCGGTCAGGGGAAGGTATTGTTCCAACACGGACCAGCCACATGTTCTGGATTCAGCAGAAAGGGCCGGACGCAGAGTCAGATGCGTGCAGCAGGGAAGAAGCAGGAAAATGGCTGCTCTTCTTATCTCCGGCTGAAGCTGATGATGCATGGATAAAAATCCGTAATGCAACTGCCGCAGGTGAACTTGGTATAGGTGCAAAGGTGAGCACCTCACATGACAATTCTGATTCACGCGACGACCGCAAGGTAATCTATGTCTTTACAAAGAACTGGGACGACGAAGCAGATGTCATGCGTGTCCGTGAGGTTCTCAAAACACTCGGATTTACTGACCGTATCGGCTACAAGCGCAATGTAGATACCTACGCCGGTGAGTACCGCGAGAAAGGAAAACGGGTTACGTACTACTCGGTCTAAAAAATAATTCATATTCAGCGGGTCACTCTGACCCGTCTTTTTTATCAGCAGATTTAAAAAAATTATAATTCCGGTTTTGTCTTAACCGCAGCTGAAAGAAGAGCAATTGCTCCCTGTAAGTCCTGCAGGTCGATTACTTCAACCGGAGAGTGGATGTAGCGTGCCGGAACTGATAACGGGATGGACGGAATTCCTCCTCTCTCATACTGGATAGCAGAAGCATCAGTGTTTCCTCCGTCCCCTACTTCGACCTGCAGCTTGATGCTGTTCTTCTTTGCAACCTTCTTAAGCCATGCAAGAATTCTCGGGTCAGCCATATGTCCTCTACCGCTTGCAGAAACAAAGCAGGCAACAACACCTTCACCTAAGAATACAGGTGCTTCACTGCGCTGAATTCCCGGAGAATCCCCCGGGATGGTGACATCAGTTGCAATGGCAATGTCCGGATTTAAGGTGTAGGAACTTGTCTTTGCGCCGCGGAGACCGATTTCTTCCTGGACGGTGAAGACGGCATAGATGGTATGCTTTGTTTCCATCTCTTTTAATGCACCAATAAGCATTGCGCATCCGGCTCTGTTGTCAAGCGCTTTGCCGGTAACAATAGTTCCATTTAACGGCATGTAGTTTCTGTCGATGGTGGCAGTTGTACCGACGGAAATACCCATAGCTTCTGCTTCTTCTGCTGAATGAGCACCGATGTCGATGAACATGTCCTTCATTTCAATCGGTTTTTTGCGGTCGTCAGCAGACATGACGTGCGGCGGCTTCATACCAAGAACGCCTGCAACATCTCCTTTTTCTCCGTGGAGAACAACTCTCTGGGAAACAAGTGTCGGGTTGTACCAACCTCCAATACCTACAAAGTGAAGGAATCCTTTCTCATCGATGTACTGCACCATAAGGCCGATTTCATCCATATGGGCGGCAAGCATGATTTTGAAGTCGTCGCCTTTCTTAATCGCAATGAGATTTCCCATCTTGTCGGTCTTAATCTCATCAACATAGCCTTCAATCTCTTTCCTGATAATGGCAGCAACACCGGTTTCATGTGCAGATGTTCCTGTTGCGTTTGACAGCTTTTCCAGTAATGCGTTAATTTCCTGAATTTCCATATTAGTTCACAACCTTTTCGATTCTTCGTAATGCTTCTCTGATATTCTTCTGTGATGTGGCATAGCTCATCCGGGCAAATCCGGCACCCCTGCTTCCAAATGCAGTACCCGGCGTAATTATGACATCCGATGCCACAATTTTTGCAACTGTCTCTGCATCAAGCTTCGGGAACGCATAAAATGCCCCCTCAGGTTTTGCAGCCTCGATTCCTAATGCGTGAAGACCTTCGATTAAGAGATTTCTTCTTGCTTCGTACTCTTTTTTCATCAGAGCAACAGAACTTTGATCTCCTGTGTATGCTTCAAGAGCAGCGTACTGGGATATAGACGGAGGACATGCAAGAGAGTACTGCTGGACTTTTACCGCCTGACTCACCAGTTCAGCATCGCCTGCCATAAATCCTATTCTCCAGCCGGTCATGGCATAGGTCTTGCTTGCAGCATTGACGGTTACTACGTTGTCTCCGAATTTTGCAGCGGAGACGAACTTCGCATCTCCGTAGCAGAACTTTTCATAGACTTCATCCGAGATGACAGTTACTCCATAGTCAGCAGCACTTTCAACAACTGCTTTAACGGTTTCCGGTTTTTCAACCATTCCTGTCGGATTTGCCGGACTGTTTAAAACCATGACCTTTGTTCTTTTGTCGGAAAAATGTTCTTTTAATGCTTCAACATCAAGGTGGAAGTCGGCTTTAAGTTCAACCGGGTCCGGAACTCCGCCTGCAAGAACTGCAAGAGAACCGTAGGACACAAAACCCGGGTTGTTGAATACGACCTTGTCTCCTTCTTCAACGAGAGAGGATATTGCTGCATTCAGTGCGCCGGAACCGCCTGCGGTAACAAGAATGTTTTCCCGTTTATATTCAAGTCCGTTTTCGCGCTTGAGCTTGCCGGCAATAGCGTCACGCAGTTCGTTTAATCCGGCATTATTTGTATATCCGGTTTTACCTTCTTTAAGGGCACGAATAGCTGCTTCTTTGATGTTTTCAGGCGTATCAAAGTCAGGCTCTCCAAGCCCCATGTTGATGGCATCAGGTCCTGCTGCTTCAAACATCTTTCTGATGCCGGAGATATCGATTGATGTAACCCTCTTCGTGAATCTGTGGGCGGCATCAGCAATAAACAGAGATGCAGCCCGCTCTATTTCTTTTTTCATGGAATTACTCGATGTTAGTGTGGCGCATCTTCAGTTCGCTTTCATCAATCTTTCTGAGTTCCATAATCGTAGATATTACTGCATCACTGAAGATAAGAGAAGTCGTTTCAAAGATAGTTCCAAGCGGGGCAAACGAGCGGTATGCCCCAAGCATCTGGCGGATTTCATACTCGTGAGTATCCTGCTGGATAGGGTCGCGCTGAGTTTCGATTTTGATGAAGTAATCCGCAATTTTTCCGACGCGGGAGTCTTTGTTTGAAGAAACAAGGGCAACTTTAACACCGATGCTTTTTGCAGTTTCTGCAATGTCTGCAACGTATTTGGTGTTTCCGGAACCGGAGAATGCAACGAGAAGATCCCCTTCAGCAACCGCCGGAGTGATGGTTTCACCGACAACATACGAAGTAAATCCTGTGTGCATCAGGCGCATTGCAAAGGATTTTGCGACAAGTCCCGAGCGGCCGGCACCTATTACATAGATGCGTTTTGCCTGCAGGATTCCGCTGATGAATGAAGCAACTTCATCCTGATTAATCGCTGTGGCTATGGTGTCAATGCGGTTTGCCATAATCCGCATCATATTTGATACTGAACGTCCTTCCGGATTCATAATCTGATACATATTAGCGCTGAAAGTGTATAAAAGGTGAGTTCATGCCGGCATGACCGGTAATTTTTAAATTCTGCCGGTATTTAATCGGAAGAAAATTCCGGAAAGATAAACCGGATTAGAATAAATTAATCTAAAAAATAAGAGAGAATCCCCCTTACCACAGGGTTTAAGATTTCCTTCCAAATTAGAAGTTGAAGTTTTTCTGTACAATCTTAATTGCACAGAAATCCCCGCACATCGTGCATGCGTCACTGTCGGCCGGCATACGGGAGTTTCTGATGCAGCGTGCTTTTTCAGGGTTCATGGAAACAGCATACTGGCGTTCCCAGTCAAGGTCGCGGCGGGCGTGCCCCATCTCCAAGTCTGCTTCACGAGTCTTGGGGAGTTTTACCATGTCGCCCACGTGTGCTGCGATGCGGGAACTCATAACTCCTTCATAGACTTCTTCCGGAGTCGGGAGGGCTAAGTGTTCTGCAGGTGTTACATAGCAGATGAAGTCTGCACCTGCAGCAGATGAAACGGATGCTCCAATTGCTGCTACGCGGTCGTCATAGCCGGGTGCGATATCAGTTACAAGCGGACCTAACATGTAGAACGGCTTGTTGTTGGTAACACGTTTTTCCAGGAGGACATTCGCCTTGATTTCATCGAGCGGAATGTGCCCCGGACCTTCCATAATACACTGAACGCCGAAGTCGTGTGCTTTGTCTGCAAGTTCTGCATTGATTAACAACTCCTGGATTGCAGCGCGGTCGGTTGCGTCATGACAGGCTCCTGCCCGCATGCCGTTTCCAAATGAGAGAGTAACCTCATGTTCTTTGAGAATCTCTAAGAGGTAGTCGAAGCGTCTGTAAAGCGGATTTTCCTGTTCGTTGTGGAGCATCCACGCGGTCATGAATGCACCGCCGCGGGAGACTAAACCGCCGTGCCTTCCCTGATTCTTCAGGCGTTTTACGGTTTCATAGTTGATACCGGTGTGGATTGCCATGAAGTTAGTTCCGAGTTTGGCCTGTTCTTCGGTGATTTTGAAGAGGTCATCCTCATCCATGAACACAACCCCTCCTTTCTTGCGTGCCGCTTCGATAAAGGCCTGATAGAGCGGTACAGATCCGACAGATAAGTGGGACTGTTCACAGACCCTGCGTCTGATGTCAAGGAAATCACCGCCTGTTGAAAGTTCCATTAAGGAGTCTGCTCCGGCAAGTTCTGCCTGGCGCGCTTTTTCCAGTTCCTGTTCGACATCAACGATATCAGATGAAGTTCCGATAGATGCATTTACTTTTGTTCTAAGACCGGATCCGATACCGCATAGTTTTACTTTACGGTAGGGAGTCATCGGGATTACGACATGCCCTTCTGCGATTCCGCGGCGGATGAAATCTTCTGTAACACCTTCTGCTTTGGCGACGACTTTCATCTCTTCGGTGATTAAACCGCGTTTTGCATCTTCAACAATTGTCATAAGAACCTGTATGCACTTTCAGAATATAAATTAATTTATTTGTCAAAATTATTCGAAATTTAGATTTAATAATTAAACAAACAATCAAAAAATATTGATAACTGAGAAAGCTGTTTTTCGAGCGGTAAAGCAGAACTTCCCGCTGTGAAATACTGCTTGAACACATCTAAAGGTTTGTTTCATTTGTTTTCGAAAACCATAGCAGACCGATACATTTCATCGACGGAAATAAGAGCGGCAGCAGAAAAAAGTCCGGCCGCGGCGCAAACGTGTGTCAACATTGCGGACACAAACCGGGACTTGTGCGCAGATACGGCATCTGAACCGGACAGCGCCTGATTAACACTCACATTCATATTATTCTGCAACCAATGAATGAAAACAGTCATGACAAAAACAATAACGCCGGAAACACCTGCTGAAATACACAGCACCGGCGAACGCTACTGGGAAATTGATGCTGCACGCGGAGCAGCTATCATTGGAATGATTTTCTTTCATTTCGCAGCAGCACTTGTTATGTTTCATCTCGTTGAAGAAACAGACCGGTTCCTTGCAGTCTTCAATACATATGTATTCGGAACAGCTGTGTTTGTAATCCTTGCCGGTATATCTATGGTTCTTCGCCACGAACGTATGCGGTTTAAGGGCAAGACTGACAAAGAATATTATAAAACCCTGGTTTTCCGCGCCCTCCTTCTCTTTGCCATAGGCATGGGAATTACTCTTGTTACCTGGATATTCTCGCTGATTGTATCAGACGGTCAGAACTTTATCAAATTCGGATTCCTGCATATGCTGGGTATTTCCATGCTGATAGCAATTCCTCTTCTTCGTTTCCGGAAGTGGAATATTTTATTCGGAGCGATTCTTATGGCGATAGGAATTCTCCTAATCCCGCAGATTACATCACCTGAGTGGCTGTTTCCGCTTGGAATCCACAGCGCCGAGTTCCTGCTCTACACGCCGGATTATTTCCCGATTCTGCCATGGGCAGGTGTTCTCCTGCTCGGAGTCGGCTTTGGAAACGTCTTTTATCCGAATGGAATCCGCGGGTTCAAACTCACCTATAAACCGAAAAAGTTCATCCGTTTCCTTGCAAAAACCGGTAACGGAATGGTAACGCTCATAATTTATCTTGTCCACATGCCGATTATCATGGGTATTCTTATGCTCTACTGCACAATCACCGGTGTGGGCGGATTATAACCGGATAGTATATGATAATTGATATTCTTAACTCGGAACAGGACCCTGCAGGACGAAACATCCGTGCAGCAATCGACAAACTCATTGAAGAAAACGGTATAGACGCATATCCTCTGTTTGACGGAAACAAAGTAACATTTCATACGTCAGACGAACGTATCATCAATACCGGAAAAGACGCCATTAATCCTGATGCGGATTTAGTAATTATTGTATCGCGTCACTCGAGCGTAAATCCGGTGCCGGTTTTAACCGTTCATCCTGCCGGAAACTTCGGGGTTGCACAGCTCGGCGGAAACAACCGGGAACTGTCGCTCTGCGCGCCCGCCTGGATGAAGTCAGTCCTGCAGAATCATGTAAAGTTTGTGCCTGACGGATACCGCGTCTCGTATGAGATTACTCATCACGGACCTACTGATTTCCCGGTACCGTCATTCTTTGTAGAGGTAGGCAGTACCGAAAAAGAATGGAGTGATGAAAAGGCATACACTGCTGCTGCAAAAAGCGTACTCTATGCAAAGCCGGCGGCTGAAACAATTCCCCTGATTGGATTCGGAGGAACACATTACGCAGTGCGGCAGAGCGTCATCGGAAAAGAAACAAAAGGCGCGTTCGGACATATGATGCACTCGCGCGATGCGGGAACGGTCACAAAAGAGATGATTTCCCAGATGGCTTTAAAATCCGGGGGTGTTTCTGCCGCGCACATTGACAGAAAGGCGATGACTAAAGAGGAGGCAGCGCGGATTTACCAGATGCTCGAAGAACTCGGCATTCCGGAAATCACTGAAGGTGAATTTAGAGAGCTCAATCATGTGTCATACGAAACCCGGGAAAAATATCTTAAATTCGCGGCTGATTTGGACAAAGAGCTGAAAATTCATCCGCACGGAATGATTTCAGACGGAGCTCCCGCTAAAGTTGAAGTTCCTGCAGATTTATTCTCGCTTGCTTTCGGCAAAGACAACAGCACCCTTATGGAATGGCTTGAGAAGAGAGGAGATATCTTCCACACGAGCGGCAGGAGCGGGAAACTAATGCCAATCTTTTTAACTGATGAGAAAAAATCGGCGAAAACATCAGTTGCATTAATAGCCTTGTCAATCCAATATATTACACGCTCACAGGAAACTGTGGTGGAAGGCAACACACTTACGGTTATCCGCAGGCAGTTTGACCCCAGACTCGCGCGCATGTTAGGGGTCCCGTCAGGTCCGCTTTTCGGGAAGCTCGCTTCCGGAAATGCAGTGACTCTTGCAGACGGAAGAGAAATTCTGCCTGAGATGGTTACCGCTGTTGCAAAGACCGCTATAGAAATCCCGGGAATGGAGAATTATACTCATGAGATCAATTGTTGAAGAAGCACTTTCACGCAAGCGGTTTGAAGATGTCGCACGCGACGATTCAATAATCTCCGCAATTTACGATGCTGAAGCTGAAGCTGAACTCGGCGCAAAGAAGGCAGCACCGGAAGAAGTTCCGGCACAGGCAACTGTTCAGAGCTCACGCCCGTGGCCGGAAGTAAAGTCATACACCCCGGCCCCAGCAGCAGCACCTGCTGCAGCTCAGGAAAAGGTTGACTACTCCAGCCAGTTTAATATCACCGCACCGAAGAAGAACACTGAACCCGTTGACGATGATGACGAGTTCGATGAGATTTTAAACTCTCTGAAGACTAAGATTTCCGTAGTCGGATGTGGCGGCGGGGGATCTAACACAGTTGCCCGTATCTATGAAGAAGGTATCGAAGGCGCAGAAATCTTTGCCTTAAACACTGATGCCCAGCACTTATCAATGCTTCGCGGCAGAGTCGGAAAGCGTATCTTAATCGGCAGACAGACCACAAAGGGTCTTGGTGCAGGCGCAATTCCTCAGAGAGGGGAAGAAGCAGCTATCGAAAGCGAAGACCAGATTCGTCAGGCCCTCAGCGGCAGCAACATGGTGTTCGTGACAGCAGGCCTCGGCGGAGGAACCGGTACCGGATCTGCACCCATTGTCGCAAAAGTTGCAAAGGAACTCGGTGCACTCACCATTGCTGTTGTTACTCTTCCGTTCACAAGCGAGAGCGCAACCCGTATGGAGAATGCTGAAATCGGTCTTGAGCGTCTGCGCGAAGTCGCTGACACTGTTATTGTTATTCCGAACGACAGAATCATCGAGATTGTTCCGCGGCTCCCGCTCGCACAGGCATTCAAGGTTTCTGATGAAGTCTTAATGCGTGCAGTTAAAGGAATTACTGAACTGATTACCCTCCCGGGACTGGTCAACCTCGACTTCGCCGATGTCAGAACTGTTATGGAACAGGGCGGCATCGCAATGATTGGTGTCGGCGAATCCGATTCCGAAGACAAGGCAAGCGACTCAATCAAGAAAGCACTCCGCTCTCCGCTTCTCGATGTTGATATCACAGGTGCCACAGCAGCCCTTATCAACGTCATCGGAGGGCCGGACATGACTATGGTTGAAGCTGAAGGCGTTGTTCAGGAAGTCTATCACAAGATTGACCCCTCGGCACGTATCATCTGGGGAGTTCAGCTTGACCCTGAGATGCAGGGCAAGATGCGCACTATGATTATCGTAACCGGTGTTCAGTCTCCGCAGA